>JAZTXA010000069.1:0-9748 GCA_045636245.1 Eubacteriales bacterium | reverse complement strand
ACCTGTGCTTACAACCTCAGCATCGACAGCAAGCATATTGGGAATATTGGCGCTGACTTCTGCAAGTGCTTCATACATAGCCGCCGCATCCTCATGCAAATCCGCATAAACCGCAGGTGTAAATAGCATCACGGCGCTTGTGACGGCTGATAAAACTCTTTTAAATTTCATAATTCCTCCAAAGCATTTTTAATTCCGACTCTATAAATTTTATCATATATACTGACAGTACGCATAAATAAATTGTAAAGTTTTGTCTAATTATTATTTTGAACGTATCAAATAACAAGGGGCAAGCCCATGGTGAATTGAGCTTGTCCCTTTGATTTATTTTTTAAGCTTTTTGATTATTGCATCGACACACTCCTCTGCCCTCAAAGAAGAGCAGTCAACGGTTATCTGTGCGTATTTTTCATAAAGCGGGGCACGTCTTTCAAACAGTTCTTCAACACTTTCGCCCTTTCTCATGACAACACCGCGTGTTTTGATATTGGAAAGCCTTTCGTTAAGGCTTTCTACAGGCACTTTGAGATATACTATACAGGAAATTTTTGACAGATGCTTCATTCCTTCGTCGCCGTATACCGCACTTCCACCCGTAGCGATGACCGTATTTTCACATTCAAGTGATGAAATGATGTCATTTTCAGCCTTTTTAAATTCTTCCTCACCGTATTTCCCGATAAATTCACAAAGACTCATGTTGTATTTACGTTGTATAAGCAGATCTGTATCGACAAAATCCATAAGCATGGACTTTGCAAGCAGTACACCCACCGTACTTTTGCCCGCACCGGGCATACCGATAAGGGTTATGTTCATATCAAAGCTCCGTTACAGTTTCCTTCAGTCCGTGCTTAACTCTGTCATTGACCTCACTGCGTTTTGCATCGTTGAATCTGTCAAGAGTGCCGACAAGATATCCCGTAATTCTTCTTATTCTTTCAAATTTGGGGCCGCCGTCATCCTCGCTTCTGCCGCACTGCGGACACTCGTTATCTATAATGCCCGTGTAACCGCAAACAGGGTCTCTGTCAACAGGGTGGTTTATTGAACCGTATCCGACACCGCTTTCCTTCATGCAACGGACAACAGCCTCAAATGCGTCAAGGTTTTCAAGAGGATTTCCGTCAAGCTCAACATACGTAATATGTCCGCCGTTTGTAAGGGTATGGTAAGGTGCTTCAAGCTTAATTTTATCAAACGCGGATATTCCGTGATATACCGGAACATGGAAGGAGTTTGTATAATAATCTCTGTCAGTAACTCCGGGTATAGAACCGTATTTTGCCCTGTCAATACGGACAAATCTGCCCGAAAGACCTTCAGCGGGTGTACCGATAAGCGAGAAGTTGAGTCCGTACTTCTTCGTTGCTTCATCAGCTCTTTTTCTCATAAATCCGATTATTTCAAGACCGAGATTCTGCGCATCGCGGCTTTCGCCGTGGTGCTTGCCTATAAGTGCTTTAAGCGCTTCGGCAAGTCCTATAAAGCCTATTGTAAGTGTACCGTGCTTAAGTATCTCGCCCACTGTATCGGACGGGCCAAGCTTCTCGGAATCAAGCCATACACCCTGACCCATAAGGAAGGGATAGTTGTATACCTTCTTCTGACTCTGTATCTTGAATCTGTCAAGAAGCTGATCGACAACGAGGCCTATCTTTCTGTCAAGCTCATCAAAGAACGTGTCAACATTTCCGTGTGCATTTATTGCTATTCTGGGGAGGTTGATCGACGAGAAGCTGAGGTTTCCTCTTCCGGAAACAGTTTCTCTTGTCTTGTCATAGTAGTTTGCAATTACCCTTGTACGGCATCCCATGTAAGCAATTTCCGAGCTCTTATCACCTTCCTTGTAGTACTGCAGATTGAACGGTGCATCAAGGAATGAGAAGTTGGGGAAAAGACGCTTAGCCGACACCTTGCAGGCAAGCTTGAAAAGGTCATAGTTGGGGTCGCCCGGTTCGTAGTTTTTGCCCTCTTTTACTTTGAATATCTGAATGGGGAAGATAGGTGTTTCGCCGTTGCCGAGACCTGCGTCCGTTGCCAAAAGGAGGTTTTTAACAACGAGTCTGCCTTCCGCCGATGTGTCCGTGCCGTAGTTGATAGAGCTGAACGGCACCTGCGCACCTGCGCGTGAGTTCATCGTGTTGAGATTGTGGACAAGCGCTTCCATCGCCTGATATGTCGCTTTTTCAATTTCGGGAAGTGTTTCGCGCTTTGCAAATGCGGATATCCTCTTCGCTACATCCTCGCCGTATTTTTCCGTCAAAGCATTCGCTTCTGCTGATGCATAAACAGGATCGTCGCCGAGTGCGGGGCATTTTCCCATGTTCTTTTCTATATTCTCAAGTATATTCTTTGTAACATTAGCAGCATCTTCCTCATTTCCGAGAAGCTCTATTGCTTTTTTGAGGTTTCTTGTATAAAGCTTTTTATACGTTTTCTTTACGCCGTTTGCCATGGCATAATCAAAGTTGGGTATACTCTGACCGCCGTGCTGGTCGTTCTGGTTTGCCTGAATCGCAATACAGGTAAGTGCGGCATAAGATGCGATGTCATTCGGCTCTCTGAGGTAGCCGTGGCCCGTTGAAAATCCGTTTTTGAACAGTTTTTCGATATCTATCTGACAGCATGTTGTGGTAAGCGTGAAAAAGTCAAGGTCATGTATATGTATATCGCCCTCACGGTGTGCGGCGGAATGCTTCGGGTCAAGCACGAACATTTCGTAAAACTGCTTTGCACCTTCAGAGCCGTATTTGAGCATTGTGCCCATTGCCGTGTCGGCGTTAATATTTGCGTTTTCACGCATGCCGTCAACCTCACTTGACGATTTGAATGTGAGATTTTCATACGTTTTCATAAGCTTCGTGTTCATCTCACGAAGTCTTGTTCTTTCAGCACGGTAAAGGATAAATTCCTTTGCTGTTCTTGCATGTCCGTTGTCGATCAAAACGGTTTCGACCATGTCCTGAATACGTTCAACAGTGGGCATAATTCCGAGAGTCTTTGACTCTTCCTCTATTCTTTCGGCAACCTCACATGCAAGCTTCATTGCCGTATAATAATCCTGACCGCCGAGAACCTCTGCCGCTTTGTAAATTGCATTTGCAATCTTTTCAATATTAAACGGAACTTCACGTCCGTCCCTTTTCTTTATCATTGTTATCATTTTAAATTTCCTTTCTTACTCCGAACACTTGAAATATACAAAAAAGTGTTATATAATATAAAAAACACGTTTTTTAATACATGTAGTGTGTGTACAGAAAAAATGTATTTTTGTTCAATATATTGTTATAGAGCACTGTGCAACACCATATATTGTGTGCAAGTGACTACAATTATATATTAGAAAACATCAAAAGTCAAGGGAAGACGGCAAAAAAAATTCCGTCAATTTGTACGAATATAAAGCTTAATTTTTATGAATTTTTTATATTGACTTTTGATGTTTATTCAATACCGATAAAAAATTATTTTTACTATGCGGAGGTATGTAAATGGTTGATGTAAACGAAAAAAACAAACCGCAAAAGCATCGTATTTTTTTATGGATAAGCCTTTTTCTTTTCGTGATTTCCGTGGTGGTTTTTATGTCGAATATAATTACGTCTTACTACAGCATCAAAACTGACCACTCGAATGATGATCCTTTGGTAGCGGATGATTTCGCCTTTGCAACTTTTGTCTATACAGCCATAACAGTGCCCATTCTGCTTTCGGAGCTTTCTTTTATCCGAAGCGTTTATAAAACTTTGAAGTATAAAATGCGCACACCTGTCAGAGTGTGCTACATCATTTCAACTGTTTTATCATTTTCCGTCGTTATATTTTACTGGCTTTGCGTATGCGGGTTTATACATTTCACACGTGAGTACAGAGGTGATATTACCGCAGAAGTTCTTTGTTATATCGGACCTCCGACATTTCTAATATCCTTTATACTCGGCAGTATACCCGTAAGGTATGGTAACGGTAACGCAGACGAAATAAAACAAATGCAGCAATAAGGAATTTTAAAATGAGTAAAGAAAAAAATAACGGATTTTTACCTATAAACAAGGCTGAAGCCGATGCCCTCGGTTGGGGTGTTCCCGATTTTGTATACGTATGCGGTGATGCGTATGTTGACCACCCCTCATTCGGTGCGGCAATTATTTCCCGTGTGCTTGAAAGTGCGGGATTTACGGTTGCAATGCTCCCACAGCCCGATTACAAAAGCTGTGAAGCATTCAAGGAGTTCGGACGTCCGCGTCTTGGCTTTCTTGTAAGTGCGGGCAATATCGACTCAATGGTTGCGCACTACACAGCGGCGAAGAAAAAACGCTCAAGCGACTATTATTCGCCCGGAGGTCATGCTGGCAAGCGCCCCGACAGGGCAGTTATCGTTTACTGTAACAGAATAAGGGAGGCTTACGGCGACGTACCGATAATAATCGGGGGTCTTGAAGCATCGCTCCGCCGTTTTGCACATTATGACTATTGGGACGACAAGGTGCGCCGCAGTATTCTTGTTGACAGCCGTGCTGACCTTCTGACTTACGGAATGGGCGAAAATATCCTTTTGCGTATCGCAAAGCTTTTAAATGACGGCGTGCCCGTAAAAAAGATACACGATGTAAGAGGCACGGCATATCTTACAACGTATGACGATAAAATACATTTTGATTTTGTCAAGGGCTACGAATACGAAAACCTGAAAACCGACAAAGCGCTTTACGCAAAGGCATTCGGAGAGCAGTATTCAGAGTGTGACCACGTAAACGGCAAAGCCGTGACAGAATATTATGACGGCAAAATGCTGGTTGTAAATCCTCCTATGCCTCCTTTAACACGTGAGGAGCTTGACCGTGTTTATTCTCTTCCCTACATGCGCACATACCATCCTTCATATGAAAAGGACGGCGGTGTGCCCGCTATTGAAGAGGTTTCCCTGTCCGTCACCCACACAAGGGGATGCTTCGGCGGATGCAATTTCTGTGCTTTAGCTTTCCACCAGGGCAGAAGCGTTGTTTCCCGCAGTATACAATCCGTTGTAAGGGAAGCGGAGATTATAACGAAAATGCCCAATTTCAAGGGATATATACACGATGTCGGCGGGCCTACGGCAAACTTCCGCTACAGCTCGTGTGATAAGCAAAAAACAAGCGGCATATGCCCGAGGAAAAAGTGTCTTGCACCGACACCGTGCAAAAACCTCAAAGTCAGCCATACCGAGTATATCAAGTTGCTTGATGAAATAAAGAAGCTCCCCGGGGTTAAAAAGGTGTTTATCCGTTCGGGCATAAGATTTGACTATCTTATGCTTGACGAAAACGATGCGTTTTTCCGCCGTCTTGTACGTGACCACATAAGCGGTCAGCTTAAGGTTGCACCCGAGCATTGTTCAACGAATGTGCTGAACTGCATGGGCAAGCCGAATATCTCCGTATATGAGAAATTCAAGAAGAAATATTTCGATCTTTGCCGTGAATACGGTAAGGAGCAGTATCTTGTTCCCTATCTTATGTCAAGCCATCCCGGAAGCACGCTTAACGACGCAGTTGAGCTTGCAGTGTATCTGAAAAAAAGCGGCTACGCGCCCGAGCAGGTGCAGGACTTCTATCCCACCCCCGGTACTGTTTCAACAACGATGTTCTATACGGGCATAAATCCGCTGAACGGCAAGAGCGTTTATGTGCCGAGAACATACGAGGAAAAGAAATTACAGCGCGCGCTGTTGCAGTACAACCGTCCTGAAAACAGAAAGACGGTCATTGATGCGCTTAAAAAGTGCCACCGCGAGGATCTTATAGGCTTCTCCCCCGACTGCCTTGTGCGCCCGATAAACCAAGTGCCGAAGGCGCAGACGAAAAATACTAAACCCCAAACAAAAAAGAGCCTAAGGGAGCCCTTTAAAAAACAAACACAAAAGATGAAAAAGAAACACAGATAAATTACAAATTTTAAGCCTCCCTTGCTCGGGAGGCTTTTTACATGAAATGTTCGCTTTTACGTTTTAACGGTGCGCACGCAAGCCCCCACCACGGGCGTAAGCGCACATATTTCCTGCGGAAATATATTTTGTCATTATATATTTACACACCACTTACAGAGTGCGACCATTTTCCAAACTCTATAAATCACTTGTATCATTTAATCACAATACCTTTGCTGTAAACCTGAATATCTGCATCTGGAAATTTTCCCTTCAATTCGTTTTTTATCGTAACAAGCGTCGAATCCCATTTTCCAAAAGAGAGAAAGAACTGACGCTCAAAACCTAACGTTACATCATGAGTTTCATCATGAAATTTCCATTCGTCAGGATCAGAAAAGCAATAGTGTAGATCCTCACCCATACCGATGTAAGTCTCTTTCATATATTCCTCAAAACCATCTCTCTTCAATTTCCAAGCTTCATAACCATCTGCTCTAAATGTTGCCAGCATTTCATTATAACTTATTTCAATCCAATTAAGACCTTCCACGGCCTTTTTTCCTTCAAATCCAACGATGTGACAACCTATATTACAATTGTAACCAAATTCATTCGTTCCAATGGTATCGAGAAATGCATGACCTTGAACTTGATATTTACTGCAAAGAGTGAGATATCCTTCGAAGAATCGAATAGCTTCTCTTGTAAAACCTTTATCAACATCAGAAGTAGCACTTGCACTATTATCAACTTTTACATCTCGAAGTGCAAAGAAAAGAAACACACCTATTACCAACAAAAGAATTCCCGTCATGAGCCACGGAGCTTCAGCAAACATACCTATGATGATAATTACTATAAACAACCACACATATGCCATATCTTAATCCTCCTAAATCTTTATCTATGAAAAACTCTGTGCAGTGGCTGTGAGATAAAACAGTTTATTTATTTTTATTTGATTTAGAAATCAAAGGTGAACATGATATTACCGTAACTACTATTCCATTGACGAATTTTGTTACCATCGATAGTGTAGATTACATCTCCCCAAGAAGAGTCTCCGCGTCTAATTTTGTTTCCGTCAACTGTATAACGAACTGCACCCCAAGAACTATTTCCTTCACGAATTTTCATAATTATTGTTTTTTCCTCCCCATAAAAATAATTTCTACAGCCACTCTACAGAACATTTCATTGTATCCTTATATTAAGATCGGCATTTTAGTCTTATCGTAAGTTAGGTAACACTTTCTGCCGACTCAGTCAATGCCGATGCCGGTATGCAAATGGAAAAGACTGTAGCTAATACCAGAACCGTGCTGATAAAAGCTTTTAAAAATTTGTGTGATCGTTTTCTCATAAATTCCTCCCGATTTTATAAAAAAGTTATTATTGCACAGTAATTATAACACCATACGGTGTTATTTGTCAATACATTTCGTGTTTTTTTATATAATAATTGCACAGTACTAATAAGAGGTGCAAGATGTTTATTTACAGAAGAATCCGCGATCTGCGAGAGGATAATGATAAAACACAAGCTGAAATTGCCCATATGCTTAACATGCAATTAACGGTATATCAGCGATATGAACGGGGCGAAAGAGAAATTCCGTTTTGGGTTGCCATCAAGCTTGCGAATTATTATAACGTAACTTTAGATTATTTAGCTGAAATAGCAGAGAAAAAATAAACTTATTTTATATTGAGATAAAAAACACATATATCGTGCACAAGCGATATATGTGTTTTTACCTTATATATTACAATAGATTTCCGCAGGAAATCTGCGCCCTATTGCCCGAGGCAGTTGACGTGCGAAATATTTCGCAACGTCAACTGTGGGGGCGGGCAAGGGGCGCGCTTTTTATCACCGCGAACAAAAATCTGTTAAAACCCGAAAATGATATATCTTATGATACACAAAATTATGATATGAACGGGATAAAAGGCATAAAAGAAATATTTAAACATTATTTTTCCGCGCTGTCCGTTATACATCATTATCGGTAATACAGCAAATGCTGATGCTATATGCTTTATAAACAACACCGCCGCCATAAATCCCGCTTTTGCAAGCGGATATTCACGCAGTAAATAGAACAGAAGCACTACGCAAACGCCCCACGCACCGTAATCCGTATTTCCGAAGTGCGCAAGCAGAAAGGGAACGGCTGTAAGCGGCAAATAAATATATTTACCCGCTTTAACCATCTTGGCACAGTACATAGCGCAAATGCCGAAAAACAGCGTGAACATAACATTCTGACATTCAAGCGTGAACGGTGTATACCGCAGCATAATATCAAACGGAACTTCCGACACAAACGCAAATGTTAAAACCGTAAGCGCATATTTTTTCACACTTTTCGTATGCACAAAGCCCTCGGCAAGCAAAAAGCAGTATATCGGGAACGATATACGTCCGACATAACGCATAGCGGTATAAACAGCCTCGGGATATCCGTGAAAACTGTATGCCCAATAATATAACACAAGCCCACAATGGTCAATGACCATTGTGAGCAGTGCGATCAATTTAAGCGATGTTCCGCTTAAACATTTTAAATTTTTCATTTTTTAAGTGAAATTGCCTTTTTAACTTTTTCAGCAATATTTTCCGCTGTAAGACCGTACATTTCCATAAGGGGCGGAACCTTACCGCTTCTGCCGAAGGAATCTTCAACACCTACGCGGAGAACGGGAACGGGGTTTGTTTCGGAAACGACACCGCAAACAGCCTCACCGAGGCCGCCGATGATGTTGTGTTCCTCTGCCGTTACTATCGCACCCGTTTCAGCGGCTGCTTTCAAAACAAGCTCCTTATCGATAGGCTTAATTGTGTGCATATTGATAACTCTTGCATTGATGCCGTCAGCCTTCAAAAGCTCATGTGCGGAAAGTGCGATATCAACCATTGTACCGCAGGCGATTATTGCCGCATCGTCGCCGTCTGCCATAACAACACCTTTGCCCCAAGTGAACTCATATGTTTCCTTGTCAAACAGTACAGGTGTTGCCGCACGTCCGAAACGGAGGTAAACGGGACCGTTATATTTGATTGCCGCTTCAACCGCCGCCCTTGTTTCAACAGCATCACAGGGACAGATAACTGTCATACCGGGGATAGTACGCATAAGACCGAAATCCTCAAGACACTGGTGCGTTGCGCCGTCTTCACCGACTGTAATACCGCCGTGTGTTGCGCCAAGCTTTACATTGAGGTGGGGATATCCCACGGAGTTTCTTATCTGCTCAAACGCTCTGCCCGCCAAGAACATTGCAAACGACGAAGCAAACGGAACAAGTCCTGTTGTGGAAAGTCCTGCCGCAACGGTGACCATGTCACCCTCTGCAATACCGCAGTCAAAAAATCTTTCGGGGAATGCTTTTGCGAAAACGCCCGTCTTTGTTGCGCCCGCAAGGTCTGCATCAAGCACGACCAAATTATCATATTTAGCACCGAATTCCGCAAGTGCGGCACCGTATGCTTCTCTTGTAGCTATCTTATCTGCCATTTCAAAGTTCCTCCCTTTCTCAGTCAGCAAGAGTCAGGTCGTTCATCGCCTGCTCATACTGTTCTTTATTGGGTGCGGCACCGTGCCAGCTTGCTTTGCCTTCCATATAGGAAACGCCCTTACCCTTTGTGGTCTTCATGATGATGACCGAGGGTGCGCCTTTGAATTCTTCAGCCGCCTTCACAGCCGCTTCGATAGCTTCAAAATCGTGTCCGTCTATCATCTGCACGTTCCAGCCGAATGCCTTGAACTTTTCGTCAATGGGAGTGGAGTTCATGACCTTTGTTATCTCACCGTCTATCTGAAG
>JAZTXA010000068.1:0-4129 GCA_045636245.1 Eubacteriales bacterium | reverse complement strand
ATGGGATGTTTTGCCCGTAACTTAAAAAGGAGAACAAATATGCCGAATTATTATCAACCCGAAATTGAGTGTGCATCACTCGATGAAATTCGGGCAATACAAAATGAAAAGCTCGTAAAGCAAGTAAATCACGTTTATAATAACGTAAAATATTACAGAGATCTTATGGATGCAAAGGGTGTAACCCCCGACGATATAAAATCCGTTGATGACTTACACAAGCTTCCCTTCCTTACAAAAGCGGATCTGCGTGATGCATATCCCTACGGCCTTCTGGGAACAGATCTTAAAAACTGCGTAAGAATACAGTCAACAAGCGGAACAACAGGCAGACGTGTCGTCGCATTCTATACACAAAAAGATATTGACCTTTGGGAAGACTGCTGTGCGCGTGCAATAGTTGCTGCAGGCGGTACTGACGGAGACGTTTGTCAGGTCGCATACGGTTACGGACTTTTCACAGGAGGCGCAGGGCTGAACGGCGGCTCTCACAAGGTCGGTTGTCTTACTCTTCCCATGTCATCGGGAAATACGGAGCGCCAGATACAGTTCATGCAGGATCTTCACGCAACCATCCTTTGTTGCACTCCCTCATACGCCGCATACATAGGCGAAACGATGAAGGAAATGGGCATCACACCCGAGGATATCAATCTCAAGGCGGGCATATTCGGTGCTGAACCTTGGACAGAGGAAATGCGCCGCGACATTGAAAAATCACTCGGAATCAAGGCATACGACATATACGGTCTTACCGAAACAAGCGGCCCCGGAGTATCGTTTGAATGTGAAGAACAGACAGGATTGCATATAAACGAAGACCATTTTCTTGCTGAAATAATAGACCCCGAAACAGGTGAGGTACTTCCCGAAGGCTCTAAGGGTGAGCTTGTGTTCACAAGCCTTGATAAAGAAGCATTTCCGCTTTTACGATACAGAACAAGAGACATATGCGTGCTTTCAAGGAAAAAATGCTCCTGTGGACGTACACTTATAAAGATGTGCAAGCCTATGGGAAGAAGCGATGATATGCTCATTATCAGAGGTGTCAACGTATTCCCCTCCCAGATAGAATCCGTACTTCTTAAGGAAGGATACACCTCCAATTATCTCATAGAAGTTGACAGAGAGAGAAACACAGACACACTTGACATATACGTTGAGCTTGCACCTGAACAGTTCTCCGATACTGTAAAAGAAATTTCTTCAAAAGAAAAGTCCTTGGCAAACGCAATAAAAATCGTGCTTGGAATCAATCCCAAGGTGCACCTTGTAGTACCCAAGAGTATAACCAGAAGTGAAGGTAAGGCAGTAAGAGTTATAGATAAAAGAAAGCTTCACGATTGAAAGGAGTAAATTATGAGCGTAAAACAGATATCCGTTTTCATTGAAAACAAAAAAGGCGCTTTGGCTAAAGCGACAAGATATATTGCAGAGCATGATATAAATCTCAAAGCTCTTTCGATCGCCGATACACAGGACTATGGTATTTTGCGCATCATCTGCGATGATTTCGAAAAAGCAAACAACGCACTGAAGGCAGGCGGTTATATTACAATTATAAACGATGTACTTGCCGCCGCTATCTCCGATACACCCGGAAGCCTCGCCGCTATTCTTGAGGTGCTTTCTGATGCAGATGTTGTCGTTGAATACACGTATGCTTTCCTTTCAGGCAAAGCGGGAGCATATATGATCTTCCGTGTTGACGACAATCAGCGCGCTGCCGCCGCTTTGGCAGGTACAGGCATAAAGACTGTAAACGAAGAAGACTTGTTCTGAACGATTCCGTTAAAATTAATAGTGCCGGCTCAAAATTATGAGCCGGCTTTTTGTATGCTATTAAATAATTTCAAGTGTGCGGAGATTATCCAAAAATTCTTCCGTATCCTTAAGTGCCTCTTCTTCTGTTGTTTCGTATTCTTCCAAAATGCGTTTAACAATATCGTCTGTGCTTTCAACTTCCGGCAGGATATCCCAGATGAAAGTTCCAAGCTCATTCAAAACAAACAGACCTTTTGAATCGTATACAGTTTTCCCCACGGGAACCAGAATTGCCTCTCCTGCAAATTCTCTTTTTATAAGTTCTTTTTTTATGTTCATTATTCAACAACCTCTTTCTCTGACTTTTCAACATATGCATCCCACATCTGCGATATGGTTTCGTCAATTTGTTCGCACACATATGTCGGTACGCGGTTAAATGCACCTGTTTCGGTATAACAAACCGCCGCACAGGCAAAGCAGGCATTTTTCTTCGGACACGATACACATTCTGACGGCAACCGTATCTTTTTAACTTCCGTATTGATATATTCCCACGCCTTTTCAACACCCACTTCAAGCGGATAAGCAACGGGTGTGGGCATCATTCCGCACGGGTACATTTTTCCGTCCCATGTAAACCACATCGACGATTTCCCCGCCCTGCATCTGACACCTTCGCTGACATCACCAAGACATTCGTCCCTTTCCACAAGCGAAAATTCTTTCATGCTTTTCGCACGCATTTCAAACTCTTCGTCAGAAAAGCGAAGCAGATCCCATTTCACCGTATATTCGGCGGCTTCTTTGGCAGTAAGTCTTGCATTTTCGCCGAATTTTTCTCCGTTTATTCTTATCGGCGGATACATATAGCTTACAGCCTTTGCGTTAACACCCAATTCCTCTGCGGCTTTAAATATCTTTTCCGTATCCTGCTTATTGTACGGAGTGATGGAAACATTGAGACTGACATCAACTCCCGCTTCCTTAAGCGCTTTTATATTTTCAATGACCTTTTCGTACATAGAAACACCGCACATATTTTTATATGTTTCGGCACAACCGCCGTATAAAGATATATTTATTCTGAAGGGTGGATCCTCAAGAAGCTTGCGGCGTATATCTCCGTCTATAAGTGAACCGTTGCTATTTATGGAAATATAAAATCCCATTTTTTTCATGGCTGAATATATTTCAAAGAAGTCATTACGCAAGAACGGCTCACCGCCTGTCAAAAGCGCAAATATTGTGCCTTTATCGCGTGCCTGACGCGCAATATCTATCCACTGCGGTGCAGTCAATTCGTTCTTTTGCAAATCTGCATTCTTTCCGCATTCATGCACATAGCACATCGGGCAATTAAAGTTACATCTTGATGTGATTTCAAAAGTTGCACCCACAGGCAGTCCCATTTTTCCCGCTTTGCTGTGCAGATAAGTAACTATTTTAGGCTCAGAACTTTTTTGTTTTACCATAAATATACTTCCTTAAACTTTTATACTAAAGTTTTTCAAACTCATTTTCCAACGCTTTTACTGCCGTTTCATCGGGCAAGCAAGCCAAGTGAAATACGGGGATATTTGCTGTCACCGTTGAAACAGTCTTTACACTCGCTTCCATATCAATTTTATTCCACACATCTGCTGTACATCCTTCCCAAATCTTTCGGAAAGCTAAAAGACCGTTCAGTCTTGTGACTGTATTTTCGGGAGCTTGCGACAAATAAACTATCGACTTTATCGGATACGCTTCATTTTTGCAAACACCCGAGCTTCCCGAATACGGAACACCGTATGCCAAAACCGTACCGTCTTTCGGGACTATTGCCGCACGGTCACCGTTTATAAGCTCCGCGCCGCGATAATCACACCAAAGCTGTGCCTGCGTTGATTTGCCTGTCCCTGAAGGCGCTGTAAACAAAATCGCCTCATTATTATACTTTATATATGATGCATGCAAAATAAATCTGCCTTTTTCTGCCATTGCATGCTCAACATTCAAAGAATTTAAAATCGTTTTCGGAGTTATATGCTTGAATGCTCCGTTGAATACAACCTGTACGGATAATTCATTTCCGCACCTTCTTACACACACATCCGCTTTTTTATATCCGTCGGAAAGATCACCTGTATACCGTATCTCACCGTCCGAAATTTTATATACTATTTTATCCGATGCGGAAAAGACGCATACTCCCTCAGGAGGCATTAATTTTTCAACAGCCTCGAATCTCATTGTATAATCAGCCGATGATTCTTCAACAGCATATTCTTTCAATGCGCCTCTATCAAGTGACATTATTTCATCATCGCCCACCACTTCAAAAGTGACATCGGCTATGCGATAGTACCGTTTTATCATTTTA
>JAZTXA010000067.1:0-7793 GCA_045636245.1 Eubacteriales bacterium | reverse complement strand
AGCCTGCGAGTGACGCTTCACTAAAATCAAATAAACAAAACTGTTATTTTTCGATTATCACCACGTTTTCCGGAAGGATATTTGCGCTTGTGTAGGCAATTTCCTTGATTTGTGCCACTTCATTCGGCAAAAGTGCCTCGCTGTCGCCCTTGACGATGATGTTTACACCCTCACCCGCTATCACGGCAACACATTCGGAAAAGCCCTTGGACTTTACAAGCTCCTCGATATTTGCCTCTTTTTCAATATCTGCGGCGATGCGTGCGATGTCTGCCATTGCCGCCTCGGATGCCTCGTTTGACGAGCCTGCGTCGATAACTGTCTGAAGCACCTCAATTGCCTCATCTCTTGCCCTGTTGCGGTTTAAAAGCGACACGGTGAAGTAATTGTCCTGTGCTTCGTCCTTGTTTTCCGCACCCGCATCGGCGACAGGCGGTGTGTTATTGTCGGCATTTCCGTCGAATAAAAACCAATTTAAGTACACAGTAAGACCTATGACAACGACAGCACCCGCGATAACGAGATTGCGTTTGCCGATTTTTTCAATTATTTCCTTGAAGTTTATCTTCTTTCCGTCGGGATTTTCGGTTTTGAATATTTTCATAAAGCTACTCCTTTTACTAAAACGCAATTATTTTTTCGATTATGATCCTGCGACACATATCTTTCCCTCGGATATACCGTAGGCACAAGAAAGCAGTTTGATTATTTTATACTGCAAAACGGGATCGTCGCCGCCGTAGCATACAACGGCAATACCGCGTATTTTCGGCTTCAGCACGGTTTTTACGACTGTCTGCCCGTTTATAACGGCAAAGTCGTTTTTTCTTGTTGTCCTTGTTGTTTCTGCGCCGTTTTTTTCAACAGATTCCTCAATATTTTCCGCATATACGTACTCCTCGGACGATTCCGCCGTTACGATAACAGTTACTTCACCCCCGCACACACGTTTTATCATTTGTTCAATTTTATTCTCGACACCTGATATATATTCCTCGTTTGCGGTATTTTCCGCATTTATTTTACCGCCCGGCGGGTCGGCTCCGAAAATAAGCAAAAGTCCGCCGATGACCGCCACGGCAAGCAAAAGCGAGGCAGTCTTGTTTTTTGAAATGAAAGCTTTTATGTCAGTCACCGTCATACTGTATAGCAACCTCTGTGTTCATTAAATTCTCTGCATATTTTTTCACATATGTCAGCTTTACCGTGTTTTTTACCCCCCGAAGCTTTATGTTGACACGGGAAATTTCAAGTGAGTCTGTATCGCCCTCAACCTCTGCTGTTATGTCAATGTCAGACTCGGAAACAGAATATTTTTTGCATATCGCATTTTTTAAATTTTGTTCCGTATTTTCCTTCGCCTTTTCTATAACCGAATTATAAAATTCTCCGCTTCTGTCTTCAATATTTACACTCGGCAAGGAAAGCTGTCCGATATTTCCCGCCGTGAACGACGACACGATAAATGCCGTAAAGGTGAGAGAAAGCGATAATTTTACGTATTTTTTCAGCCCTCCCTCGGGCATTATCATAAGCACGATAGAGGAAATGAAGCTTATAAGCGTTACAGATACAAGAAACTGCCTCAATGTATATTCACCCTCATAAAAACGGCGCAGGCTACCGTCATAACGACAAACGAAAAAACACATACGGCTATCATAAGCGACAGTATCTCACCGCATCCCGCCGCAAGCTTTTCCTGCGATGACTGCCCCAGCATGCGGCAAATAAACCCCACCGAGATGAGCATCAGCTTCACGGCGCAAAGAGTAACAAGAGGCGGCAGAAAAATGAGCAGTAATGCCCCGATGCCTCCGCCCCCCGCCGTGGCTTTTATAACATTAATGCTTGTGAAAACGGCATCGTAGGCATCGGCTAAAGATGAGCCGATGATGGGAACAAACGTGCCTGCGGCAAATTTAACGCTTTTTTTCAGTACGCCGTCGGCGGCAGATGCGAAAATTCCGCACAGACCAAATGCGAGTGTGACTGCCATCGCGCACGCTGACAGAATAAACACGGCGCATTTTTTAACTGATGAGGCTATTCGGGAAAGCTCTCCCACGCCCTTAACAGAACCTGCGAGTGTCAGCCCGAAAACCGTACAGATAAGCGGAAAAAGGATGTATGAGGATATCATTTCGACTGTCTGCAGCACCGCCGACAAAACGGATGCCGACACGCCGAGGGAGCCTATGTTGCCCATTATCCCGTAAACGTAGCACATTATGCCCATCAGCGCCGTCATAAACGTGACGCTTGCAAGCAGTGCTGTATGTAATGCATCAAACGCTGTTTTGATGACGGTGAAGATAAGCACCGCGCACACAAGCGTGCCCGCAAGGGATAAAACATCCTCATCCGCGCCGAGCGAGGAGCTGACAGCAGAAGCGATACCCGAAAGCAAAACAGCACACAAAAGCGCACCGAAAGCGCCCTTGATATCGGGAAAGGCATCCGATACCGCCGTTTTTATACGTGTTATTATATTTCCGTTTGCCGTATCGGAGGCAAGTCCCCAAATGTCGCCTTCTATCTCATTCGGCAAATACGGTGTCAGGCTTTCCGACACGTCAAATTCCACCCCTGCTGTTATCAGCGCAAAGAATATCAGCAGAAGGAAGACTGTCGGAATATATCTTATATTTCTCATATGTACGATATGGCGATGTCGGCAATTTCGCCCACAAGCGGCAGACAAAGCCCAACCACGGTCAGCTTGCTCGCGCTTTGAAGCGAAGACGCGATGGCAAATTCCCCCGCATCCTTACATATCTCCGCGCAAAAGTGACCGATGAAGCCGACGGAAAGGGATTTGAAAATATACGGCATATATTTTCCGAAGCCCGCACTTTCCGAAAGCACCGACAAATATTCGGCAATAGGCGAAAGCACCGTGACGCATACAGATAAAAGCCACACACCGCCGCAAAGGGAAAGCAAAAATCCCGTTTCGGGGCGGGCGGTGCGCACAAAAAGCAAAATACAGACGAAAAGGACCGAAAAAACGGATACACCGACAATATTCATAATCCGAAAATACTCTTGACCGTGCTTAAAAGTGATGAAAACTGATTGACTATCATCAACATGACGATGATAATTCCCGTCAGGGAAACGAGCATCGCCTGTTCATCCCTGCCGCTTTTTGACAGTATCTGGTATACAGCCGATACAAGTATACCCACACCGGAGACCTTTATAATAAGATTTATGTCCATATTTTTCGCCTTTATCTTCTTCATTTCATACGGGAGGATAATATCCTCCCCTACAACGTTTCTTTAAAAGGGGCAATTTCCGTTTTTGTTAATTTGATTCGATATACCCCGTATGGGCAAGATTCAAGCAGTTCGCAGGCGAACTGCACTCGCCCGTTTCAAATCCATTTCCGTTCATTATATTCAACGCGGTGCCGACCCCTACAAAAAAATAATCGATTATATAAATATAATGACAAATAAAAGTCCGAAGAACACAGGGAGGGTGACGTTTAATTTTTGCTTTTTCGGAAGCTCTTTACGCAGGGTGTTTACGTATTGTTCCGTTTTTGCGATTATGTAATCAAATTCCCCGCGCTGGTTTTCGGCATCTGTTTTGCCTATTTTTTCGGAAAATTCCTTTATAAATGCAAGCTCCTCGCCCTTTATACCGCACGCAAGCGCCGCTTTGTAAAGGTCCTTTTCTTTGTTGAGGATTTCATAAAATCCCCGCTCCGGCAAGTGCCCCGAGGAAAGCTTTGAAAATATCACCTCTGTCGGTGTGCGCCGTATCCATATTTCATCGCGTATATACCGCATCAAAAAAAGTATTTCATCAAGTGATCTTATGCGCCTTTTTTCTTCTTTACACAGCAGCATTCCGAGCAAAATACAGCAGATGCATACTGTAAACGCGCCCGTTATCTGCATTTTTGTATATCAAACGAGGTATCGGTGCCAACCCTGTAAAGGCGCGCGCAAAAGTCAAAAACGCCCGCATCGTACAGCCGTTTTACAAACGGTCGGCACATTATTTCGTCAAACGAGCCGCCGTGGCACGTGGCGGCAAACGGCACACCCGTATTCGACACCTCGATTATTCCATCGGCTTCATCCGCGCCGATCTCGTCGCACACGGTAAACTGCGGACAAAGCGTGCGTGCGGCAATTTCTATCCCGCGGGACTTCGGCATGCCCGTGATATAGTCTGCAAGGGGGGCATTTTGCACATTCAGCTCCCCTCTGCTGTCGATAACTGCGCACCGCAGGTTCATTTTGCAGATATACCGTATCAGATCCTTCAAAACCGTTGTTTTACCCACCCCCGGAGGTGAATATATTAAAACGGAGCGTGTCCCTGTTATCTTTGTCAGCTCATCCGAACAGCCCGAAACCTCACGCGGGATCCTGATATTAACGGAATTTATACCGAAAACGGATCGTGTATGTGCACTTTTCGGTGCAATTCCCGCACGGAAACCGTTTTTCATGCTGATATACCCGTTTTTTATTTCCTCCTCATGCGTGTGGTATGAGTTTTCGCAAAGGCGTGAAACACATATGCGTATGTCATCCTCGGTGCATATGACGGGCTTTTTTGTAACATTTCCGTTTATGTCTGTGTAAATGTTTTCGTTTCCGCAAGAAAGGGAAAAAGCACCTCCGCACCGCAGGCGCACCTCCGTGACTCTGTCCGCAAGGCTTCTGTTTTTAAGGCAGAAAAGCTGCAAAGAAGATGCAAATATATCGGGTAAATACGGCATTGTACCGTACAAGGGGCATATTTGAGAATTGATCGTGACCATAAATATCTCCGACGGTAAGATGTACATTTTAATATATTCAATTTTTTCAGATAATATAACAAGACACAAAAAGTAGTGTAATGTACCGTCTAAAAGTTTACATTTATCTTTTTGTATTCCGTGTGACGCTGCCTGCCCACCTCAGTTGACTTTGTCAACTGAATTGGAATTGCATATTTCCTTCGTAAATATATAATGTAAAATTTTAGATGTTAAAACATATCAGGGGCAAGATTCAAGCAGTTCGCAGGCGAACTGCACACGCCCGTTTAAAACCCATTTTCTTTCATTTCATACGGGTCATTCGTAAATGACCCCTGTGAATTTAACGGGGAAAATGCCGTTTTTATTTGTTTCATTCGGTGAGAGGCTCTTTTGAAGCATGGCACGGTTTTCGATATATAGTCATAACCACCGGCGAATCCGGTGGCTTGCTCTGCCCTATAAGGGCGTATTACCGGCTGGGCTGAAAGCCCACCGAAACATTTGACACTTGCAAACTCGCCCTACCGCCACAGATGCGGCTGCTATTTTCAGCCTCCCTTGTGTAAAGGGAGGTGGCACGGCTACGAGTTGCGTGCAACTCGACGTGACGGAGGGATTGTAAAAACACTCTCAAACAACCCCTCAGTCGCATCCGACAGCTCCCCTTACACAGGGGAGCCTACCGCTGCGGCGGATTGTCGGGCGGCAAAAGCCTCTTTGGAACTACCTGCTTAGCAGGTGGTTTTCGATATATAATAAAAAATCAAGGTCATTCACTTCGAAGACCTTGATTTTTTTGTTAAGGTTGCATACAGTGTTCACAAGCTGCTGACACCGTGAAACAATTCCTTATTTGCCATTGTTAAAATTTCTGTGGGATTTTACTTTTACAGTTTTGTAAATACCATGGGAAGATAATCTTTGAAGGACAATTCTTCGCCTTCGTCTGATTTATCCTGTATTTCCGTAATTATAAGCTTGTCATTTTCAACGGTGAAAACGGTGTATTCCGTCTTGTCAAATTCGCCATTCAAATCTTCCGTTGTGTAGAATTTATTTCCTTCCACCATGTATTTACCGGACGATTCAGTGCCTTCCGCTATACTTGTAAAAGATTCGTCGGCATACAGCTGATCGACAATTTCGTCAACACTTCCTATTTCAGCGACGGCAAGGAAATCTTCAAGCGTCATTCCAAACTGAGCCGCAAGCGTTTCATAAAGTGTTGCAATTGCCTCTGTAAGCGAAGGTCTGATATTTTCCAAAGCTTTCTTTGCACTATCCTCTGTAATCAGATTTTTGTACGTGCCGTCCTCATTAAATTCAAATATCATATCAAAAATGAAGCCTGTTATTTCGGGCATTTCAATGCCTAAATCCTCGCCCGCGAATAAATCGTTCAACGAACTTGACATATCAAGCGATGTTTTCCATCTGCCCACAATGCTGTTTTCGGGCTTGGGCTCGTCTGTTTCGGCATCTGTTTCGGGCTTGGGCGCTTCTGTTTCGGGTTTGGGCGCTTCCGTTTCGGCGTCTGTTTCGGGCTTGGGCGCTTCCGTTTCGGCGTCTGTTTCAGCTTCGGGTGCTTCCGTTTCGGATTCGGCTTCCGTTTCAAGCTTTGTTTCGGCATCCGTGCCGTCAGCTTCCGTTTCGGCATTTGTGACAGCTTCCGCATCGGTTTGTGCGTCGGTTTCCGAAGGAGGATTTGTGTCATTTTCCAAAACAGTATCCGATTCGCTTACACCGCTTGTTGCGGAAGGCTTTTCATCCGAGCAAGCCGCAAATGAAAGCGCAATACATATAATC
Organism: Eubacteriales bacterium; assembly: GCA_045636245.1. Classification (GTDB taxonomy): domain Bacteria; phylum Bacillota; class Clostridia; order Oscillospirales; family CAG-272; genus RGIG7213. Next base: position 1,213 of record JAZTXA010000067.1, on the reverse strand, counting down.
AAAACAAATGATAATAATTTTTTCATGTCAATTACCTTATATTTTCCTTTTAAATAAAATTCGGGGCGCCATAAAGCATGACACCCCTGAATTTTCAATTATTTAATTAACCAAGCTTAGATGTGTTAATCTTGATACCGGGGCCCATTGTGGAAGCGATGCAAACGCTCTTAAGATACTGACCCTTAGCAGCTGCGGGCTTTGCCTTAACGATAGCACCCATAAGTGTGTCAAAGTTCTCTGTGAGCTTTTCAGCACCGAAGGAAGCCTTACCGATGGGGCAGTGGATGATGTTTGTCTTGTCAAGTCTGTACTCGATCTTACCTGCCTTAGCTTCTGTAACAGCCTTAGCAACGTCGGGTGTAACAGTACCTGCCTTGGGGTTAGGCATAAGTCCCTTAGGACCGAGAACCTTACCGAGACGGCCGATAACGCCCATCATGTCGGGGGATGCGATAACAACGTCGAAATCAAACCAGTTTTCCTGTGTTATCTTTGCAACCATATCTTCAGCGCCTACGAAATCTGCGCCTGCTGCCTTAGCAGCTTCTGCCTTGTCGCCTCTTGCGAAAACGAGTGTGCGTACAGTCTTACCTGTACCGTTGGGGAGGACAACAGCGCCTCTTACCTGCTGGTCTGCGTGACGGCTGTCAACGCCGAGACGAACATGAAGCTCAATTGTTTCGTCGAACTTTGCCTTTGCTGTCTGGCAAACGAGTGAAAGCGCTTCTTCAGCATCGTAAAACTTAGCCTTGTCGATAAGCTTTGTGCTGTCTGTATATTTCTTACCTTTAAACATTTTCGTCTACCTCCCTTAGTCCTCTACCGTGATGCCCATACTGCGTGCAGTACCTGCGATCATACTCATAGCTGCTTCAAGCGAGCCGGAAGTAAGGTCGGGCTTCTTTGTTTCGGCGATCTTCTGAACCTGTTCCTTTGTGATCTTTGCAACCTTTGTCTTGTTAGGTACAGCGGAACCTGATTCGATACCTGCAGCCTTCTTTATAAGAACTGCTGCGGGGGGAGTCTTTGTTATGAATGAGAACGATCTGTCAGCGTAGATTGTGATAACTACGGGAATAATAAGACCGATATCGTTCTTTGTTCTTTCGTTGAATTCTTTTGTAAATGCTGCGATGTTAACACCGTGCTGACCGAGCGCGGGACCAACAGGAAGTCGGATCGTAGCCATGTCGTTCTGTGAGCCAAGGAG
>JAZTXA010000066.1:0-7030 GCA_045636245.1 Eubacteriales bacterium | reverse complement strand
CCCGACACGGTAATTTTCGCAGGAAAATGCGATGAAAAGATAAGCACACTTTCAAGAATCAAGAACTGTTTACTTGTTGATTATATGGACTGTGAAGATATTGCCATACTCAACACCGTTCCCACAGCGGAGGGAGCTGTTGAAATTGCGATGAAAGAAACCGTTTTCACCTTGCACGGGGCAGATGTTGCCGTATGCGGATTCGGTCGTGTCGGCGGCGTGCTTGCACACAAATTAAGATCACTTGGAGCAAATGTAACAGTTTGCGCAAGACGCGACGAGGTTTTGTCCTTGGCACGTGCATACGGATATAAGGCGACGAAAATACACAATATAGACCGCGATATATACAAGTTTGATATAATATTCAATACTGTGCCGAGTGTCATTTTCACCCGTTCTCTGATTGACAAAATGAACAAAAAAACACTTATAATCGATCTGGCTTCTTTGCCGGGCGGCGTTGATTTTACATATGCCGAGGCGGTAGGTCTTAAAGCGATTTCAGCATTGAGCTTGCCCGGAAAATGTGCCCCAAAAACAGCGGGGGAAATTTTGAAAGACGGTATTTTAAACATACTGAGAAAGAGGTAGATATGGGAAACAAACTTAAGATTGGATTCGGAATATGCGGCTCATTCTGCACACATTCACATGCTATCAAAATAATGGAAGCGCTTGCCGAAAAAAATGATATATATCCCGTCATAAGCGAAATTTCCAAAACCACGAGCACACGTTTCGGAACAAACGAATCATTTATAGAAAAAATCGCGGATATCTGCGGAAAAGCACCGATAGACACGATAAAAGATGCCGAACCGTTGGGACCCAAAACACAGCTCGACTGTATGCTCATATGCCCCTGCACAGGAAATACCCTTGCCAAGCTTGCTCACGGTATAACCGACACCGCCGTGACAATGGCAACAAAAGCCGTCTTGCGATGCGGACACAAAACAGTAATTGCCCTTGCAAGTAACGATGCACTCGGCGCAAATTTAGAAAATATCGGAAGGCTTTACAACCGAAAAAATATTTTCTTCGTTCCCTTGTCGCAGGACGACTGTGTAAATAAGCCTTATTCACTTGTATGTGATTTTTCTCTTATCGAAAAAACCTTAAGCCTTGCCTTGCAGGGCGAACAAATACAGCCGTTTTTAAAATAATTTTTCAAATCATTATATCATGCAGCGGGCTTAAATTTAACCGTTTAAGCCTGCTTGTTTTTTTGCTTATAAAATGTTATTTTTGTCTTGTAAAACCTGTCAAAATATGATATAATAGTCCTGTGTATGACAAAAAAATAATTAACAAAGTAATACTGAGGTAACAATGCCGAAATTATATTTCAAATACGGTGCAATGGGTTCATCAAAAACCGCAAATGCACTTATAACAAAATTCAATTATGAAGAACGCGGTATGAAAGTATGGCTAATAAAGCCGTCACTTGATAACCGTGACGGTGCAAGCACCGTGCGTTCAAGAATAGGTCTTAGCGCCGATGCTTTTGTAATTTCAAAGGACACCGATATTTTCAATGAATTTGAAAAACATAATGACTGTCACGTTATAATTGCTGACGAATGTCAGTTTTTCACAAGCACACAGATAGACCAGCTCAGATGTATAGTGGACACGCTTAATATTCCCGTACTTTGCTTCGGTCTTCGCACCGACTTTCTTACAAATCTGTTTGAAGGAAGCAGAAGGCTTTTTGAAGTTGCGGATTCAATAACAGAAATAAAGACCATATGCTCATGCGGTGAAAAAGCCATTGTAAACGCACGTATAAACAATATGGGAGATGTTGTTACAGAGGGCGGTCAGATACTGATAGGCGGCAACGATTCATACGTTGCGATGTGCCACAGATGCTGGAAAAAAGCAACACATAAAAACAAATGATTTGTGAGGTAAGATATGCTTAAATACGAATCTCTTTCAGCAGAATTGTGTCAGCTTATAGAGCACGAAAACAAAACCTCTACTTATAAAAACATGGGTTTTGAAAATGACAATGTGATAAGACGTCAGAGGGAAAACGACAAGGCAAACATATGGCGCAAGCCATTTGTTCGTGATATAGACAAGGTAATGCACTGCCCTTATTTCAGCAGATATGCCGATAAAACACAGGTTTTTTCTTTTTACAAAAACGATGATATAACAAGAAGAAATCTTCATGTTCAGCTTGTTTCAAGAATTGCAAGAACGATAGGAAGCACGCTTCATTTGAATCTTGATCTTATTGAAGCTATCGCACTCGGTCACGACATAGGTCATCCTGCCTTTGCGCATACAGGTGAACGTCACTTGGACAAGCTTTATAACGAGCACACGGGAAAACATTTTCTGCACAATTTACAGTCGGTACGCGTGCTTGATAAAATTTTCCCCTACAACATTTCGCTTCAGACTCTTCATGACATCGCCGCCCACAACGGTGAGCTTGAGCTTGAGGAATACACCCCTGTTCCGATATCAAGCTTTGAGGAATTTGACGAACTGATGGAAAAATGCTCCTCGGATATCTCATTTTCAAATCATATGATGCCTTGTACCCTTGAAGGGGCGGTTGTCCGAATTTCCGATATTATTGCATATTTAGGAAAGGACAGACAAGATGCGGTACGCACAAAGCTGCTTGATGAGGGTGACTTTTATGAAGATGAGATAGGCTCGATAAATGCCGAGATAATAAATAATCTTGTCGTAAATATTATTGAAAACAGCTACGGAAAGCCGTATATAAAGCTTGACAGTAAGCATTTTGCTTCCCTTCGCAAGCTGAAACGCGAGAATTACGAGAAGATATACAACCGCAAAGAATCTACCGATGTGTTTGATGCAACAGTCAAGCCAATGATGTCGGATATTTACGAAAGACTTCTTGAAGATGTAATAAAACAAAGAAAAGAATCCCCTATTTTTACACATCATATAGCACAGGTTAACCGCACACATTACAAGCGCGAAGTACCGTATGAAAAGACTGAACCGAATCAGCTTGTTGTTGACTATATTGCCAGTATGACAGACGATTATTTCATTGAGCTGCATCAGTTCTTATTCCCAAATTCCAATTATCCTGTTGTTTACCGCGGCTATTTCGATGATTGAGGAGAACATTATGTTTGAAAAAATATTAGAAGAAATTAAAAATGCAAGCCGTATTATAATTCACCGTCACAAAAATCCCGACGGCGATGCACTCGGCTGTCAGATAGGTCTTAAATACATTCTGAAGGAAAATTTTCCCGAAAAGGAAATTTATGCCGTCGGTGATCCTGCGGGAAGATATGCTTTTATGAAGGGCTCTGTGATGGACGATATTAGCGATAGCCTCTATTCAGACGCCTTGGCAATTATACTTGATACCTCCGCATCTGCCCTTATAAGCGATGACAGATATAAAACAGCAAAAAGAACCGCAAGGATCGACCATCACATTTTCTGTGAAGAAATAGCAGATGTGGAAGTAACAAACACCGGCTATGAAAGCTGTTGCGGACTTATAACGGAATTTGCTGTTGAATCGGGACTCAAGCTTTCTCAGAACTCCGCAAAAGCACTTTATACGGGCATGATAACGGATTCGGGACGTTTCCGCTACGACTCTACTTCTCACAACACTTTCCGTCTTGCATCTGAGCTTATGAAGCAGGAGTTTGACACAAACGACATTTTTTCAAATCTCTATGCCGATGATTTTGAATTTATACGCTTGCGTGCAAAATTCATACTTAAAATAAACCTGACTGAATACGGTGTGGCATATATTTACACCACAAAGGAAGAAGCCGCTGAATACGGTTTTGATACATTCACGCTTTCAAGAAGTATGGTCAATACGATGGGCGATATCAGAGGCATCAACATTTGGGTAAACTTCACGGAAACGGACAGCGGTGTGCTTACCGAAATACGCTCAAACAAACACAACATAAACCCCGTTGCGGTTAAATACGGCGGCGGCGGGCACGCAAAGGCAAGCGGTGCGACTGTGAAAGACCGCGATGAGGCTATGGCACTTTTAGACGACCTTATCGCATACAATAAAAATATGGAGTAAATATGGCAAACGAAAATATGAAAAAGATCCTTGAGAAGATCAAGGAATATAACAGAATAATAATTTTCCGTCACTTCCGACCTGACGGAGATGCAATAGGCTCAACAAAAGGTTTGGCGGAGATACTCAAAGCAACATATCCCGAAAAGGAGATATATCTTCAGAACAACGATTTTTCAAAGCATCTTGCCTTCTTGGGCGGCGAGGATGAGCCTATTGATGATGCGCTCTACGCCGATGCACTTGGTATTGCAATTGACACAGCCACTTACGAAAGACTTTCAAATCCGAAGTATAAGCTGTGCCGCGAGCATATAAAAATCGACCACCACATTCCCGTGGAATCGTATGCGGAATACGAATGGGTTGAGGAATTACGTTCCTCGGCGTGTGAGATGATAGCGGCATTTTATGATGAATTCAAGGACGAGCTTTGTATGACGGACACAGCTGCATATTACATTTACACCGGTATGGTAACAGACTCCGGCCGTTTCCGCTACAGGGATGTTTCGGGTGAAACACTGCGCCTTGCGGGTACCCTTTTAAAGTTTAATATCGATACTGAAAAGCTTTATGCAAATCTTTATCTGCGTGAGTTTGAAAGCTTCAAGTTCGAATCGCACGTTCACAAAAAGATGAAAATATCAGAAAACGGTGTTGCATCTATCTATATTTCCCTGCCGATGCAAAAAGAGTTCAATCTCTCAACCGAGGATGCAAGTGCGGCAATTTCCCACCTTGATTCGATCAAGGGCTCGCTTATCTGGGTTGCATTCATTGAATGTCCCGACGGTTCTGTAAGAGTGCGCTTGCGCTCACGTTTCATTACAGTAAATTCACTTGCCGAAAAATACAGGGGCGGCGGACACGCGTGTGCGGCAGGTGCTACCGTTTATTCAAGACGTGAGGCTAATAAGCTGATAAAAGAAGCGGATGCTATGCTAAAAGAATTCAAGGAAAACAACGAGGGATGGTTATGAGGATCCTTATCACAAACGATGACGGATATGAAGCACTCGGCATAAAGCTCCTTACAAATTGGGCAAGAAAACTTGGAGAGGTGACAGTTGTAGCTCCGAAAACGGAGCAAAGCGGAACAAGCCACGCAATTGACTTTATCCATCCGACAGAAATAAAAAAGGTACATTCCGAGGACGGTCTTACGGTATATTCAATGGCCTCAACTCCTGCTGACTGCGTGCGTTTCGGTATACTCGGGCTTAATCAAAAATACGATATCGTTTTTTCCGGCATAAACCGCGGTGTAAATGTCGGCGAGGATATAGTTTATTCGGGAACTATCGGTGCGATATTTGAGGCAGCGAAAAACAAAACGAATGCTGTTGCTTTTTCTGCATTCTTTGATGGGCAAACGGAAGCGGCGGAATATCTTGACACGGTTTATAAATACATTTGTAACAATAACCTTTTAAAAGAAAATCCGCTTTATAACGTAAATATACCGAAAAAAGCAACTGAAATACGCATGACGTATCAAGGCACACAGTACTTTTCAGACAGATTTGAAAAAACCGGTGAGAATATGTATATACAGACAGGTGAGCAAATTCCGGATGAATATCCCGACGACTTGAACCGTGACACAGTTGCGGTGCATAACGGAATAATTTCGGTAACTCCCCTGCTTCACACAAGAACAAATTTTGAGGTTTTAAAAGATCATTCAAAAATGATAAAAATATAAAAAATCCCCTGCGGAATCCGCAGGGGATAATTTTATGCTGCTGTAAGATCTTTTCTTACTGTTTCAACATACGGTGTGGGGTTGCAATTATATTTATCGGATATCTTACCGCCGCCGGTAACATTTCCGAATATTTCACCCCAGCCGCCTTGATAGTTGAGATATTCACGGAAATCATTATAGTGGTTATTTGTATAGAAAACATACTTTTCGTTGATATCTATGATCTTATTGCCGTTTGCATCAAATCGTGCATAAACGATTCTTGCCGCGCCGCGTGTGAGCTTTGTTCCGTCATTATACAAATAAGGCTTATATGAAGGATCTCCGCTTGTACCTGTTGTGCCGATGTCAAGCTCAAAATAATCAAATTCACCGCCGCATCCGCTTATATTGGGAAGCTCTGGTTCATAAGGATATTTGTCTGTATCTCCGAAGAATCTTGAGTGATTAACTCTTAAATATTTGCCCCACGGATGTGTTTTCGGATTTCCGCTTTTTGCACTGAGATAGTTCGGAGGTATCTCACCGAAGGCGAACACATAAGCCGCCACTTCATCAAGCGTTACATATGCGCCGTCTTTGTAAATGCGGTTGACTACCTTGCCGTTTGCATCAACGACATAGTATGTTTTTTTGTCCGCGGAATATTTTCCTGCTGAATTACGTATGTAAAGTCCGTCCTGCATAGGTCTTTTACTGCTTATCGTAGGATCTTCATCCTGAGATTCTATCGAACCCGACATCAAAAAGTGCTGTGTTCTGTAATATGCATCGGATGCACTTACCGCAGGCTTATAATTTGCATAAAACTCTGTTTTATTGACACCGACATAAGGATCGGTTTCAAAAACAGGTTCGTCATCTGTTAAATCTTCCGATGTTGCGTCTTTGTCTGTCTGCTCCGTATTTGTTACAGCATCTGTCTGCACTTTATCAGTTGCTGTATCCTCATTTTTTTCTGTTTCATTGACGTTTTCTGTTTGTCCGATCTGCGTTGTTATATCAGGGGATGTTGTTACATTTTCAGATATATCTACGCATCCGCACAGAAGCAGTAAGGAAGCCAACAAAAGCGAAAGAATTTTTTTCATACCTTTATTTCCTTTTTTATTTTTTCTTCATTATACACCAAAAAAGTATAAATATCAAGTACAAAATATTAAATATAAAAACTACCCGACTTGTATCGGGCAGTTTAGATATTAAAGTTATAAAACAAATTTAGCTGCAGAATAATACCT
>JAZTXA010000065.1:0-17918 GCA_045636245.1 Eubacteriales bacterium | reverse complement strand
TAAGGAGGTTTACGATGTGCGAATACTGTTACTCGTCACCGCATCTCAGGGGTTGCCCTGCAGGTGGTGACGACGGTGAAAAATACGCGAACAAATGTTCGTATTGTGGCGGAAGTTTTCAAGACGGAGAAGGAATCGTGATTGGAACGGAAGCTTATTGTGATGACTGTATCGGCGATTTTGACCTTGATGACGTTTTGCAGATTCTGGGTCACAACAGCGCAAAGGAGCTTTTGAGAGAGCTTGTATAGAAAGGAACACCTTGAAAAATATAAATAACGGAAAACGATTTTTACAGTCAATAGAAAGATATACATGTGTCTGCAACGAAGACGAAAGGCTTCCAAACCTTGCAGGGTATCTCCGCTTCATGGGGATGACCGAGGAGGAATATACAAAGCTTTGCGAAAAGTTCCCGAAGCAGGCACAGCTTGCACGCTCCGTCTTCGAGGACGAGGCACTTAATTCGGGAACAAAAAAAATATCGGCATCTGTGCTCAATCTTTACCTTAAAAGCCGTTTCGGCTACGGGGGTGAGGAAAAGCACGATGATGACGGAATTTTGAGCGTTGTGTGTGAGCACAGCGACGGCGAATGAAAAAACTTTATTTAAGGGGCGTACCCAATAAAAAACAGGAGCTGTTTTTCACCTCGAAGGCAAAATACACCGCCTACGGCGGTGCAAGAGGCGGCGGTAAAAGCTGGGCGCTCCGCCGTAAGCTTGTGCTTTTGTGTCTGCGGTATCCGGGGATAAAATGTCTTATAATCAGAAGAAGCTTTCCGGAACTTCAATATAACCACATACTGCCCTTGCGTGCGGAGCTTGGCGGGGCGGTCAGATACTCCGAGTCGGGAAAATGCTTCAATTTTCCCAACGGCTCCGTTTTAAAGCTCGGTTACATGGCGGATGACGGCGACACCCTTCAGTATCAGGGACAGGAATATGACATAATTGCACTTGACGAGGCAACACAGCTTACCGAATACCGCTTTTCAGCCCTCAAGGCGTGCCTGAGAGGCACGAACGAATACCCCAAACGGATGTATCTTTCGTGCAATCCCGGAGGCGTCGGACATGCTTGGGTGAAAAGACTGTTTATTGACAGGATATACCGCGAGGGGGAGCATCCCGAGGATTACGCATTTATCCAAGCCACGGCTTACGACAACACCGTGCTGATGGAGCGTGACCGAGAATACATTGAAAGACTGAAATCTTTACCGAAGGAGCTTCGCGCCGCGTGGCTTGACGGCAGATGGGATCTGTTTGAAGGACAGTTTTTCTCTGAAATTTCGGACGATGTGCACATTATACCGCCGTTTGATATCGGACGGCGCGTGCGCCGCATCGGCGGACTTGATTACGGCTTTGATATGCTTGCATTTGTACTGCTTGTGTGTGATGAAAACGGACAGGTCTACGTTGAGCGTGAGTATGCGGAACCTAATCTGACCTTGTCCGAGGCAGGGGAGAGGATTGCAGAGCTTTGTCGGGATATAAACGTCGATTATATCGCCGCCTCTCCCGATTTGTGGAACAGACGGCAGGACAGCGGACTTTCGGGGTTTGAAATAATGATGTCGGTTTCGGGCATGCCGACGCTTATAAAAGCGGACAACAGGCGGATTCCCGGCTGGCGTGCGCTTCGAGAGTATCTTAAAAAAGGGAAAGACGGCGTGCCGAGGCTGCGTTTTTTTTCTGTCTGCAGTGAAACGGTGAGGTGTCTTTCATCGCTTACATACGACAAGACGAAAACGGAGGATGCCTCGGAAACTCCGCATGAGATAACGCATTTACCCGAGGCGCTTCGGTATGCGGTGATGTCGAGAATACAACACGCCGAGCGCGATGAGGAAATATACAATATGAGAAAACGACGTTACGAAAACAGAAATAATTTGGCAAATTACTGACTTTTAGGAGGTATATGGAAACTAAAACGAAGGCTTGGGAGCAATACGAAGCGGGTGTTGAATACAAAAGGCGCATAGGTCTTTATACGACCGTCCGTGAAAACGAGCGTTTTTACAGAGGCGAACAATGGGAGGGAGTCAATTCAAACGGCTTGCCGAAGCCTGTTTTCAACATTATAAAGCGTATTGTTTCATATATGATAAGTACCGCCACAGCACAGCCTATAAGCGTCAGCTACAGTGACGATTCTTTGAATGTTGTGGGCAGTGAAAAGCTTAAAAAGCAGATATCGGACGGCATCGAGCTGCTTAACAAAAACGTGTCGTACCGACTTGACAAGGACAAGATAGAAATTCTTGTCAGGGGCGCCATGCTTGATGCGGCTTTATCGGGTGACGGTATTTTTTACACCTTTTGGGACCCTGATGTGAAAACGGGGCAGATGTATACGGGGGACATCAAGACGGTTTTATGCGACAACACCGACCTTTTTGTGTCAAACGTAAACAGCCGTGATATTCAAGGTCAGGACTATGTAATGCTTAAGGGACGTGATACTGTGGAGCATCTGAAGAAGGAAGCACTTTCCTTCGGTGTTTCGCAAAACGATGCGGACAAGATATGTGCTGACGATGCTGTAGGTACGGGGGCGGGCGACCTTTTCGACATTGAAAGCGAAAAGGACGAATATGCCACGTTTCTTATAAAATTCAGCCGTGACGAGGACGGATGTGTGATATGGGAAAAGGCGACGCAAAGCGTTGTTATAAGACAGTGCAAGACGAAGATGAAAAGATACCCGATAGCTTACTTTTCGTGGGAAAACACGAAGGGTTCTTTTATCGGAAATTCACCCGTGACAGCACTTATTCCCAATCAGAAATATATAAACAAGGCATATGCCATGGTGATGAAGCATATGACGGACACCGCATTTTCAAAGGTCATTTATGACAAAACTCTCATTCCCGAATGGACGAATGAGGTGGGTGAGGCTGTCGGTGTCAAGGGCGGTGACGTAAGGGAAGCGGCGGTTGCCCTCGGTGTGGGCAACATGCAAAGCGGTTTTCTTGATGTTATCAATCTTACAATGATGCACACGAAGGAGCTTATGGGTGCGACGGATGCCGCGCTCGGCGAGGTTGACCCCGACAATACCTCGGCGATTCTTGCCCTGCAGGAATCGTCAAATATGCCGCTTGAAAATATAAGGCAGAATCTTTACGCCTGCGTTGAGGATCTTGCCCTCAACTGGGCTGAAATGATATTCGAATATTACCCCGCGGGCAGGCTTTTGCCCTACTTTGACGGGGATGAAAGCAAAAGCGGAGAGATGCCCGATTACGAGGTGTTCAAAAACTCCGTTATCCGTGCCCGTGTAGATGTAGGTGCGGGCACAAAATACTCTCAGATCGTTGCGGTGAATACCCTTGACAAGCTGCTTTCGGGCGGATTTATCGGTATTGAGGATTACTTGCAAAGACTGCCCGACGGAATAATTGCCGACAAGAAGGGGCTTATCGAAAAGGCTTTGCTCCGCAGTGAAATGAATGAAGAACAGACGGAGGTGACGGAATAATGGCTGAAAATGAGCGTTTTAACCTTGAAACTGAGGAGTTCTTTGAAAGCTTTCCCGATGTCGATCTTGACAGTGTCAAGGACAGCGTCTGGGAAAGAGTGAAAAAGGGTGAAAACCTCACCGCCGTTTATAAGGAATCCCGAAAGGCGGAGGCGGATGCTGCCCGATATAACGAAAAAAACAGAATGGCATCGACGGGCTTTATCGGTTCGCCGTCACGCCAAAGCGGTGTTTACAATGAGCGCGATGTCAGGGCGATGACACCGAAGCAGGTGCGCGCCGATTATGATAATATCATAAAAAGCATGGGAAGTAAGGGGTTTTTCAGATAAAAGGTAAGGAGTGAAAAGTGAAAAGATAAGGAGTGCCTCGGGTACAATTTATTATCTAACATCTATTCTCTATTATCTCAACAAAATGGGTCTTCAACGGCGGGAGCAAGCCCCCGCCCTACGTCGTCCCCTACAAAAACGAACGCAAATGGGTTTGAAACACCTCACTATCCCGAATTACAATAACAATATAACAAAGAAAGGAATAATAAAATAATATGGCTATTACACAGTTTATACCCACAGTGTGGAGTGAAACACTTTACAGACAGCTTGACAAAGAATATATTGCAGTTAAGAACTGTTCACGAGAATTTGAAGGCGATATAAAAAATATGGGTGATACCGTAAAGATCATCGGTCTTAACCCTATATCCGTATTTGACTACAACAAAAATACTGATATGTCGGCACCGGGTGAGATATCCGATCACATCCGTATGCTTACGGTTGACCGTGCAAAGGCATTCAATTTTGTAATTGACGATATCGAAATGGCACAGACATCTCCCGTCATTATGAAAGAGGCGATGCGTATTGCCGCAAATGCGCTTTCAAACGAAGCGGACAAGTACATTTATTCTTTGCATGCGGCAGTTCCCACTGCCAACATCATTTCCGCGGCAGATCTCAAGGCGGATGGTGTGCTTGACCTTTTGCTGGGCGCGCAGAAGATGCTTCTTGAAAAGAATGTGCCCGGAAACGAGGAGATCGTTCTTGAAGTTCCGCCTGCTGTTGCGGCTAAGATCATCAAGGCGAAGATCATTCACGGTACATCGAACGAGGAAGAGCTTGACAAGGGCTGTATCGGTAAGTTCCTCGGCTTCAGAATATACGTGTCCAACAACATCGTGGCAAAGGAGGAAAACTCCAAGACATTCTACAAGTGCTTTGCAAGAACGAAGCGTGCAATTGCATTTGCAGAACAGATCAACGAGGTTGAGGCTTACCGTCCCGAAAGACGATTTGCGGATGCTGTTAAGGGACTTCACCTTTACGGTGCAAAGATCGTTTATCCCGATGAAATACTTGTTATCAACGCAAGTGTTGCAGATGAAACGGGCGCATAATGAAATGCAGTGACGTTTTTGATTTGACCGCGTCGTATATCGGCGAGGACAGAAATGCAGTTGATTTTTCAGAGCTTGGGCGGCGACTGCCGCCTATGCTCGGTGCTGTGATAACGGAGCATATTCCGCTTGACAAAATACTTTCAGATGGACAGACGCCGTACCCCTCAATGGGTGAGATCCGTGACGGGGAGGATGTTTTTCCGCTGTGTGACGAATGCGCCGTGCTGTGCGCTTTGCGGCTTGGTATGCTGCTTATTGCAGATGAAAATCCCGCCCTCGGTGCTTTCCTGTCATCTGAATATTCGCGTGTGAGGGGTTCTGCCCTTTCCGCCCTGTGTGCCGATATCGAAAGCATAAAGGACGTATATCCCGGACTTATGTAAGGAGGCGTTTATGGCATTTTTTAAAAAAAATCCTTCTTTTCTGATGACAGTCAGTTCCTTTGACGGAACTGACTGTACGAAAAAGGTTACAAATTCTATATCATCTGCCGAGTATATGCGCAATTTCCGCATCACGGAAAACGGCAAGCTGAAGAAAAGATATGGGTACAAAAGGCTTGACGGAATACAAAACGGTGAGGATTTTTACCTGTCGGGCGATGTGCTTTTTTACCGTAACGGTAAGACTGTCAACGCATATGATATGAGTGCGGAAAGCATTTGCGCATCGTATGAGCTTGATGTGCGCGATAACACCGTTTATTTCACTTTCGGCGGAAACGTGTATGTTATCTGCGATGAGGAAGCTGTTGTTTTCAAAAACGGCAATTTCACGCCTGCGGAGCTTTATGTGCCGACAGTTGCAATTACGTGCCCGCCAAGCGGAGGCGGTACTATCTTTGAGTCGCTGAATCTTTTGTGCGATATGGCATCGCTGTCATATTCGCCTGACGGTGTTGCGAAGGAATATAAGCTCCCGTCGGGGGCTGTCAGTGTTGTGTCGGTCACGGAAGACGGGCAGACAGTATCGAAAGATAAATACGCATTTGACCTTTCAAAAAGAACAGTGACGTTTACGTATGCACCAGAAGGCGGTGTTGCCGACAGCCTTAAGATAACATATAAAATGTCGGATGCTGAAGTTACAAAGCATCTTTTAAGCCGCCGCCGTTTTTGCATCTACGGCGGTGACTTTGACAGCCGTGTGTTTGCCTATGGCGGTGACAACAGGATATTTTATTCGGATATAACATCGCACGGCCCCGATCCGCTTTATTTTCCCGCGGAAAATTACATAACGGTCGGTGACGGTACTTACGATGTAACAGCGCTTGTGCGCCATTATTCAAACCTTGCCGTCTTTACATCGGGAGATGCGTGGTATATTTCGCCGTCGAGCGTTGATTATGACGGCTACGCAAAGCCCACGTTCCCCATTTTTCCCCTGAACGGTAATGTCGGAACTGTCAAAGACGGCGCGGCGCTTGTTGACAACTCGCCTTTGACCGTTAATTCCGACGGTGTGTATCTGTGGCGTTCAAGCACAGTGCGCGATGAAAGAAACGCAAAGTGCATATCGGATAAGATAGAACCGCTTTTGAACAGCGATTTTCTTAAGACTGCCAAGGTTTTTGACCATCAGGCGAAAAAAGAGCTGTGGATATACAGCGACGGTGTCGTGATGATATATAATTATGCACTTGATGTATGGTATGCCTTTGACGGCATCGATGCCGTTGCTATATATGAATATCACGGCGAGGCACTTTTTGTAAATTCCAAGGGCGTTTACCTTTTTGCCCCCGATGTTTATACTGACGACGGAAGTGCATACAGAGCCGTGTGGCAAAGCGGTTTTGCCAATTTCGGCAGAATTGACAAAAAAAGGCTGTATATGATTTATGCATCGCTCATACCCGAGCCGTGCAGTAATGTTAAAGTAACTCTCGTGCCAAACAGGGGCGAGAGGATAACTGTAGGACAAAACGGTGAATTTTCAAACGTGGTGCTTGATTTTTCAGCCATTGACTTTTCAAATTTTTCATTTGAATGTGAGGGCAGACCTACTTTGACACGCCACCGCATAAGGCTTCGCCGTTTTGACAGCATCAGGCTTATCATAGAGAATTCGGAAGCCGGAGGCAGGGCTACAGTTGAAAGGGTAGTGATAAATTGATGACATTTGATGAAGTTGCCCTTTCAGCACAACGTCACGAGATGCAGATAAGATCATTACAGCATCAGATAAATGATATAAAAGAAGTTACAAAAGAAATTAAAACGATGAACGAAACGCTTATCGTTCTGACGGAGGAGTTAAAGCACACAAACGACACCTTAAAAACGCACGACGGCAGGATAGATGCCTTGGAGCTTGCCCCTAAAAGCAGATGGAACACGCTTATAAATGCGGTTTTGACCTCTGCTGTATCGGGACTTGTCGGTTATGCGCTTGCTCACTTCGTTTCTGTGTGAAAAGAGGTGATGTGATTGCAGATAAATGATTTTTTTACATGGCAGATGCTGGCGGGATTTTCGGGAGCAACTGTCTGTGTGGCTATTCTGACACAGTTTTTTAAAGGACTGTTTGATAAATTGCCGTTTTATGTGCCGACCAGAGCAGTGTCGTATCTTTTTGCGCTTGTCTTGCTTTTTGCCACGGTGTATTTTACGGGTGCGGGAGGATTTGCCGAATACTGTCTTTGCCCCGTCAATGCCGTGCTTGTATCGTGCGCATCAAACGGTGCGTTTGATCTTGTAAAGGTAACAACTGTCACGGAGGATACAGATGATTAAGATAACACTTGACCCCGGACACGGGGAAAAGGACAACAGAGGCGTATTTGCCGATTACTATGAAGGACAAAGAATGTTCCGTCTTGCCGGATTTTTAAAAGAGGAGCTTGAAAAATACGGCGCCGTTGTCGAGGTGACAAAGAATAATGTTGATGAAGACCCGACACTGTCGAAAAGAGGAAGCACGGCTGTGAAAAACGGTTCAGAGGTGTTTTTGTCGCTTCATTCCAATGCATCATCGAGTGAAAAGGCGTGCGGAGTTTCCGCATTTTATTCGATAAATCTTCCCGAAAGCCGTGAGCTTTTGTCGAAAATAGTTGACCGTGTTGTTGACATTATGAAAGACAAAACAGGCAACACGTATAAACGCGGTGTTATGACGAGGATATATGAAAGCGGAGGAAAAAAGTATGATTATTACGGAGTGATAAGAAACTCTCGCGGCGGTTCTGTAAAGTATTCCTACATAATCGAGCACGGCTTTCATACGAATGAAAGGGAATGCGCATTTTTGCTTGATGACACAAATCTCCGCCTTATAGCACGTGCAGAGGCAGAGGTAATAGCACAGTATTTTTCACTTTCCGAGTCCGAAACGGCTGAGGATGAAAATGTGTACACCGTACAAAGGGGCGATACGCTTTCAAAGATAGCATCGCTTTTCGGTGTGACTGTTGACGGGATCGCGCAGGTAAATTCGATAAAAAATGTGAACCTTATATATGTCGGTCAGAAGCTTGTGATACCCAAAAGGGAGAAGATCGTGTCCGGCGATGTTGTAAGGCTGAAAAACGGCGTAACAACGTATTTCCCAGGCGGAAACCCATTTTCTACGTGGGTGAAAAACTATGACTATGTTGTGATGAAGGACACCGACGGCAACGGAAAGCCCGTTTACAGAGGTGGAGATGAATGTGTGCTCCTCGGTGAAAGGATAAACAGACAAAACGGTGAGCTTGGCGGACAGCTCAAATCGTGGTGCAGTATAAATTATATAGATAAAGTGAAATGAAAGGAATATTAATTTGGCAATATCAACATTTAACGAAGATCTTGACATAATCGCTTCCTTGCCCACTTGCCCCACAGCGCCCGAATATACGGCTGATGAGGTGAAAAGCAAGTTTGACGAGGGCGCGAAAAAGATAAAGGAATATTTAAACGGAACGCTTATCCCTCAGATTCTTGATGAGCTTGCAAATACGGCTGTCGGTGACGGCGCGTACAGATATATCCCGTGTAAAAGGCTGTTGAAGCAGTATTCCTCGGCGGGGGTGTTTACGTTTGATACGGAGGAATTTCCGTCATTTACGGGGATATACGATATCGTTCTTGTCGGCGGAGGCGGAGGAGGATATAACGGTACGGTAAAATACGGCGGAGGCGGCGGTGCCGTGACACAGCTGATAGGCAGGGAGCTTCACGGAAAATACACCGTGTGTGTCGGTGCAGGCGGTGCGCCTTGCACAAATATTATGCCGTATGACGGTGAAACGACGTATATGACGAATCAGGGCGAAAGCGCGGATTTTTACGAATACGCATCAGGCGGCGAGGGCGCTGACAGCGCAACGCCGCGTGCAAGAGGCGGCGGTATCGGAGGTACAGATGCTGTGCCCGACGACGGCGCACTTGAGTGCGGATGCGGCGGCGACAGTATCGGCTACGGGACGGGAGCAAAGGGCGCTATGATCAGCGACAGTATAAGATTCCCCGCAGGCTTCGGCGGAGGCGGCTGGGGCTCCGTTTCGGGTAAAAACGGTACAGTTCTTATTTACGGATACGTAAGACAGGAGGTATAAATTGTCATCTTATAACAGAGATACAAAATCTTACGAAAGCTATGAAATGCTTTCAAAGCTGCTTAACAGCGACAAAAAGGAGAATATCGATGCTGTTTACGATACTCTCAAAAAGCTTACGGAGCAGAATTACGAGGGGAGTCTCTCTCAGAACGAGTCGGATTATGCCAAAGCGCGCGACACGCTTTCGCGCAATCGCGCAAAGGCGGAAAAGTACCTTGATTATTTTGTAAACGAGGGCGGTTACGCAAACAGCGGTATCGGTGCTGATGCAAGGCTTAAGCAGGAATTGAATTACGAAAACAATGTCAGCACGCTTAATTCCGAGCAAGTGGAAGCGAAGGAAAAGCTTGCAAGGGAAAAGCAGGCGGAGCTTGCCAAGCTTGAAAGCGAAAGGGCAACAGCACACCTTCAGGCAGATTCGGAGCTTGCGGATATGGCATATAAAAATGAGCAGTTGGAGCTTCAGAAGCAGCAGCTTGAACAGGAAAATTACTGGAAGAAAAAGCAGTATGAGCTTCAAAAGCAGGCTTATTCGGGTTCGTCGGGAGGTTCCGGCGGCGGCACATCGGGAGGCTCTGCATACAATGCTGTCATGTATAATGATATGCTTTCAAAGCTTGCCGCCTGCAAAAATGCGGATGAGATGCAGGCGCTGTATGATTCCCTTGTCGGAACGAATACAGATGCGGCGCAAAGTGTTTACGGCAGCTATTATTCCAAACTGCTTTCAGAAGTTCGTGAGGGGCTTTTGGATAAGCGCGCCGAGGAGGATGACGACGGCAAGATAAGACAGATATGCGAGATGATGACGAGAGTCGGCACAAATCCGAACACGGTGTTCATTAATCTTTACAGGGATTCTATGCTCACCGACCATCCGCAGTATACGACAAAACAGGTTGAAGAAGCGTACAGACGTGTCATAAGACTCTGGCAGTAAGACTTTTAAAAAAATTCAAATCGGACGAAAAGGGAAAGTCACAACTGCCACGGCGCAATTCATATAAAAAATGGGACGGCTCATTCAAAAAAATGAGCCGCCTTATTTGTTTTCGATATTTTTATCTGTCCGCATGGGCGATGCACGGTGTGAAATGTTGAAATATAACCTTGGTAGTACCTTGTTTCACTTAAAAGTTTACAAATAGATTTCCGAAGGAAATCTGCGCCATTTGCCTGCAGGCAGTTGACTTCGTCAACTGTGGGGGGGGCAGGCATGGCGCCCTGCTGTAAAGATTTAGATGAAACAAGGTAGAAAATTAAATTGGTATCAAACAGGCGGGCGATTCGTAAATCGCCCCTACAAGATAGTCGATAGGAAGTTTGTAAAAATTTTCAGCATTCATTTGGATGCATATATGCTGATTTGTAAAATATTATGCTATAATAGATATACATCCAAATTGTTTTAATTTTAAAGGAGAAATGAAATGAAAGAAACACTTGAAAAATTGTGGAGCGAATATTTCTGGGAAAAAAGCTCCGAGGTCGATACGGTTGAGGAACGGAATATGATAAAGCAGGCAGCGGAGCTAAATGAAAAATTAAATGCTTTGCTGAATGATGTGCAAAAGGATGCTGTCGAAAAATATGTCGAAGCGTTATATGATGTTAATTCTGTTTTTGCCAAAAAAGCTTTTTTTAAGGGATGCGAATTTACCGTTTCGTTTTTATTTGAAGCGGGGGATATTAAAAAATAGGAAGCTGTTTTAATGTTTCTGAATATATTTCCGCAAGGAAATATGCGCCCTATGCCCGTGGCGGCTCGTATCGAGCCGAGGGGGGACGGGCAGGGCGCAGTTTTCAAACAATTTATATTTAGTGCAAGCGAATATGAATCAATTAATATATTCGGCAAATTCCGTTTCTGCTTTTTTTACTATGCCGTTGATATTCAATTTACTTTTTGAGAGTCTTTTTTGAATTGAATATATACCCGAAAGTAAGGCGTTTGCGACAAGACGGTATTTTTTGTTATTGTCACGCTCAGCCGCGGCTTTTACAAAGCTGTCAAAATCAACGGTTATCGTCAGACTCATGTATTTCTTTTCTTTTGAATAGCGAACACGGTTTTTGATATTCCCGCTTTCGAGCATCCATTCAGGATAGCAAATGACCGATATGCCTATGCATTCCAAAAAATCACTATATTCATCTATATTTTGCGGTTGTATGGCATTGATAAGCTCCCGAATTGTATTACTGAAGCCAAGACACTGGGGAAGCTCATAAATTCCGCATTTGATCAAGTGTTTTTTCTCTTGTTCAAGCGATGCGCCGCAACAGTCACAACGGGAAAGCAAGCCTTCTGTGTTTGCTTTACATTCGGGGCAATATTTCATGATATACCTCGGTTTTATTTTTTTAGTGAAGCATCACTCGCCCGCTCGTGACGTGAAGCACGGCAAGCCGTGTGAAGTGTTTGCTTCGCAAACGTGAAGCAATTGCCGTTTTAAAACGGCAATTACGGTCTGAGGAATAAAATTATTGATTTATTATATCCTTTATAACCTCGGAGGCGATGATAAGACCTGCCACGGGGGGAGTAAAGGAGATGCTGGCGGGTATTCTTCCGCCTGACACACTTTTCGGCTCTTCCTTTGAATAAATGACTTTAAGGGATTTTATGCCGCGGGATTTAAGCTCGCGCCTCATAACTCTTGCAAGGGGACAGACGGAAGTCTTGTATATGTCGGACACTTCAAATTCAGCGGGATTAAGCTTGTTACCTGTGCCCATACTGCTTATAACAGGGACGTTTGCTTTTTTTGCGTTGCATATTACAAGGAGCTTGGAGGTGACAGTGTCGATGGCATCAATGACATAATCGTAATTTGAAAAATCGACTGTATTTTCATTTTCTGCGCTGTAAAAAACGGGGAGTGCCAAAACATCCGCCGTGGGATTTATATCTTTTATTCTTGCTTTTGCCGCTTCGACCTTGAGCATGCCGAGTGTTGAATGTAAAGCGTAAAGCTGGCGGTTGATGTTTGACGGGGCGACCGTGTCCGGGTCAACAAGTGTCAGATGTCCTACCCCTGCGCGGGCAAGTGATTCGGCTGTGTACGAGCCGACACCGCCTATGCCGAATATCAGCACCCTTGAATTTTTGATTTTTTCCAAAGCGCCGATGCCTATAAGCGCTTCTGTTCTTGAAAATTGTTCGTTCATATGATAAATTTCCTTATAAGGCTCTCCCTTTGTGAGAGCTCAGACTATTGACAAAGTATAGTGCCGAAAATACTTTCAGCAAAATTACCAAATGAGGCAAAATTAGCCTCCCTTGTGTAAAGGGAGGTGGCTCGGCTATGAGTTGCGTGCAACTCAACGAGACGGAGGGATTGTAAAAGTAACATTTTGTCATAAAACAATCCCTCAGCCGCCTTCGGCGTCAGCTCCCTTTACACAAGGGAGCCTTGTGATTTGTATGGACGGGCGTCCTCTGTAATAAATGTGATATAATGCAATAGGGTGTTGAAATCAACACCCTATATGTTTTAAATTATGCCTTTTTCTTTTTGAGAACGATGAATGCAACTGCCGCTGCCGCAACAACTACTACTGCAACGATGGCGATTATAATGCCTGTGTTGCCGCCCTTGTCATCTGTTTTATCATCTGTAGTTGTAGGTGTTGTTGCTTCTGCTGTGTCGGAGTCTTCAGCAACTGCTGTGTCGGCATCTGTTTCAGCCTCTGTATCCTCTGCGGGAGCTTCAGTTCCATCGGAGGATTCAACGGGGTCGAGTGCCGCACCGGGGTCTGTTTCAACTGTAAGACCTTCTACGTTGAACTTCTGTGCATCCTCAAGATTCTTGAAGAAGCCGATTCCGTAAAGTGTCATTTCGGATGTAAGTGTATCTGTTACTTCGTTTACGGGGTCAAAGCGGAGCTGGAGCACACGGCCGTTCCATTCGCCGTCTGTGAAGCCCGATGCTTCGTCATTCATAAAGTACTTGAAGTCGAGAACAACGATCTGACCGCCTTCAACCTCTGCATATTCTGCCATAACTGACATACCTGCATCAATTTCGGGGGAAGCGTTTGTTGTGAAGAACAGCTCGCCCCAGTTTGTTTCGTTTGTCTTAAGGTAAAGAGCAACGTACTGATAATCACCTGCTTCGATTCCGTACTTGGCGTTAACATCGATCCAAAGCTGGGGATCTGCGCCTGTCAAAGCCATGTGCACGGAGCCGTCATCGTTGATCGTATACTCCATATCCTTTGTACCGGCGTTACCCATAGCGTTGAGCTTCTTGATTATGGAATCTTCAAATGTGAAGAATATGCTGTCGCCTTCAAGGTCTGTTACAGGGGGCAGTGTAACAGCTACGTTGGGGTCAACAAGCTCATCACCGCCTGTTGCACGTGTTTTAACGAATACAAGACGGTTTGAACCGTAGATGTTCGTGTCACGTGTTGTCATAACGCCCGTACCCCACTCGATGTGGTTCTTGTAAAGGCCTGTGTCCTTGTCACCGTCGTTTACGGAGATAGCAAAGCCGAGCTTTGTGTCAACGTGAGGAGCTGTCTGAAGGATTACATCCCACGGAATGAAAAGCTCATAAGTTGTTTCCTGCTTGGAAGCGTTGTGCTTTACAACGTATCTGCCGTTACCGCCTGTAAGGTCTTCATGGTCAACAACACCGTGCCAGCTGTATGCGTATGTATTGCCGTCATCGCCGAGAGCGAATGCAAATTCGTTGTAAGAGGAGTGCCAGTTACCGTCTCTGTTTGCTGTGGGGTTAAGCTTCTGGTCAACAGTACAGCCGTAAGCATCAAGACGAACCTGCAAGCAGTCGCCGTTCCAGATGCTGTTACGGTCGGAAACGACCTTTGTGTTGCAATGCTGGTCATCGTAAGCAACTACAGCAAGGTAGAAGCCCTGGAAGTTGTAGCGTGTCCACATGGAGAATTCCATGCGTGAGCCGGGGATCTCAAGGTCAACAACAGAGTTGGTTTCGTCAGCGTTTGCTACTGTAGGTGCGCCCCATTCGCTGACATTAACGACACCGTCAATGGTGGGTTCATGGTTCTTTGCAAACTGAAGTGCTTCAACTGTTGCGAACTTTTCTTCTGCAAATACCGAAATGGACGACATTGTAAGAAGAGTTGCAACAACTAACAAAATAGAAATTATTTTCTTCATATTTCCTCCTGAAATAAAAATTTTTTTAATTCCACTTATATTATAACAAATAAATCAAAAATGTCAAGCATATTCGGAAATTTAACACTTTTGACAGGTGTTTATATGTTTTTTCTCTGTTCGGAGGCGGGAGATTAATCTTGTCATACACAGTTTGTTTAAACAGGGGAATGTCCGTTTTCGTTTATATACTATGGGAAATTTTATTTACTGCCATATTTGTAAACTTTATTTCACAGGTATTGAAAAAATAAATATATATGGTATAATAAAGTCGGATATTAATATAATTCGGTAGGAACTATTTAAAATGGCAGATAAAAGAGCACCCGTTGAAAAAATTTCAAGCGGAGAAATAGAAAAGCAATACGAATATATGCACCGTGTAAGGGATATCACGGTGAAAAAAAGCGCAGAGCACGGCAGGGCATTGTACGCATGCGTCAAGACCTACGGCTGTCAGCAGAATGAAGCGGACAGTGAAAGACTTGCGGGAATGGCGTGCGAGATGGGATACACCCTGACGGATGATGACCAGAATGCAGATCTTATTCTGATAAATACGTGCGCCGTGCGTGAGCATGCGGAGCTTAAAGCCCTTTCAATAACGGGGCAGTTCAAGCATCTGAAGGAGAAAAATAAGGAGCTTGTTATAGGCATCTGCGGCTGTATGGTATCGCAGGAGCACAGATGCGACGATATAAAGCACAGATATCCTTACGTTGATTTTCTGTTCGGTACATCGATGCTGTACAGGCTTCCCGAAATACTTTTCAAGCGTCTTTCGGGCGGACGGCGCGGATTTTATTCCGAATACGGTGCAGGCAATATTGCAGAGGGCTTGCCCGTGTGCCGTAAAGCACCATATAAAGCGTGGGTGTCTGTTATGTACGGCTGTAACAACTTCTGTACATACTGTATTGTACCGTATGTCAGGGGCAGGGAAAGAAGCCGACTGAAGGAGGATATTCTAAAAGAGGTAAGGGAGCTTGTGCAAAACGGCTGTCACGAGATAACCCTGCTCGGTCAGAATGTAAACTCATACGGGCTTGACATTGAGGAGTACCGTGACAAATATGATTTTGCCTCGCTTCTTTGCGATATAAACGACATTGAGGGTGATTTTCTTATCCGCTTTATGACATCGCACCCGAAGGATGCAAGCAAGAGGCTTATCGACACGCTTGCGACTCTTCCGAAGGCGGCACCGCACTTCCACTTACCGCTTCAGTCGGGAAGTGACAGAGTGCTTAAGCGTATGAACAGACGGTATACCTCGGCAGATTATCTTAAGCTGCTTTCATATATGCGTGAAAAAATGCCCGATATATGTGTGACAAGCGACATAATAACGGGATTTCCGGGGGAAACTGAAGAAGATTTCGAAGAAACTCTCCGTGTTATAAAAGAAGCCAATTACGACATGATCTATTCATTCATCTACTCAAAGCGGAAGGGTACACCCGCCGCGGAGTATGATGACCAAGTACCGCCCGAGGTAACATCAGCGCGCTTCCGCCGTTTGCTTGATACACAAAACGAAATCGCGCACGGCAAAAACTCTTTGCTTGTCGGAAAGACATTCCGCGTGCTGTGCGACGGCGTAAGCAAAAACGACTCGAATATGTACACGGGCAGAACGCCGGGCGCGAAGCTTGTTCATTTTCCGTCGGATGAAGACATGACCGGAAAATTTGTAAATGTAAAAATAACGTCTGCCGAAACATTTGCGCTGTTCGGCGAAAAAATATAAGATAGAAAAGGAAAGCGATATGAAAAAATTTATTTGCTTACTGCTTGCATGCTGGATGATGATCTCATTTGCCGCATGCTCATCGGAAGGCGAAAAGGATACAGAGGGCGCAAAGGATACTGTGCGCGAACATCAGACTGCTATCGTGACGGATGAAAACGGCGAAACATCAATTGTTGAGGTGACACTTCCCGCCGAAAACGGCGAGGCTACGGAAACACCCGATGAAGTGACAGACGGAAAAGAAACCGAAAAGTCCGATGAGTCAAGCCTTTTCCCCGAATATGAGCCTGATACAGATGAAATCGAGGAAACAGTATACCCCGTTGAAAAGAATCCCCTTGAGGATCTTGAGGACATGGCGCTTGTCGAAGCGGCATACAATAAGATGAACACCCTTTCAAGCTACGAATACGTTGCCACAACAAAAGTGAATGCCATGGAAGAGGAAATGGCGTACACCGTGAACACCGTTTTCAAGGAAACAGCAGACGGCATACAGTATCTTAACGAGGTGTTCAGCGGTAAAGACCTTACTGAAGGTATATACCACAAAAACGGCTACACGTACCAGACGATAGACAATGTACCCTTCAAGGGTAAAATGACGGCGGATGAATTTAAAAATTATCTGCTTGAAATAGGAATGAACACAAGCGAATATGTAAGCGCGTTCAACACTATGAAAACACAGAAAACGGAAAACGGTGCCGTTGTAACGCTTTCCGACCTTGACATAAGCAAAATTGACGATTTTTCGATGGAAGACCTTAAAGACCTCGGCGCAGATGTGAAAATAAAAACAGCAGAGGGAAAGATAGTTATCGACAAAGAGGGTCACGTTTTGAATGAACATGTGGCAATCGACCTTTCAATATCGATAATGGGCATGACTCAGGAGGTTATCGTAAGTGCCGACACAGAGGTAAAGAATATAGACGGTGTTGAAAAGGTTAATTTCCCCTCGTTTGATGATTACCGTGAGACATCAAGCATTGCAGGACTTTACCGCCTTACAAAGGCGTCCGAGATGTATGATGCAATACTGTCAACAGGTATGGCATTTGAATTTGAGACTGATATAAAAATTTCGGGGGCTGCCGATGTTTCCGATATTTCGGTCGGTGAATGTGAATATTCGTATCAGACCTCGCTTTTAACATCTAAGTTGCTTCTTGACATGAATGCGGAAGGCTCTTATAACGGTGAGCCTATGACAATGAGTGCGGTTTCCGACGGTAAAAACTTTACATTGTTGGTAAACGGCGAGGGCGGAAAGACGAAGTACGACGAGGATCTTGTCTGGTCGGTGCTTTCCGAGGCAATAGAGTATACACTCGGCTTTGCAAACGGTATAGAGGATATTTCCGAGGAAAAGAAGGGAAATAACTATATTTATGAGTATACGGTTATCGATGATTACGGCTACTACTTCCTTGAAAGAGCTGTAAACTGCCTTGAAACCGAGATCGATTACGATCAAA
Organism: Eubacteriales bacterium; assembly: GCA_045636245.1. Taxonomy (GTDB): domain Bacteria; phylum Bacillota; class Clostridia; order Oscillospirales; family CAG-272; genus RGIG7213. The sequence goes on along the minus strand of JAZTXA010000065.1, from coordinate 93 downwards.
TTACAGACATCAAGTTTGAAAGCATAAACTGTCAGTCGGTAGTTGACAAAAACGGAGAGCTTACCGATTTTACAAATCTTTCCGTATTTTCCT
>JAZTXA010000064.1:0-18624 GCA_045636245.1 Eubacteriales bacterium | reverse complement strand
GGGTGTCGGTGTCGTATTCAAGATGATATGCGCTTGTGAGCAATATCTGACAACGGGAAAAACATATACAGACCCCGAGGATCAGGAGCTGAATATTTCGGCAATAATCGACGTGTGCAAAAATTATGCAGACTTAACCGCTATCGGAACAATTGCCGATGTTATGCCGCTGTGCGACGAAAACAGACTGATAGTAAGCTATGGGCTTGACAGGCTTTCGTGTGCAAAAAATGTAGGACTCAATGCTTTAATGGCGGCAAGCGGTGCTGAATCGGGAATGAAAAATGTCTCTTCTTCTGTTGTCAGCTTTACTATTGCACCCAGAATAAACGCCGCAGGCAGAATGGGAACAGCCGATATTGCCGTAAGGCTTTTGCTTACAGAGGATAAGAGTGAGGCTGAAGAAATTGCAGGTCTTCTTTGCGATGCCAACGTACAAAGACAAAATGAAGAGCTTCATATAATGCAGGAAGCAGAGCAGATAATAAAAACAGAAGAGCTTGATAAAACGCAAAAGATACTTGTCCTTCATCACGAGGCTTGGCATCACGGCGTCATAGGAATAGTTGCATCAAAGCTTACGGAAAAATATAATTTGCCGTGCATACTTATATCGTTTGAGGATGGTGTATCGGGCATCGGTAAGGGCTCCGGCAGAAGCATTGACGGCTTTAACTTGCACACAGCGCTGTCCGAATGTTCTGACTGCCTTGAAAAATTCGGCGGTCACGCGCTTGCCGCAGGGCTTTCGTGTTCAAAAGAAAAGCTTCCCGAGTTTAAACGCAAGCTTGAAGAGTATGCAAAGGCGCATATAACTGACGAGGATGCTGTAAAAAAGATAGATATAGATTTTGAATTTACAGACGATGATGCAACACTTGAGCTTGCGGAGGAACTTTCATGTCTTGAGCCTTACGGAGCAGCAAACCCTTCACCTCTTTTTATGATGCGCGACTGTACGGTAACGGGGATACACTCCACGGCAACAAACAAACATTCAAGGATAGTTCTCGAAAGATACGGTGAGCAGTACAGGTGTGTTTTCTTCGGAAAAACACCCGAGGATCTCGGTTTTTCCGCAGGTGACAGTGTCGATATAGTATTCAATCTCGGTGTAAACGAATTTAAAAATACGAGAAGCCGACAGATAATAATAAGGGATGTTGACCTTTCGCGCTCCATGTGTGAAGATATTACCTCGGAGTTTATGCTTGCGGATGATATTGCAAACCGCAGGATATTTCCCGAGAACAGACATATTCCGAACAAAGCGGACTGCACAGCGGTATTCAGATACCTTAAAGAACAGTCAAACGGTAATATTGACCGTGTGTTTATAAATTCCGCATCAAGCAAGCTCGGCGTGGAGTACGTCAAACTTTTGCTTATAATCAGGATATTTTCCGATATGGGATTTATAAACTCTGCTTATAAAAGTGCTGTTGAGCTTACATTTGAAATTATTCCCAGGCAGCAAAAGACACCGCTTGAAAGCAATGAGCTTTTTAAATGGCTCGGTGAAATGTATACATATTCAGTGTAAAAGAGTGTGATTTTATGAGTGAAACGAATAACAATATAAAGCCCGCAACAATCGAACAGCTTTTGCTTGATATCGATGCAACGGGAAAAAATTACGACAAAGAGAAGATAATAAAAGCATACGAATATGCGGCTATGCTTCACGAAGGGCAGTTCCGCCAAAGCGGTGAGCCGTATATTTCTCACCCTGTTTCCGTGGCACAGATAGTTCTGGGAATGGAGCTTGATACAGATTCTGTCTGTTCTGCGCTTCTTCATGATACAGTTGAGGACTGTGCAGACAAGACCGATCTCGGTGTTATCAAAAAAGAGTTTGGTGAGCCTGTTGCACGTATAGTTGACGGACTTACAAAGCTTGTTGAATTTCCCTTTGAGGATAAAGAGGAAGCGCATATTGAAAATCTGCGTAAAATGTTTCTTGCAATGTCAAAGGATATACGTGTCCTTTTCGTCAAGCTGTGCGACAGGGTACACAATATGCGCACACTTGATGCAAAGCCTGAGGAAAAGCGCAGGGTTATAGCCCTTGAAACGATGTATGTGTATGCACCGCTTGCACACCGTTTGGGTATGCAGAAGATAAAGCAGGAGCTTGAAAAGCTGTCACTGTCTTATCTCGACCCGATTGGATATGAAGAAGTGCGCCGTGACATTCAGAAGAAGTTTGGTGAAAACAAAGACTTTTTACAGCGTGCAAAGGATTATGTTTCGGAAAAGCTGAAGGAAAACGGTATAGAGTTTACACTTGAAGGCCGTGTCAAATCCGTATACAGCATCTATAAAAAGATGTATAACCAAAACAAAAGTTTTGATGAAATATATGACTTTTACGCGATCCGTATAATCGTTGAAACAGAGCTTGAGTGTTATACCGTCCTCGGTATCATACATGACCTTTTCAATTCTATCCCCGGCAGATTTAAGGATTATATTTCAACTCCGAAGCCGAATATGTACCGAAGCCTTCATACAACGGTCATCGGACGTGACGGTATACCGTTTGAAGTACAGATAAGAACGTACGATATGCACCATGTTGCCGAATACGGTATTGCGGCAAATTGGAAGTATAAAACCGGTGCTACAGCGTCTGCTGATATCGACAAAAAGCTGAAATGGATAGCGGAATTTGTAGAAACAGAAAACGACACAAAGGACCCCGATGAATTTCTGAATGCCTTGAAGATCGATATCTTTCAGGATGAAGTATTTGCTTTTACTCCGAAAGGCGATGTTATCGCTCTTCCCAACGGCTCGACCGTTATTGACTTTGCCTATTCCATACATTCAGCCGTAGGTAACAAAATGACGGGTGCAAAGGTCAACGGAATGATAGTTCCCATTGACCATGAGCTTTCAAACGGTGAGATCATTGAAATACTCACTTCCTCACAAACAAAAGGTCCAAGCCGCGATTGGCTTAAGATCGTAAAAACGGGTGAGGCAAGAAACAAGATCCGTCAGTGGTTCAAGAAAGAACAGCGTGCGGAAAATATTGCCATGGGTAAAGCCGAAATAGATAAGGAATTCAGCAAATTCGGTTTTCCGTGTACGGAAGCACAGAAGAATGAGGTGCTTCTCAATGTTGCACGCCGCGTCGGTATTCAGGATGTTGACGATGCGTATAATATAATCGGTTACGGCGGTCTTACTGTTTCCAAAATTTCGCAAAAACTCAAGGATGAATTTGAACGTATCGTAAAACCTGTAAAGACCGATAAGCCCACCCTTGACGATATGGCAGAGGCAGGCAAGAAGAAGGTTAAAAAATCAACGGGCGGTGTCATCATCGACGGTGTTGACGGTTGTATTGTCAAATTTTCAAAGTGCTGCAGTCCCATACCCGGCGACAGCATAATCGGATTTATAACAAAGGGATTCGGTGTATCCGTACACAAAGCGGATTGTCCGAATGTAAAAATGCAGATAGAAAACCCGGAAAACAAAGACAGGATTGTAAGTGCGGAGTGGGCAGGAAACGAGTTCTCGCGTGAGATGTTTGAAGCAACGATAAATGTCACAGCCCACAACAGCATTACGATAGTTGCGGATCTTACGGCATCAGTTGCGGAAATGCGTGTGTCACTGCTTTCTATCAATATGCAGAATGTTGACAACGAAATAACGATATCATTGACTGTCGGATGCCGAAATACAGAGCATTTACAGCAGATAATGTCACGCATACGTGCAATAAGAGATGTTGAGACTGTAACGAGATAAGGATTTATATGAGAGCGATAATTCAAAGAGTAAATTATGCAAATGTAAAGGTTGACGGGAAATTAACGGGAGAATGTAAAAACGGTTTTCTAGTTTTACTCGGTGTTGGCAAAGGCGATGATGAAACAACAGCCCGCAAGCTGTGCGATAAGATCGTTAAGATGCGTATTTTCGGAGACGAAAACGGTAAAATAAATCTTTCGCTGTTGCAAGTCGGCGGTCAGATGCTTGTTGTGTCGCAGTTCACGCTTTACGCAAATTGTTCCCACGGGAACCGTCCTGAATTTCTTTCATCTGCTCCGCCCGATGAAGCAAACCGACTTTATGAATATTTTGTAAGTTATGCAAAAACACTTGTGCCGTCTGTAGAAACGGGAATATTTGGAGCTGATATGAAGGTCACGCTTGAAAACGACGGCCCGTTTACAATATATCTTGATACGGAAATGTTGAAATAACCATGAAACTGATACTTGATAAAAACATAAGCAAATATTATCTGCAAACATTGTGCCTACTGTTTTTCCCCGGTGCAAAGTTTTCTGAAAATGAGGAAATCACCCCCGATACACCTGTTGTTGAGGTTACGCTTAATAATGAATCAGACGGTGCCGTATGTACTGCCACAGTTACGATAGGTGATAAATCCGTAAGCCGTACCCATAAAGAGCTTTTCGACCATCTTCCCAAAAACAAAACAGAGAATATGGCAGCAAACAAAGCGTTTTTCAGTGCGGCTGAGGCGTTTTTCGGTTACACACCGCCGTGGGGAATACTTACGGGTGTGCGCCCGACAAAGATAGTTCTTGACTATCTGAATGAGGGAATGACAAAGGATCAGACGGTAAAAGAGCTGCGCAAAAGATACTTGCTTTATCCCAAAAAGGCGATAATCGCAACGGATATCGCAAGGTATGAATCGAAGATAATAAAAAAGTATCCGCTTGATACGTGCTCTGTTTACATATCCATTCCGTTTTGTCCGACGAGATGCTCATATTGCTCGTTTGTCAGCTTTACGACAAAAAAGCTTTTGGCGCTTATCCCTGCGTATCTTGAAGCGTTGAAGTTTGAATTGTCACTTATCGCGCGTCAGATAAAAGAAACGGGATTTAAACTGAAGACTGTGTATATAGGCGGAGGTACTCCCACAACGCTCAACGAAGAACAGCTTGAGGATCTTTTGTCATACATAGACAAGCTGTTTGATGCATCAAGTCTTGATGAGTTTACTCTTGAAGCGGGCAGACCAGACACGATAACAGAGAAAAAACTGCAAAGCGCTGTAAATCACAATGTCACAAGAATAAGCATAAATCCCCAATCGCTTAACAATTTCGTTTTACAGGAAATTGACAGATGCCATACAGCCGAAATGTTTTTCAAAGCGTATGAAATGGCAAGAAAAAGCGGAATACCGTGTATAAATACCGACCTTATCATAGGGCTTCCCGCAGATGATATAGAATCGTATTCCGACACACTTGAAAAGATAATAGAGCTTGCACCCGAAAATATAACCGCGCATACGTTTTGTGTTAAGCGAAGCGCCGATATCTTAAAGGGCGGCAACGATATCTTTGCAAGAGAAAATTTTGAAGTGTCAAAGTGTGTCGATTATACGCAGATAATGACGAAAAAATCGGGCTATGTACCGTATTACATGTACAGACAGAAAAACGCAAAGGCAAACCTTGAAAACGTCGGATACTGCAAGAAGGGAACAGAGGGACTTTATAATATACTGATGATGGAAGAGGTACATTCGATATTTGCCGCAGGTGCGGGTGCCGTTACAAAGCTTGTGGGTGAGAGAAATGTTAAAATAGAGCGAATATTCAACCCCAAATATCCATATGAATATTTAGAGCAGGACAGAGAAAAGGTATTCGAAGAGACAAGAAAAATAATGGACGGATTCTTTGTGAAAGGATGATGTGAATGTATTACTATGACCGTATTTTTTCATCCGAAAAGGAAAAATATGATTTTGTAAATGAGTGCGACAGACAGTTTTTCGGAAAAATAGAAGAAGCGGCTGACGATATAGCCGGCGATAAAAGCATAAGATTTATTCTTTTGGCAGGACCTACGTGTTCAGGTAAAACTTCAGCAACAAATGTGCTTACAAAAACGCTTATCAAGGACGGAAAAGAAGTTGTGAGCGTTTCAATAGACGATTTTTTCAAGGATTCTGCACATCTTAAAAATGTCGATGGCAAAGTGGACTTTGAGTCTATAAATGCAATTGACTATGAATTGTTCTGCAAGTGCACCGAAAGTCTTAAAAAAGGAAATGCAACAGCTTTGCCGATATTCAACTTTGTGAAAGGCATGCGCGACGGTGAGCGTGTGCTTACCCCAAACGATAACACAATTATAATTTTTGAGGGAATACAGGCTGTATATCCCGAAATAACATCCCTGTTTCACGAGGAGTGCAAAAAGGTATTCATATCTGTCAATACGGATATTACAGCGTACGGAAATTCATTTTCAAAAAGACGTCTGCGTTTCGGACGAAGACTTGTAAGGGATTTTCTTTTCAGAGGGGCCAGCCCCGAGCTTACGTTCAAGCTTTGGGAGGGTGTTGTTGAAAATGAGGATATAAATATAATGCCGTATGCAGATGATGCTGACATAAAGCTCAATTCATTCGTTCCTTACGAGGTGAATGTTTTAGCTCCGTTTGTAAAACAGATACTCGGTGATATGCCGAAAAATTCGAAATATTCGCATCTTGCGGAAAATATATTACAAAGGTATAAAAATATTCCCGAAATAAGCCACGAATATGTACCGTCAGGCTCATTTTTCAGGGAATTTATAGGAGAGGAAAAGTAAAATGGCAAAGTACGAAGATTACAAAAAGAGTGCGGAATTTATTTCCGAAAAAATAGGCGCCCGCCGTCCTGAGGTCGTTATCATTGCAGGCTCCGGCCTTGATACGATAGGCGAAAAGATAGATAACCCTGTAAAAATAAAGTACGGTGAGATACCCGGATTCCCCACATCGACCGTATCATACCAGAAGGGTGAGCTTTGGTGCGGTGAGATAGACGGCAAAACAGTTCTTCTTATGAATGGAAGATTTCATTTCTATGAAGGTTGGGATATGAACAAGATAGTATATCCCATATACGTTTTCAAGCTGATGGGAATTGATAAGATAATTGTTTCAAATGCATCCGGCGCAATAAATCAGGATTTCTCCGTAGGTCAGATAACAGCGGTTTATGACCATATCAAGCTGTGTGCGGAATCCCCCGTAAGAGGTGAAAATATACCCGAGCTTGGAAAACGCTTCTTTGAAATGCAGAGTGTTTACGACAAGGAATATATAAAGATCGCAAAGGAATGTGCAAATGAGCTTGGCTTTGAGCTTAAGGACGCTGTATACGCATATATGACAGGTCCTCAGTACGAAACAACGGCAGAAATTAAAATGCTTAAAACACTCGGTGCTGATGTCGTAGGTATGTCAACAGTTCCTGAAATGATCGCCGCATCACACTGCGGTATGAGAGGACTTTGTATTTCTGTATGCACAAATATGGCTGCAGGACTTTCCACGGAATCTCCCGATGAGGATGAGGTCGTTGTAAATGCTCACAAAGCGCGTGAACACTTTGTAAACCTCATTGTAAACGTGCTTAAGAGAATTTAAGGACGGAGTGTAAAATGATAGTTATAGGTGAAAAATTAAACAGCTCAATACCCAAAACGATGAAAGCGTATGAAAATTGGGATGAAGAATATCTTTTGTCGCTTATAAATAATATGTCGGAGCGCAATGCTGATTATATCGATATCAATACAGCTTTGTGTGAAGACGAAACCGAAACTATGAAAAAGATGATAGATCTCGTCTGTGCAAACTCGGATGCAGGCGTTGTCATCGACTCCCCTGATGTTGAGATCTTAAAGGAATGTGCATCCTATGTGGAGCATGGCAGAAAAATTATGCTCAATTCCGTAAACAGTGAGGATGATATGACAGCTTTGCTTACCATTCTCAAAGAAAGAGATGCAAGCTGTATCTGTATGCTTTCTCATTCGACACTTGACGAAAGACTTGATTTCGCTTCAAAAATCGTACAGATTGCCGACAAAGAGGGAATTTCCCGTGAAAAGCTCTTTTTCGATATTGCGGTGCAGTCCGCGGCAACTGACAGCGAAAGCGCACTTTTATCATTGAAAACTATCACAGAGGTTAAGGGAAAATTCTCAGGGGTTAAAACCGTTTGCGGGCTTTCAAACGCTTCATTCGGACTTCCCAAGCGTATAAATATAAATTCGGCATACCTTACGTGCGCTATTTACAACGGACTTGACGGTGCTATAATGGACAATACCAATACAGCATATGAAATGACAGTAAAGGCAGCAGAGGTAATTGCAGGACGTGATGAATACTGTATGGAATATATAACATACATAAGGGAGAATCAATGAAAACACTTATTGAAAATATAACCGTTATATTTGAAGACGGAACATATAGGGAAAATATATATGTTGCATATGAGGATAAGGTATTTACCTATATAGGAGATACAACACCTGATGGTCAGTATGACAGAAAAATAAACGGACACGGAAAAATAATGATTCCGGGCCTTTACAACTGCCATACCCATACACCTATGACACATTTCAGAGGAATGGCGGAAGACCTGCCGCTTGACCGCTGGCTGAATGAAGCCATATTCCCCGCAGAGGATAAGCTTTGTGATGAATCTGCGGCAATAGGTGCGCTGTTGTCGTGTGCCGAGATGATATCGGGCGGTGTCGTTTCAATGTCCGATATGTATTTCTTCTGTCCCGCACTTGCAGAGGCGATAGGCACAACGGGAATAAAGGCGAATCTTTCACGTTCTGTCGTTTCATTTGACGAAAATGCGGACGTCACAAAGGATGAAAGAGTATATGAGGGCATATATCTGTTTGAGAATTACAACAACAGCTTTGACGGCAGAATAAAGGTCGATATGTCTGTCCATGCCGAATATTCAAATACGGCACATACGTGCGAATACGTGGCAAAGCTTGCTCAAAAATACAACTGCGGTGTTCAGCTTCATTTGTCCGAAACGGAAAAGGAGCATAAAGAGGGAACAGCCCGCCGCGGAATGACACCGACAGAATTTTTTGAAAAAACGGGAATGTTTGACAGCAGAACTACCGCCGCACACTGCGTATGGCTTGAGGATAAGGACATTGAAATATTTGCAAAGCACGGTGTTTCGGCAGCACACAATCCCATAAGTAATTTAAAACTCGGTTCAGGTGTTATGCCGCTTGAAAAACTTTTAAATGCAGGGGTAAATGTCGTACTCGGTACTGACGGTGCGGCATCAAACAACAGACTCAATATCATAAACGAAATGAATATGACAGCACTTTTGCACAGAGGCGTGACAGGTAAAGCTGATTTTCCGCCCGTATCATCCATCGTTCCCATGGCAACGGTAAACGGTGCCGTCTCACAGGGCAGAGGCGACTGTGGATGTATAAAAGAAGGTTACCGCGCAGATTTTGCGCTTATCGATACGACGTTTGTTCATAACATTCCGTCGTTTTCGCCCGTAAATACACTTATATACACAGTATATCCGACAGATGTTACTATGACGGTGTGTGACGGTGTCACGCTTTACGAAAACGGAGAATTTAAAACAATAGATGTTGAAAAGCTTTCAAAGGACATGAAAAGATTTAAATTCTGATTTTCGGAGGCTTAATTGAAAAACCAAACCAAAAACACCATGACGTACGGCGTTGTTGTTTTAACAGCGGCAAACCTGCTTGTCAAGGTGATAGGACTTGTTTTCAAAATACCCATTCAAGGACTTATACATGATGAGGGAATGGGATATTTCAATGTGGCATACACAATATATTCGTGGCTGTATCTTTTATCTACTGCAGGACTTCCTGTTGCGCTTTCAGTTATGATAAGCAGTGAGCGTGCAAAAGGTGAGCTTGGAAATACAAACACGGTATTTAAAACGGCACTTTCTGTTTTTTCTATCATAGGAATTACAGGTGGGCTGTTTATGATGGTGTTTGCACGCGACATTTCGAATTTTGTTGAAGTCAAGGATGCATATTTATGTGCGCTTGCTATTTCTCCGACCTTGTTTTTTATTTGCATTTCCTCTGCTGTAAGGGGATATTTCCAAGGGCTTGGCGTAATGACGGTCACGGCTGTTTCGCAGGTTATTGAGTCTGTCGGAAAAATGACATTCGGACTTTTACTTGCATCGTATTCCGTTTCTAAAGGGCATCCGATCTATGTTACGGCGGCTTTTGCAATAAGCGGTGTAACCTTCGGTACGTTTGCTTCGATGATATATTGCTTTATAAGCAAAGCGGTCTTATCTCCTAAAACAAAGATGAAGGCTAATATCAGTCGGGGAAAGGTTTTGAAAAATCTTGTATTGATAGCGTTACCAATAACACTGTCATCATCTGTAATGGGACTTATAAATGTCATTGATACGGTTATATCGTCAGCAAGACTTCAGGAGATAGGATATACTCCTTTACAGGCAACGGAAATTTACGGAAACTATACAACGCTTGCCGTGTCGCTGTTCAATATGCCGACTGTATTTGTGTATCCTATTGCCTATGCTCTTGTTCCGAAGCTTACGGAAATGCTTACAGTAGGCAAAAACGGAAAGGATCTTATAACATCATCGCTTAAAACCACGTCGGTTATCTCGCTTCCGTGCGCCGTCGGTCTCGGTGTGCTGTCATTACCGATACTTGACCTTATATTTCCCGAAAATTCAGCACTGCTTGCATCCCCCATGCTTACAGCACTTGCCCCGTCGGTATTCTTCTGTGCCATATTGGGCATAACCAACAGTATTCTTCAAGCGTCGGGAAATGAAAAGCTTCCGATAATATCTATGATCACGGGAATCGCTGTTAAATTTATTTCATCGTATCTGCTTATCGGAATTGACGGAATAGGCAGATTCGGAATACCCATAGGCACATGCCTTTGCTATCTTTCGGCAATAACGCTTAATTTTACATTTATGTGCCGAAAAACAAAGGTCGTGCCGAATATGCTTCAAATATTCGTAAAGCCTGCTTTGTGCGCCCTCTTGTGCGGACTCACTGCATATGCAGTGAACAGTATAATGCCCGAAGGAACATTTGCCGTATTTGCGCCGATATTTGCCGCAGTTTTGGTTTATGTTTTCTGTATTTTCAAAAGCGGTACGATAAACGGTGACGATATTATACAGTTACCCAAAGGCGAAAAGCTGTGCAGTATATTAAAAAGGATAAAATTTATAAAATAACGGAGTTTAAAATGGATAAAAAAACAGAGCTCATACAAAAAAACACATATACCTTTGAGGACCTTTGCGATATCGTGAAAATACTGCGTGCTCCCGGCGGATGTCCTTGGGATGCAGAGCAGACACACAAAACGATAAGAGGCAACTTTATCGAGGAGGTATACGAATTTATCGAGGGTATCGATAATGATAATAATGAGATCATGCGTGAGGAGCTCGGCGACGTGCTTTTGCAGGTCGTATTCCACGCACGCATTGCCGAGGACGGTAATGAATATTTGCTTGACGATGTTTTGACGGATATATGCAGAAAGCTAATAATCCGCCATCCGCACGTATTTGCTGACGTCAAGGCAGAAACAACAGAGCAGGTGCTTGACAACTGGAATGCAATAAAAATGCAGACAAAGGGACAGAAAAACGCTAAAGAAGCGCTTGACGGTGTTTCCAGATCACTCCCGTCTTTGATGAGGGCTGAAAAAATATCTTCAAAGCTCAATAAATATGGACACAGCTTTGCAACAGAGAATGACATAATTTCAGCATCCGCATCGCTTAAAACAGAAGAAGACATAGGAAAGCTTCTTTACCTTGTAACTTCGTACGCAAAGTCAAAGGGAATCGACCCAGAAAAGGCACTTTATGACGAGTGCGACAGAGTGATATTAAAGGAGAATTAAATATGTGTAAGGTTTCTGTGATAGTCCCGGTGTACAATGTAGAAAAATACTTATCTGATTGTATTGACAGTATAATTGCGCAGACATATAAAAATCTTGAAATAATACTTGTGGACGATGGAAGTACAGATAATTCACCTCGTATATGTGACGAATATGCAAGAAAAGATGATAGAATAAAAGTTATACATAAAGAAAACTGTGGTGTTTCGCATGCAAGAAATTCAGCTCTTGATATTATGACGGGTGATTATGTCACGTTTGTTGACAGTGACGATCTGGTAAATATTCATTTTGTGGAATACTTGCTCGACGCATCTTTGAATAGTGGCAGCGAGATACCATATTGCGGATATTCAACATTTCATACGCTTGAACAAGTGAGTATTGATTCGATTCCGGACAATGAGAAAAATGTTGTTGCTTTTAAAAATACAGAGGGACTTGAAAATTATTTTTCTGGCTGGATATATCCAACGATCTGGAACAAATTATACAAAAGCAGTTGTTTTGAAAAATTGCGTTTTATGCCTATAAAAGTTGCAGAAGATATGGCAGTGACATTTGAATTGCTTTTTTCAGACTATAAAATTTGCGGAATGAAAGGATATCCGCCATATTATTACCGAAATACACCGAACAGCGTTATGAAAAGCAATATTGACCATTCCGCAATAGATGATCTTAACGTAAGAAGTGGAATATATTCACGGCTTTGTGGATATCCGAATTTAAATATAATGAAGAAAAAATTTTCTGATAATACAAGAAATGTTTTTATCGATACTGTTATAAGGATCAGTTTTTCCGACAAAAGCATCAAACCGCTTATCGAAAAAATAAAAAAATGCAGAGACAAGCTTCATGAATCAATGTTTCTGCCCGAAGCTGAAAAATTTTCGGAAAAATTTGACTGCTTTTTAATGAAATTGTCTTTACCCATATATAGGGTGTATAAGCTTGTACAGGTAAAAGTATTTAATATACAAATATATAAATAAATTATTTTTTACTTCTTAATATGAAAGGAAACGCGATATGAAGGTAACGATGATAGTACCCGTCTATAACGTGGAAAAATATTTATCTGAATGTATCGATAGTATAATCGCACAAACATATAAAAATTTGGAAATAATACTCGTGGATGACGGAAGTCCCGATAACTGTCCTGCAATATGTGACGAATATGCCAAAAAAGACAGCAGAATTAAAGTTATACATAAACAAAACGGCGGTCTCGGATCTGCAAGAAATGCAGGGCTCGATATTATGACGGGTGATTATGTCACATTTATTGACAGTGATGATTTGATCAATATTCGTTTTGTTGAAATATTACTCGGTCTTTGTCTTGATGATGGAAGTGATATGTCATATTGCGGATATGTGCGATTTCCTACTGAGGAAGTTCCGGATATCACCTCTGATATTACACTTGATGACCGTACGTTTTATGAAGGTTATGACGTTGTTAACAATTTTTTCAAAGGCTGGATAAGACCTAATGTGTGTAATAAGCTATTTGCAAAGCACTTATTTGAGACTATACGCTTCCCGATAGTTTCACGTACGGAAGATCTTCATGCTGTTTTTGAAGTTCTTTTACAACATAATGATATAAAGGTTTCGGGATATAAAAAGGCACCGCTGTACTATTACAGACTGACTCCGGGAAGTCTTCTTGGAAAGATAAAGCTGTCCAGTATAGATGACTTGAAGGTCAGATGGGAGATATTCAATAAGCTCAAAGCCGTGCCTAACGGTGATAGAATGCGAAAAAGCTTTGCTATCCAAACAAAATATTTTACGCTTGACTTTGTGCTGAGCTGTAAATCATCAGTTGATTCCGTTGAATTTAAACGTATGCTTAAAATATGGTCCAAGAAATTAGTAAAGGATATGTTTCTTTATGCAGAAAAGAATCCTTTCAAAAGGCTTGAATATTTTATAATGTATATTTCACTTGATGCGTGGAAATATATGCGTCTTTTAGGTTGGAAGCTTTTCAAAATACCACTTTACAGGGAATGAGATATGATTTTGAAATTTAAGCATTTATTACAAAGATTGGGAAAAGAAATAAAAATATTTTTTCCCGATGTAAAAGAATTTGGGTTTAAAATTGCAACACACAAGGCAATTGATTTTGTTCTCCCGCGGCCTAAAACAAAGTCATACATAAATGCCTTGTCTGATTATATGGAAAAAGAGCTTCGGCCGCTTACCGAAAAATACAAAAACGGATATATTCCCCAAAATCCAGAAAAATTATTCGATATGAGGGGAAAGATTCCCGTGTTTGTGTGTTGGTGGCAGGGAGAGGACAAAATGCCCCCGCTTGTTCGCGCGTGCGTTGAAAGAATGAAGAAAAAGATACCAGAAAATGCACGGCTTCATATAATCACAGAAGAGAACTACAGCCAATACGTTACAATACCTAAGTATATTTTGGATAAATTCAAAAACGGTAAAATAACGCTTGTGCATTTTACAGACATACTGCGCTATGCCTTAACGTTTACATACGGCGGTATGTGGATTGACAGCACGGTGTATCTTTCGGATGATTTTGAATTTGACTTTTTACATGAAATCTATCATACACAGCGGTTTTTGTCACCTGATGCATGCCCTCACGAAGCGTGTATGGGCAAGTGGTGTAATTTCTTCTTTTGTGGGAAAAACGATAATGTGCTTTTTGGTTATGTCTATGAAGCACTTTTACTGTGGTGGGACAAACACGACAAGCTTTTGGAATATATAATAATTGATTATATGATACGGTCGGGTTATTTCGGTGTTTCTCAAATACAAAAGCTTATCGATGGTGTTGAGCCAAACAATGAAAAAATGTGGATGCTTTCCAAAAAGTTGAACGATGAGTACAATGAAAGCGAGTTTAAGAATATTTTAGCTATGTCAAAGTTTTTTAAGCTTTCGTTTAAAGCTGATTGGAAAATAGAAAGCGAAAACGGTAATAAAACCGTATATGCTCATATTATAGGCGGTGAAGAAGATGTGTAGGATAAGTGTGTTGATGCCGGTGTATAACGCGGAAAAGTATCTTAAGAATGCAATTGACAGTATACTTTCCCAAACTAATTCGGATTTTGAATTTATAATTATTGATGACTGTTCGAGCGATTCATCTGTTTCTATAATTGAAAGCTACAGTGATAAACGTATAGTATTTTTGAAAAATGAACAAAATTCGGGTGTTGCAGTGACGCTTAACCGTGGACTTGCGGTGTGTCAGGGGGAATATGTCGCACGAATGGATTCAGATGACATTTCACGTCCGGAGCGTTTGGAAAAGCAGCTTCAATTTCTCGAAAAACACCCGGATGTTGCTGTAGTCACGTGTGGTGTCAGAACGTTTTGCGGTGAGCATACAATATCCGATGGCGGATGGACAAGTATTGAGCCCGAAAAAATAAAAAAAGATCTGTTCTTTTCTTGTGCGCTTGCACATCCGACGGTTATGATGCGCAAGGAAGTGATAAATTCGCTTGGCGGATATGTCCCCGAATATAACGGACTTGAGGATTATGAGCTGTGGTGCCGTGTTATTGAAAAGCATAAAATAGCATCCATCGGCGAAGTGCTGTTTGAATACCGTGTACACGAAGGACAAGTTTCCAAAAAGCCTTCCGAAAGTGTAAAAAAGGCGCAAATTAAACTGAAAAAAAGACAGCTTTCTCAGATTGGAGCAGAGCTTTCCGAAAATGAGCTTAATGCATTTCTGCAGTTCAGCACGGGCGGATTTGAGTGTACGGACGAAAAGATCGATTCTTTACATAAAGCGTTTTGTAAAATATCAGCATCAAATCGTAAGACGTTATTTTATGACGCCGACCTGCTTGATGCAGACTTAAGAACTGTGCTTTTGAGTAAAGCAAGTAAAAAGCAAAGAAAAGAGATATTTAAAAATTCACCGCTTTTATCTTATTCGCATATCAGAAAATATGAGATCAAACAAAAGCTAAAGAAAATTTTAAAGCATTGAGGGAAGTTTACGATGATCGAAAAGAAGATACATTATTGTTGGTTTGGCAGAGGGGAAATGAAGCCTCTGATGAAAAAATGTCTCAAAAGCTGGAAAAAATACTGCCCGGATTATGAGATAATTGAATGGAATGAAGACAATTTTGACGTGAATTCTACCGTATGGACACAGCAAGCGTATGAAGCAAAAAAGTATGCATTTGTCTCCGATTATGTTCGCCTTAAGGTTTTGTATGAGCACGGCGGTGTTTATATGGATACCGATGTTGAGGTCGTAAAACCAATTGATGAATTTTTATCACATGAAGTTTTCTGCGGCTTTGAATCGTTTGATGGCATAAATACAGGCATTATCGGCGCTGTACCTCAAAACAATGTTATAAAACGCTGGCTTGAGCATTATGACGGACTTTCGTACATTGTTGACGGTCAGCCATGTCTTGTGCCTAATGTTATTTTTATTAAAGATGATCTTGTACAGCATGGTCTTATTATGAATGATTTAAGACAAAATATAGGCGGCGTTGAAGTTTACCCCCAGACGTATTTTTGTCCTTTATCGCTTCTTGAGACAGAAAATAAAATAACGGAAAATACATACACTCTTCACCATTTTACATCAACATGGAGATCAGAAAAAGCACTGAAGGATTTTGCAAGGGTAAAAAGACATCAGACAAAATGGTACAGAACGCTTGAAAAAGTGCGGTATTTACCGAATAAGGCCGTAAGAAAAATATTCGGAGATAAAAGAATAGATAATCTTAGAACCAAACTGAAAAAATAAAAAATACGGAACGGGTAACCGTTCCGTATAAATTATATTTTCTCAATAATATCTGCGGCTTTTTCCATATAGTCGCCTTCAAAAAGTTCAATGGCTCCAATGTCGCAGAGGTTTGCCAATGCAGGGTCTATCGGTATTTTTGCAAGTGTGGGAACACCAAGCGCTGATGCCTCTTCATCTACACGGCTTTTACCGTATATCTCAATTTTCTTTCCGCAATCGGGACAGTTCAGATAACTGAAGTTTTCAACAAGTCCTATTATGGGAATATTCATCATTTTTGCCATGGCAGATGCTTTTCCGACAATGAGCGAAACAAGCTCTTGCGGCGATGTTACGATTACTATACCGTCAACGGGAAGTGATTGAAATACCGTCAAGGGTACATCGCCCGTGCCCGGAGGCATATCCACGAACATAAAGTCTACCTCGCCCCAGAGAACGTCAGACCAGAACTGCTTTACTGTTCCAGCAATAACTGGACCTCTCCAGATAACGGGTGTTCTTTCGTCTTCTAAAAGCAGGTTTACAGAAATAACCTCCGTTCCCATTTTGGTTACAAATGGGAAGATGTTTTCGCCGTCGCCGTCACAAATACCGTGAAGACCGAACGCCTTCGGTATTGAAGGCCCTGTGATATCGGCATCAAGTATTGCTGTGCGGAATCCGCGGCGCTGCATTACGGTTGCGAGCATTGAGGTGACGAGTGATTTTCCGACACCGCCTTTTCCGCTGACGATGCCGATTACTTTTTTTACATGAGAGTGCTTGTTCTGCGGTTCAAACTGAGGCTTTGCCTTTGATGAACAGTTTGCAGAGCAAGACGAACAGTCATGCGTGCATTCTTCGTTAGACATAATTATCACGCTTTCTTTATTTTGGTAATTGTTAGTATCATTATATACCTTAATTACGATTTAACGGTTAAGTTATTATATATAAATTTTAAATTTATAGGTTTCCTTATGAAATTAACACAAAAAGACAAAAATCCGTTTCTTTATTCGGATTCAAACAAGAGATATCATACATACGACTACTATATAAAGCATAAATTTGGCAAGAAATGCGCAAAGGTTCCGATTGACTGTGGCTTTACTTGCCCGAACATTGACGGAACAGCAGGTTACGGCGGTTGTATATACTGCTCTGACAGAGGCTCGGGAGATTTTGCGGCAGAGCCAACTCTTTCGGTAACACATCAGCTTGACAAAACACGCGCCGTGATGGAAAATAAATGGAAAGGTTGCGGAATAATACCGTATTTTCAAGCACATACAAATACATATGCACCGCTTCACACTTTAAAAGAAAAATATGAAGAAGCGCTTGCATACCCTGACGTTGTGGGTATTAATATTGCAACAAGGGCTGACGCATTACCGGATGATGTATGTGAGTATTTAGGAGAAATTGCCGAAAGAACAGTCATGACAGTTGAGCTTGGGCTTCAAACGGTTCACGATACAACGGCAAAGCTTATAAACCGATGCCATACAACGGAAGATTTCATAAAAGGGTATGAAAAATTAAGATCGGTAAATAAGAAAATAAATATCTGCGTTCATATAATAAACGGACTTCCGTATGAAACTTCCAATATGATGATTGAAAGTGCAGAATTTGTTTCATCACTTTTACCTGAATTTGTAAAGATACATTCGCTTCACGTTTTAAAGGGAACACCGCTTGAAAAAATGTATAATGACGGCAAATTCGATATGCTTACACTTGAAGAATATGTTGAAATAACAGCTTCGCAAATCGAAAGATTGCCGTGTGAAACGGTAGTTGCAAGAGTGACGGGAGATGGGGACCAAAACGCACTTGTCGCTCCTTTATGGAGCATTAAGAAAACGTGTGTGATAAACGAAATAGACAAGCAGCTTTACAAAAGAGATACATATCAAGGTAAATTTTATAAAAAATAATTTCCAGCTTACAAGCCTCGTAACAGAGGCTTTTTTTGTTGGGTAAAATTATTTACCAACTTGGTATAAAAATAAAAGGATTATGTATATTCAGGAAATAATGGTAAAATTTATGAATGAAAAATTAAATT
>JAZTXA010000063.1:0-22916 GCA_045636245.1 Eubacteriales bacterium | reverse complement strand
TGCAGTTATAACCTCATTCGGAATACCTGTACTTTGCATTTTTTCAAACACACCGTTCATCGTGTGATTTCGTATCAGAGATGTAGCATGGGTAAACGGCAGAAATGAAAGAACATCGCGAAGCCCCTCCGAAAACTGTGATATCGGCATATATGCGCCGCAAATGAAACCGTAGCCTGCGCTTATAACCGCACTTACAGCGGACATCTGCCCTTGTGTTGAAAGAAAGAAGCTGACGGCGGATGAAAGCGATGTACCGAGTAACGAAAGAAGCAAAACGTCACAAAGCATTAAAGCAACATCACCAAATGTCAAATACCAGCCTTTAAAATATATATACAACAGTCCTGCCGCCATTGTAACAATACATATAATTATCGTTACCAAAAATGTAGCTGCAAAATATCCGAGCGCAAGTGTTGAGCTTTTTACGGGCGATACAGCGAAATCATTAAGTGTTTTGTTTGATTTATCCTGTACGGAAAGTAAATTTGAGCAAAATGCAACCGTAATACAGCTCACCGCCAAAAGTGAAGACACAAGCTGTGTTGCAACTGTGCCGTCAATAAGCTTATCGTCAATTTTAAATATATCGGGTATTCCGGATGTAAAGCTGTCACGGTAAACATTTGAAAGAAATGTTGCATAAAGCACAAGCAGAATAAGCGGTGTTATCAAAGAGGTGAAAAACATTCCCTTGTCGCGGAAAAACATTTTTATGTTTCTTTTTATTACATATATAAGCATATTCATTTCGAAACACCTCCGGGAAGCGCCTTACCGGTTACGGCAAGAAAAACATCGTCCATTTTTCCCTTTGTTATTTCAAAATCTTTAAATATTTCCCTGTGATCTGCGATAAGACTCGCGGCATCCTGTGTATTTTCAACAAACACTTTATAACATGTACCGTCAAGGATATATGGTAATCCAAGTCGTATTACCTCTTTTTCGGTAACACCGTAAAGCGTTACCGTATCTTTTGTATACTTGTTTTTCAGTTCTATGGGTGTACCCTCAGCAACTATTCTGCCGCTGTCAATAATAACGATCCTGTCAGAATCAGCAGCCTCTTCCATATAATGAGTGGTGAGAAGCACCGTAAGTCCCTCTTTTTTTCGCAAATTTTCAACGACGGACCACAATGTTTTCCTTGTTTGCGGATCAAGCCCAGTTGTAGGTTCATCAAGTATAAGAAGTGACGGATTATGGAAAAGCGCACGGGCAATATCAGCCTTACGCCTTTGACCGCCGGAAAGCTTACCGACGGGGCGGTTTAATATTTCTTTCATTTCGATAAGCTCAGTAAGCTCGCCGAGTCTTTTTTGAAATCTTTTTCCCGTTATACCGTAAAGGGCTGCACGGTATTTCAAATTATCATAAACCGAAAGAGATAAATCGAGAACAGATGACTGAAAAACCACACCTATTTTATTCTTGACTCCTTCGCAATTCTCACCGCACACTTTGACCGTTCCCGAATCGGGCTTTAAAAGTCCGCATATCATAGAAATAGTAGTGGATTTTCCCGCACCGTTAACACCAAGGAAGGAGAACAAGGTTGCCTTTTCTACAGAAAAACTGATATTGTTTACCGCCTTTACATCACCGAAGTGCTTTGATAGGCCTTCAATTTCAATTATTTTCTCCATATCATTCAATATCTCCGCAAAACAAAGTCCCTGCTATTATACCCCTATTGTCGTTTTTTGTCAATCGTAATTTATGAAATATTATAAAAAATTATCCGAGGCCCACTTTGATGGACCTCGGATTTTTTAACCAATTTTAAGACTTAATTCTTATCTGATTACCATTCAGAAGATGCCATGAACTTCTTAAGAGCGTTTACGTCAAGCGCAGACAATCTCTTGTCACCGTTAGTATTAGCGGCATAAAATTCTGCAGAACCTGAGGGATAATTTCTCGAATTCTTAACGTAACCGTTAATCGTGTTAACGTCACCTGCAGCGATACGACCGTCACCGCTGGGGTCACCGACAACAATAATCTTGTATGTCTTTACAACAGCACCGGAAGCATCAAGAAGCTGTACGGAAAGTTTAGCCGTAACTCTTACGCTTGCACCTGTCTGAGAAACGCCTGAAGCATTAACTACATTTATATAAGCTGCATCAGTTGCGATCTGTGCCTTAAACTCGGACAAAGTCAATGAAATGTTGGAAGTGGGCTTAGCAATAATCGTGCTGATTGCTTCGTCAACCACATATGTGCTACCCTCAACTACTGTAAGAGCATCGGGAGCAGTTGTTGCGCCGCCTTCTTCTACATAGTTGCATGTAACTGTTGCTGTTGCGAGAACATCGTTGCCATTCTGAACAGTAACACCTGCCCAGAGTTCTTCTGATGATCTGCAGTAGATATTTGTAAGTGCTGCGCAGTCAGAGAATGCATACTTACCGATAGCAGTAATGCCGGGGATATTTGTTGCTGTGGGATCCATTACTGCCAAAGTTGCGAGTGTATACTGTGCCTTAGTTATATTGCTGTATGCATAAGCTCTGATATCTTCTCTTGTGTTTGTATTGTCTGCAGCAAGGAATCTGTTATTGGACGCGGGAGCAAGCCATGCACCTGTTGCTTCTTCGTATGTCCATACAGTGGAAATTTCATCGCCCTGTACAACTTCGCCTGTTTCAGCATCAGTTGTTTCTTTGTAAAGCGGAACTGTTTCTGTATACTTGAAGCCTGTTGTGCTTGTACCTTCATGGTACAAATAGCTCTTAGCATCGTTGTAGTAGTAGTAAATACGGTATGCGGGAGCACCGTCAAGTGTTGTAGCTTCTTCTATGTAAAAATCACGTGCAAAAACAGGACTGGAAACGGCTTTCAAACCGCCGGATACTGTATTCGCATATATAGGACCATTTACGTTATACGACATCAACTTGTAAGGTGTGTTAAGCTCAAAATTCTCAACGGGAATATAGGGAGCGTAGTTACCTGCAGAAAGTACGATGCTTTCAAGTGCTGTACAACCTTCAAAAGCATTTTCACCGATGTAAGTAACTTCTTCGCCGATAACTACCTTCTTGATATCAGCCGCGTAGCTTATCCAAGGTGCAGAATTATCTTTGATAACATTGCCGGCTTCGTCTGTGTCATCGTATATGGAATAATTGTACATGAGACCTGTACCGCTGATGGTAAGTGTACCCTCGCTGTCAAGTGTCCATGTAAGATTTGATCCGCATGTACCGTTTGCAACTTCTGCAGCGCTTACAGCGGAGACGGAAAAGATTGCTGTTGCGATCATTGCAACGCAAAGAACGAGTGAAAAAAACCTTTTCATTTTTAAAATTCTCCTTTTCTGGTGATATTTTAGGTTTCCCGACAAATTATATCACTACACGTTATAATACGTATATACTAATTGTAAACTTTCAGTTAATACAGTCAATAATTTTGATATATATAATTACATATATTTAATTACAACAGTTCCGTCGGCGTTATATTTTACCGCATCGCAGTCAAGTGATATGGCATCTACGGTTTTGAAATATTCCTCTACAGAATTAAATACAGGCTTGTAATTTGCAATAATTCTTTCAGCGTTTTCGGCATTTTCTTTTAAAAGCTCATATGCTATCAATATTTGGGCAGAAGCTGAATTTTTGCAGAAGCACCACGGATCGGTCATTTGGAAATTTATACTGTGACACGTTCCCAAAGCACCCGCACAGTTGAATTGAAGTCCGGGCATGACAGATGTTATATCACCAAAATCGGAGCAGGATGTTCCCCATGCGTCGTATGTAAATTCAACTTTATCAGCCCCCACCAAATCGGAACAGCATTTTTCGCCGAGCTTCATAAGCTCTGTATCATGATATTCAGGCGATGAGCCGTGTCTGTCATGTAACTCAACACAAGCGCCGAATGCCGCCGCAGATGCTGATAAAGCACGGTTGAGCTTCTTATTTTCACGGATTATGCCGTTCAAACTTTTTCCTCTTACATAACTTTCGATAACTATTTCATCGGGAATGATATTTACGGACGACTGTACTCCCTTTACAATAGGATGGAATTTTGTACGCTCGCTATCCACAAATGTTTCACGCAGAGCATTACATGCCTGAAGTCCGAGCATGGCAGCATACTGCGCATTTACACCGAGATGTGCGGCACAGCCTGCATGGCTTGCAACTCCCTTATACTTTACGGTTTTCAAAACACAACCGTGAAATCCGAGTGCCGATTTAAACACAAAACCGTCGTCATTTGTATTCGTGTGGATCATAAGAGCTACTCCGCGCTCATTGAAAAAGCCTCGCCTCATAAGCTCAACTTTTCCTGCCATATACGAAATCGTACCGTCTTCTTTAAGGCTTTCGCGATAATCAAGCTGTATCATTTCCTCTGCAGGCACAGCCACAAGACGTATCTTTCCGCAAATACCGTCAAGCATTTTTTCTTCCTTAAATGCACCTGCAATTCCGAGCAGTGCCGATACCTGTGCGTGGTGACCGCAAGCATGCGACATACCGTTAACCGATTCGGGATGGTTTGCAATGTCAAGGGCATCAAGCTCCCCTAAAATATAAACCGTCGGCCCATTTTTACCCGTGTCGATATCGGTATAAAAGCCGGGTATGTTTCCGGCACATACGGTAGTGTAACCCAACTCTTCAAATTTCGCCTTCAGGTAGTCATGCGCCTGCCACTCCGTATATCCCGTTTGCGGATGTGCCCACAGCCATCTTTCGGCATCAAGCATAAGCTTTTTATACTTTTTAACAGCGCTGATTATCAAAGCTTTTTTTTCCATATTCATCCCTCACAATTAAACATATACGATATTTGTGATGCGTTAATTTACATTAAATTTATGCGCCTCTTATTATATCGCCTTTTTTCACCTCAAACGGCATTGCGATACTGAATATCATACCCGGATGGGGCGCGGAGTCTATCTTCTCTCCTTCTTCGTTGTACATCTCCCCAACCTCAAACGGTACGCCGGGGCATCCCGGTGTCATAAGCTCTGCCTTCTGACCGCTGATGACCTTATTTTTCTGCAAAAATGTCGCTCTCTTCGTTTCCGGATCATAAGAAAGTGCTGTTGCAATATAAGATTTTTCACGCAAATATCCGCCCTCTGTAACGGTTTTTGCATCTTCCATGGGTTTATCGAAAAAGTATCCCGTGTCATATTCCCTATGACTGACGGATGACAACTCATATCCCCACACAGGGTCATATTTATAATTTTCGGGATCGTTTATGTAGCTGTCAAGTGCCATACGGTATGTGTTTGTGACAACAGAGGCATAATATGCGCTTTTCATTCTACCCTCTATTTTGAGGGAATCAACACCTGCTTCAAAAAGCTCGGGAATATGCTCTATCATACACATATCCTTCGAGGAGAATATAAACGAACCCTCGTCCGTTTGCATTATCTCGGGCACATCGTCAGGACGTTTTTCTTCTTCCAATCTGTAAAGCTTATAATTCCAGCGGCATGGCTGTGTACACGCACCCCTGTTTGCATCGCGCTTTACAAAATGGTTTGATATAAGACATCTGCCGCTGTATGAAATACACATTGAGCCGTGTATAAACACCTCAAGCTCCAATTCCTTGGGGATATTTTTTCTTATCGTTTTAATTTCATCAATATTCAGCTCGCGGCTCAAAACGATACGCTTTGCACCAAGCGCCATATATGCACGGCACGCTTCGCTGTTTACTACGCTTGCCTGTGTAGATATATGCATTTCGCAGTCAGGTATAACACGTTTCAGAAGTGCCATAACGCCGACATCGGCAACGATGAAAGCATCGATACCGAAATCCTTTATTTCATTCAAAAATGCTTCAAGGCGCGGAAATTCATCATCGCGAGGCATTGTGTTCAAGGTAAGATATACCTTAACTCCTCTTTCATGTGCATATTCACACGCTTCCTTAAGCTCGTTATTATCAAAATTATCGGCGGCGGAGCGCATACCGAACATATGTCCTGCAAGATACACCGCATCCGCACCGTATAAAATTGCCGCTTTTAACTTTTCAAAATTACCTGCCGGGGACAAAAGTTCCATATCAGTTCTCCGATTGTATTTCCTTAATATTTTGGTTATGCTCTGCCAGGGTGGCAGCATATAACATTTCTCCGTTTGCACGTGAAACAAAGTAATAATAATTTGTTTCCGCAGGCTGAAGTGCTGTCAGAATCGCAGTTGCCCCCGGATTACAAACAGCACCCGGTGTAAGTCCGGGACGGAGGTAGGTGTTGTACGGATGGTCAATTTTAAGATCTTCGGGTGTTATCTCGTTTTTGTGCGTTGCAAAAGCATACTGGATCGTTGCATCACTTTCGAGATACGGATAGGAGGTCGGCTTTGCAAGTCTGTTATGGAATACACTCGATACAAGTTCAAAATCCGTTGAATATTTTGCTTCCGCCTGTATCATAGATGCAATAATTATATAGTCATCGAGTGAAAATTTCGATTTTTCGATAGCTTCATAGTATTCTTCATTGAAACGTGCTTCAAATCCGTCAAGCAGCGTCATGATTATTCTTGTTTCGCTCCAATCCTTGAAAAACTCATAAGTATCGGGGAAAAGATATCCCTCAAGACGGTATTTACGGTCAGGCGAAAGCTTCTTTTCTTCAAGAAGCTGTATGAATTTGTAGTCACTGAAGTCCCCGTTTTGTATTGCATCTGCAAATCCTTCTTCCGTTCCCATACCGTTTGAAACAAACAGATCTATTATTTCATCAACAGTAAAGCCTTCGGGGATCGTGAGTGTAATTATCTGTCTTTCTGCGGACTGCTTCTTAAAAAATGCAAGAAGTGCATCATAATTCATATTTGATGTCACTTCATATTTTCCGGGTTCAAATCCGTCCGTTTCTTCACGAAGCTGTGCATAATATTTAAACACCGTGGGGTATTTAACAATACCTTCATCGCCGAGGAGTGTGGCAAGCTCGCTCACCGTGACATAATTGCCCAGCGATATTTCCGCTGTTACTTCCTTTTTTTGAAATGCAAAGACATCATTCGCAATAGAAACGGCAAAAAAACTGCATACACCGGATATGATCAGAACAAAAACAATATATACAACCGCCATAACAGCACTGTACACAGAGCTTGCAGTCTTTACTTCATATTCCCTGCCAAGCTCATCCGTTTTGACATTTTTGTCTTTTTGCTTTTTCTGTTTTTCCAACAATTCGTTGACATTTGGCGTCTCGTGGGTATCGGAATGCTTGTATTCCGATGCATGTTTACCACTGACGTCTTTGTTGTTATTTTTACCCATAACAATATACCTTTCTTAAAAAACGGGCTTATCCCTTCAAGCGGACAACGGATGCGATTGCGAAATACACCACGCAAAGTAAAAACGATGGGGAAAGTACCGATATCAAAAAATCACGTATCACAAGTGTCAATTCCCTTTTTGGGGGATTTTCCTTTTCGCTTACGGTTGAAGAATATCTGTAGAGGATATCCTCGGCATGCGACAGATAAACAAACAAAAGAAGAAGAAACAAAGAACCTATAATGAAAACAAATAAAGCAACATTATCAGGTCTTACGATCATCTGCCACAGATAGTCTTCAAAAAATATAACAAAAGCATTATTAAGAAAATGAATTATCATACACGGAAATACGGATCTTGTTATAAGCGCTGTAGAAGCAAGAATAATCCCCGAAACAAAATACAGTAAAAAGTCGCTTATCGAAAAATGGAGCATCGAAAACAAAAGCGATGATACAACGACAGAACAGATTATACCGTATTTTTTATATGAACAGAGCACTATTCCGCGAAAAACAAATTCCTCGCATACCGCAGGACACACGCAGTATACAAGCAGGATAAAGACTGCATTAGCAGGCGAAACACCGCCCGTGGAAACTGTGGGCACATACTGACCGTTTGATAAATAAATTCCCGTAAGACGTATAAGTGCCGTTGAAAGAAACAGCAAAAGCGATGCAGGAACAATAAACACAAGCGATCTTACGCCAAAAGGCTTTAAATTGATTTTTTTAATATGATCTGCCCCGTTTATACGGCAGTAGAACAACCCGGGCAAAACAAACGTGATTATTTGCAGAACAAGTACTGCAAAAAAGGTTTCAGCTCCGTAACTGTTTTCTTCAAGGGTTACAAATCCCGACAGAGATGTAAGGATATATGTCACCAAAACAAACAGCGGAACACGGTGATATGTTTTAAATACGGGCAATTGAAGATACCCCTTCCTCAGTTACAATGGCATTTGCGCGCACATCAAATTTACCTCTCGGAAGCGGTGCATCCGAGACAAGAATTTTATATGCAATACCTATAACAGAACCTGAAAAATGCGAAAGATATCTGTCATAAAATCCTTTGCCGTACCCTATCCTGTAACCGTATTTGTCATATGCCAAAGCGGGCACAAGGCAAATGGCGCAGCTGTTTACCCTTTTGCTGAATCTTTCATTTGTTTCAGGCGGCTCCGCAATTCCGAATGTTCCGCCCTTTTGCAATTCATCAAGCGATGTGACAAAATGAAAATTCATTTTGTTTGTTCCCGGTATGCATCTCGGGTAAGCCACACGTTTGCCGTCCGCAAGCGCCCTTTCAGCAATAGCAGTTACATTTATTTCATCACGCACGGGAGAATACATAAGTATCGTATCACAGTACCTGTATGAAACACACGAAAGAAATTTTTCGCATATTTTGCTGTCAAGCAGTTTTTTATCTTCTTCCGATATACCTGCACGTATCTGTCTGTATTTTTCCCTTATTTGAGATTTTTCTTCTCTTAATTCAAACACCGGCATACATTATTTCTCCAAGTATCCTGTCAGCTGTTTCTTTTCCTTTAAGCACAGTTATTATTGCGGCGGAAAACTCAATTGCACATCCCATCCCCTTTGCGGTGATTACATTATCGCAAACGGTAACGCTTTCCCCTGTATATTCGCATCCATCGAGATATTTTTCAAATCCCGGATAGCACGTTGCACGTTTTCCTTTAAGCATGCCGTGAATACCCAAGACTGACGGTGCGGCGCATATTGCCGCAAGAATTATCCCCTTTTCCCGTGATGCCTTCAGATATTCCGCAACATCCTCACTTTTTGAAAGTGTCTGTGTACCGACACCGCCGCCGGGAAGTATCAGGCATTCGGCACTTGCGATTTCAGAGGCGGTAATATCACACTTCATGATATCCGCATCAAAATCAATACCATGTGCACCTTTGATCTTTTTCTCGGAAAGTGACACCGTTTTAACATCAATACACGCACGGCGAAGCATATCAAGCGTTACAAGCGCCTCACATTCTTCAAGACCGTCCGCACAAAGCATATATACCATAATTTTTTCCCTTCTCCGCCAAGCGGTTCAACTAAAGCTTAAATCTGTTTTTACAAGTCAATCAAGAAAAACAGCTTCGTATATCTCATTCGTTTTTTTGCCGTTTTCAACAGCCAATGCAAATATTTCACGCCCTGAAGTTCGGTAAAATCCATCTTCGCGGCAGTATATCTCATAAGGACTACCTCCGTCTGATATCATATAACCGCAAATATTACCGTTTTTCTTTATAAGCTCGACCTTTCTATCGGTTTCGTTTATGTAAAGCTCAAAAAGGTCATAAGGTAAAGCGACGGGGCTTTGATTTTTTTCACGGTACAGATCGTACAATAGCTTTATATCGTCTGTAATTTCCGTTACGAAGTCTGCATTTTCCGTAAGCTCGTACACGTTTTTATATACTTCCGTATCGACATCGAATTTTTTGTATATATCGTAGTGAAAGCTCTCTTGCGGAACTGTAAATATAAGCTTGTCACCTTTTTGCTTGCACATTTTTACGGTTTCCGTAACAAGCACACGGAAAACACCTTTAAGCCTGTACTTACTTAAAACACCTGCACCGTATATATACGATATATCGCCGCATCTTACAACATGTATAACACTTACAGGCTCATCGTTATATTTGCCGAGTATAACATCCACATCACTTCTGTTTTTCAAAAGTTTATAGAACTTATCGGCAAATTCATTTGCTGAAAATATTTCACCGAAAAGCTTTTTGGCAAAGCCAAACTCATCGGAGCTTTTACAGTAGTCAACAGTAATAGCCACTTTTATTCATTTCCTCCGTTGATCATTTCATAATATTCCTCTTTTGTCATCAGGAGCTCACGCGGTTTATTTCCGGAAGGTGCGCTGCATATTCCAAGCTCCTCCATGCGGTCAATTATTTTTGCCGCTCTGCCGTAACCGACGGACAGCTTTCTCTGGAAAAGTGATGTTGAAACCTTACCAGATTCAAAAGCAAATTCTATTGCGGGCTGGAGCATTTCGTCCTCTTCTCCGCCTTTGTCGGAATCGAAAACATCAAACGCAGACTGCTTTCCCGCATTGATCTGCGATGCTTCCCTGTCTATCTTTTCTTTTATTCCTTCATCAAACGACACCTTGCCATAAGTCTTTTTGATGAACGATGTCACTGCTTCAACCTCCGAATCACTTACAAAGGCACCCTGCAAACGTATGGGCTTTGCAATTCCGACAGGAGCGTAAAGCATATCACCGCGTCCGATAAGCTTTTCAGCACCTGCAATATCTATTATTGTTCTCGAATCGATTTGAGAAGATGTTTTGCATGCAATTCGTGACGGTATATTCGCTTTGATTGTTCCCGTTACGATGTCAACAGACGGTCTTTGTGTACCGATTATAAGGTACATACCCGCCGCACGTGCTTTCTGTGCGATACGGCAGATGGAGCTTTCAACATCATTTTTGGCTGTCATCATAAGATCCGCAAGCTCGTCTATAACTATGACAATCTGTGGCAAATGCTCTTTTTCGGGATCGCTTGCCGTGACTTCGTTATAACCGAAAATGTTTCTGCACCCCACTTCTTCAATAAGGGTATATCTTCTTTCCATCTCTTCCACTGCCCAATGGAGCGCCCCCGCCGCCTTTTTGGGGTCTGTCACAACGGGAACAAGCAAATGAGGTATCTCACTGTACGGCACAAACTCAACCTTTTTCGGGTCAATAAGCATTATGCGCACATCGTCGGGAGATGCCTTACACAAAAGGCTGACAAGCAAGCTGTTGATACATACGGACTTACCCATACCGGTTGCACCCGCAACAAGCATATGGGGCATTTTTGCAATATCAAGATACACAGGCTCACCAACCACATCAACACCGAGTGCGCACGTAAGCTTGCTTTCGGATTTTCTGAAGCGGTCTGTATCAAGCAGCTCTCTTATTCTTACGATTCTGATATCTTTATTCGGCACTTCAACACCGACAGCATCCTTGCCGGGGATCGGCGCCTCTATTCTTACTCCCGTTGATGCAAACGTCATGGCAATATCATCGACAAGCTTTGATATTGCGGTAACTCTGACACCGGGGGCAAGCTTAAGCTCATACCTCGTTATTGTGGGACCTCTTGAAATATGTACAACACTTGCATTTACGTTAAAGCTTGCAAGCGTGCTTATAAGTTTTTTAGAGTTCTTTTCAAGATCTGCCGACACATCTATTGACTGCTGATTATCGTCATACTTTAAAAGCGACATTGGCGGCAAACGGTACACCGGCTTACCCGGGTCGGGCATTTCATCGGTAGGTGTTCCGACAGTGCTTTTTTCAACCTCAATTGTTTTTTCTTCCTGTGCGGAGGTGCTGTTTTCGGTTATCGGAACAGCCGTTGAATTATCATCAAATATCTTGTCAAGATCAAAATCAAGATCCGGATCGGGGTCAGGTGTCTTTTCTTCCTTTATCAAGATTGCTGATTTTTTCTCTTTTTTCTTTTCGTCGTATTCGTCGTAGTTAAATACCTTTTTGCCGGACTTATCCTCTTTTTCCCCATCTTTATTCCTGATGCTTATTTTCTTCCCGTCGTTATCTACCATATCTATTCTTTCGGAATTGTCGATGGGAATATCGGGAATATCCACATCATCGTTTTCTTTCAGTGAATGGTCAAGCGGGTTTTTGCGTTTTATTTTCTTATCTGAAACTGCCGGAGTGTCTTTCTTACGCTTCACGGATGTTATTACGGGAATATCATCGATATCTTCATCGGCAATATCATCTGCATCAAACGGATCAATATCATCATCTTCATCGTTTTTGCTTGCCCTTTTTGCTTTTGCGATATCATAAAGCTTATACGGTGTAAGTCCAAACGTAAGTATTGCACACACAAAAACAGTTATAAACATCAAAAACAGTGCAAATATGCCGATGTATTTGCAAAGAAATTCCGCAAGTACACCGCCGACAAAGCCGCCGCCGTAAAAAGATTTACCTTTTTCAAACATTTCCGATACCGTAAGCTCCAACTCCGATCCGAAGAAAATGATCGAAAGAAGTGTGGAAAAAGATATTACAGTCGCAAATCCAAGCAAGCAGCGAATATATATCTTCATACGCGGTCTTTCCGCATCAGCATCTATAAACTTCAAATAGAAAATTCCGAGAATTATCAAAAACACAGGTATCGGCAATGAACCTATACCGAAAACACCGAATACAACATCTCTCACAGAGCTTCCTATTGCACCGCACGCACTCGGAAATACAAAACACAAAGCAAAGAACGAACCGATTATAACAAACACAAACGGCAGTATCTTGTCGCACATATTCGGTACTGTAATAATTTTCTTCTGTGTATTCTTTGCCGTACTTTTCTGTGCGGTCTTATCTTTTTCACCTTGTTTTTTATTTTTTGCAGGTGTGGTTTTTGCCATCCGCTTTTTTCCGTCCTTTCTTGTTCAGACCCTGTTTAACGTACAAACGTATAAATTATCGCCGCGAGTCCTACGGCAAAGCAATAATATGCAAAATATGTAAAGTTTGCTTTTTTGGATATATAAATGAGAACCTTCATTGCCAAAAATCCGAATACAGCGGCAAACAGCATACCTACACCGTAATTTATCCACTGCTCTGTAGGGATAGATGCATTGATAATGTCATCTGCCTTTAAAACCGCCGCACCGAGTATGGCGGGAATGGACAGAATGAAGGAAAATTTAACCGCATATTCTCTGTTATAGTTGCACAAAAGGCCGCCTGTTATCGTTGAGCCCGAGCGCGAAAGCCCCGGAAGCGTCGCACACATCTGGCACAGACCGACAATAAATGCACTTTTCGGCTTTGCATTTTCACCATTGACCGTTCCCTGGGAAAGTCTGTCGCTTATCAAAAGGACAAAGCCGTTGAAGATAAGTATTCCTCCGACCGCAGCGGGATAATTCTTAATAATGTCTATCTTATCTTCAAGTCCTGTCAAAGCAAGCAAAATAAGCGGGATAGTTGCAACGATTATGTACATAACAAATCTTTCGTTAAGCGTATACTCCGAAAGCTTGAATTTCCTTTGAAAAACCTTTTTAAGCATTGTAAAAAACGCAGGTACAAGCGGAAAAATATCACGCCTGTAAACAACAAACACCGCAAGTAAAGTACCCAGATGAAGCAAAACATCAAACGCAGGTGTTTCATCGGCTGAAAATCCCCAAAAGGAAGTTACCAAAGCAAGGTGTCCTGACGAAGAGATAGGAAGAAATTCACCAAGCCCCTGAACGATTCCCATAATAATGTAATATAGCATGTGCAAAATACCCCATTGTATAAAATCATTTATTTTATATATATTATCATATAACGAACAATATTTCAAGGGGGAAGAATAAAAAATATGAAAATAAAAAATGACTCATTAATACCCCTGTGCGGTATAATCGCTGTTTTGGCAGGTATACTGAACGGCATCCTCGGCACAGGCGCAGGAATAGTTTATACATTTTTGTTTTCTTTGCTGTATAAAAGATGTGAAAAATACGAGAAAAAAGACATTTTCGCTTCATGCCTCATCACAACTTTGCCCGTTTGTATCATGTCGTTTTCAGCATATCTCAAGGAAGATATATCGATATTTTCATCCGCTTTGCCGCTTTTGCCGTTTGCCCTTTTCGGCGGCTTTACAGGGGGATTTTTGCTTGATAAAATAAACAATTCCTCACTTGTCAAAATATTTGCTCTTATCACGGGAATTTCAGGAGGGATAATGATATGGAAAGCACTTTGACAGACTTCTTATTTGTGTTTTTATTCTCAGCCCTTTCAGGAATGGGAATAGGCGGCGGAGGTCTTTTTGTCGTGTATCTGTCACTTTTCAAGAACATATCACAATTTATTTGTCAAGGGGTAAATCTTGCCGTTTTCATCTTTTCTTCCGCATCATCTGGAGCTGTAAATTTCAAAAAAAGAAAGATAAACTATCCTTTGTGTTTTTTCCTTTCCGTGTGCGGATGCATCGGCGCTTTGCTTGGCGGAGGGATCGCAGGAATGATAAACGGAAATATTTTAAGACTTCTTTTCGGCATTTTCCTCCTTGGCACGGCGATAATTTCGCTTTATATTCACAGAAAATAATTAACAATTTATGTTATTAATGTCCTTGAAAAACGCCCGTTTGTGTGATATGATATACGGTAATTGTGAATTTCTAACACAAATTCTGTTATTTTATACATCAAATACGGTTGTTTATTAACAACATCTGAAAGGACAAAAAATGAATACTACAAGACGTGACGTAATACGCCGAATCCTTCAATCGAAGCCTTTTGTTTCCTTGCATGAGCTTGAGGATACCTTCCCCGATGTCTCAAGCATGACCTTAAGACGTGATATCGAATACTTTGAAAAGTCAGGCGAAGCCATCAAGGTAAGGGGCGGAGCGAGAAGCATGAAGTTTATCACCACATCGATGGAAGATGCCTTCAGCCTTCGCTTGAATTCAAACATGACAGCAAAGGAAAGGATCGCACACGCGGCTGTCAACTATATAGAAACGGGCAGATCGATCTTTCTCGATTCGGGTACAACGATACTTAAAATGGCATCGATAATGCCTGACGAGAGGCTGTCGATTCTCACAACAGGCCCCAATATCGCACTTGAACTTGTGAAGAAGAACCTTCCCATAATCAATCTTGTCGGCGGCATGATAAACCGTGACAATATTTCAATTTCGGGTAATCAGGCAATTTCGTTCATTGAAGGAATAAACATTGACATAGCCTTCCTCGTTCCCTCCGGATTCTCACTTGACAACGGCTTTACAAGCGGTAACTACAGCGAATGTGAGCTTAAGAGCCTTATATGTGAAAAGGCACGCAGAACCATCATTCTTGCGGACACCTCAAAGCTTGACAGAAGCTTGCCTTATACATTTGCAAAGCTCTCACAAATAGACATAATCATAACAAACAGCCCCGTTTCTGAGGATTTCAGGAAAGCGGCAAAGGAAGCGGGAGTTGAGCTTATTATCGCCGACTGAAAGGAGCGAATACAATGAAAAAATACATTGACGAAAAACATTATACAGGACACATCAATCAGCTTTTCAACGTTAAGGAATACCGTTTTTGCGGCGGCTGGGCAGACGGTGTAAGGGCGGTTGATATTTCAAACGGCGCAGGCCTTTCATTTACCGTCCTTGTTGACAGAGCGATGGATATATTCAATATGTCGTATAAAGGCAAAAATCTTTGTTATCAGACACCTGTCGGCATCAAAGCACCGCAATATTTCGATGTTGAAGGCATCGGCTGGATGCAAAGCTTCGGCGGAGGCTTCTTTGTAACATGCGGTCTTGACAACATCGGAAGCCCCTGCACGGATAACGGTGACAAATTGCCGTGCCACGGAAGACTTTCAAGCATTCCCGCAGAGAATTTCCGAATTGAAAGAGGTATCGACAACGGCACCCCTTATGTAACTCTTACCGGTGATATGGTGCAAACGGTAATGTTCGGCGCACAGCTTACTTTAACAAGAAAAATAACCTGTAAATACATGGAAAACAAAATAACAATTGAGGACGTTGTTTCAAACGGATGTGCACGCGAAACACCCCAAATGATACTTTATCACTTCAATATGGGATATCCGCTTTTCGATGAAAACGCAGAGGTAATAATCCCCTCAGAAAAGCGTGTACCGAGAAGCGAGATCGCCGAAAAAGAGCTTGACTTGTGGGATAAATTCACCCCGCCGGTATTCGGATACGATGAAAGATGTTATTATCACGAGGATATGCATTCCGAAAACGGAGTTGTAACATTCGGAATGAAAAACAGCTCCTCCGACCTCTCCGTTAAAATAGCATATGAAAACAAAAATCTCCCCCATTTTTTACAGTGGAAAATGACGGGAGTTGACGAATACGTCTGCGGTCTTGAACCGGGTAATGCAACAGTTGACGGACGTGCAAAGGCACGCGAAAACGGAACATTAAAAACTCTGAAGCCCGGTCAAAGCGTTGACTACAAGCTTGAAATATCAGTCGGCGAATACGACAAATTTTGATATAAGGCGGTTAAGGTATGAATATGCACCCGGGAGGTCCTCACGGACGAGGAAGCAAAGTCAATGACCAATACAGAGTCCCCGCACCAAAAAATATAAAAGAGCTTCCCTCATACATAAAAAAGCTTTTCACCACATTTGTATTCAGACTTACATACATATTTAAGCTTGTATGGGAAGCAAGCCCCATAATACTTTTTGTAATGGTATTTATGGCGGTATTCAACGGTGTTATGCCTATTGCGGGCTCCCTTATAGGCAAGGAGCTTCTGAACAGTCTTGCGCGTGCCTATAACGGTGAAATAACAGCATTTACAATAATTCTTTCGCTTTTGATACTGCAGTTTGCATATCTGTTTATTTCAGACATCGTCGGCAGGATCTCGGCGATGATAACAAGAATATGCAGTGAAGTGGTATCAAACCACATAAAGCTTAAAATAATCGACAAGTCAAAGGAAGTTGATATTTCAAGCTATGACAGCCCCGAATTTTACGCAAAGATGGAAAATGCAAACCGCGAAGCGGGAAGCCGACCTATCTCTGTGCTTTCTTCATTTTTCTCTGTGTTCAGCTCTGTTATCAGCATTGTGGGCTTTATTGCAATTCTTTTCGCAGTAAGCCCGTGGGCACCGTTTGTAATGATTTTGGTTTCCCTTCCCTCGACTGTCATAAACTTCGTTTACAGACGTAAAAATGTTGATTTTATGTTCAGACGCAGTAAGGAAAGACGTCAGATGTCATATTACTCCGATGTTATTGTAAACAAGGATCTTGCAAAGGAGATCAGAATATACAATCTGACCGACACATTCAAGGAAAAATACAAGTCGGTTTTTGCAAAATACTTCAAGGGGCTTAAAAAGCTCATAATGAGCGAGTTCTGGCTTAACCTTTTGGCAGGTATAG
This sequence comes from Eubacteriales bacterium, assembly GCA_045636245.1. GTDB lineage: Bacteria > Bacillota > Clostridia > Oscillospirales > CAG-272 > RGIG7213. Next base: position 5,579 of record JAZTXA010000063.1, on the reverse strand, counting down.
TAGCAACGGCAGTCAACTGTTTGCTGTTTATCTATATCGCAGACGGTGTTTTTAAGGGAAATTACGAAGTCGGTGACTATTCCCTTTACACAGGTGCACTGAATACGATATCCGCAAGGCTGGCATCGATCATTTCAACAACGGCTATGATATACGAGGGTACCTTGTTTATAAATAATATGATAACATTTATGAACGAGGAAAAGCGCATAAAGCCCACCATAGATCCTCCAAGACAGCCCGTGCGCCATATTGCACACGAAATAAAGCTTGAAAACGTATCGTTCAAGTATCCCGGTACGGACAGATATGTTATTAAAAATATATCCCTTACGATAAAACCCGGTGACACGGTCGTGCTTGTAGGTCTTAACGGCGCGGGTAAAACAACACTTGTAAAGCTTCTTATAAGACTTTACGACCCCACAGAAGGAAGAATACTGCTTGACGGTCACGATTTGCGTGAATACGATACGAAGGCACTTTACGACATGTTCGGAATAATCTTCCAGGATTACGGAAAATACGCCGTATCTGTAAGCGAAAATATCATGTTCGGTGACATCGATAAAACACCGAATTTCAGCGATGTTAAAAGCTCTGCGGAAAGAAGCGGTGCCGATGACTTTATCGCAGATCTTCCCAATGAATACGACACGCCTCTTATGCGTTATTTTGAAGATAACGGTATTGAGCTTTCGGGAGGTCAATGGCAAAAGCTTGCAATTGCAAGGGCTTTTTACGGAGATTCCGACATACTTGTTCTTGATGAGCCGACAGCATCCCTTGACCCGATTGCAGAAGCCGAGATATTCAACAAATTCGACGAACTGCGCACGGGTAAGACATCTGTATTCGTTTCACACAGACTGTCAAGTGCAACAACAGCAAGCTGTGTTATCGTAATTGAAGACGGACAGCTTTGCGAAATGGGCAGCCACAGCGAGCTTATGGCATCAAAAGGAAAATACTACGAGCTGTTTACAACACAGGCAAAACGCTATGCCACAGGCGTTGTGGCAGAAGACACCGAAAACGGTCAGTAAAGCATAATAAAAATCCCTCCCATGACAATTCGGGAGGGATTTTTGCTGTTAAAATATCATAATGGCGGTAAGATCGTTTTCGTTCACAACACCGTCGCTGTTTATGTCGGCGTATTCAATATGCTCAACGGCGTTACTTTGTGTAATCTGTTTCTTAAGTCTTATAAGGTCTTTTCCATTTACCACTCCGTCGCCTGTGATGTCACCATTTACAATGACGGTTACACCGTTTACGGTGCCGTCGCTGTTAACGATCTGCAGTATCATGCCTGTTTTGAGAAGCTCATCACCGCCTGCTGTCTTCTTGCCGTCATCAGTAAGTGCGTATACTGTTGCATCGGGATAAAGTTCTGCAAGGCTTTCAACAGTTGCGCCTGCATCAATTTTGTCTGTAAACGTATCGGGAAGTACTGTCAGGTCTACAGTTATATCAAATCTTGCCTTGTAGTTGCCTGCTTCAATTAAAAGTGTCTGAACACCGAAAACATATGCATCGAAGCCGTATACTGTGTAGTCGGATTCGCTCAAAGATACATTTTCACGTCCGTCTGCGTATGAATATGTTAATGCAAGCCCCGTCAGATCAAGTGTTTCACCGAAGGAATATGAAAGTTTTTCGGGTAATGACTCAATTACCAACTTTTCGGGGATAATGTCAAGCTCCTCACCGGCAAAGATTTCACCGCATTTTACGCATACTTCGCTTTTGTTACCTTTTTCGGTAGTTGTGGGATCTTCAGTCACCCATTCTGTCTTGTGATTGCATGTGCTGTACGATTCGGAAAATCCGCAGTCGGCACATTTTCTTTCGTAAATTGCATTATCCTCGTCTGACAGCACATCATTTTTCGTCCATTCGCCGTATGTATGGGCACAGAAATGAATCTCCGCAAGCCAGAGGGCGTCGTTATCGGCACCTATTGTTATATTTTCCCATTCTTCTTCGGTGCCTGTGTAGTAAATATCGGTAAGGCTGTCACAACTACCGAAAACACGATCAGCCACATTTTTTATTCCATTGCCGAGTGTGACAGATTTAAGTGCAGTACAGGATCGAAATACATCACTGCCCATATACGTAACACTTTCGGGCACAGATACTGTTTCAAGGCTTGTACATTCATAAAATACATAGTTTCCTATTGTTTTAAGTCCGCTTCCCAATTTAACGTATTTAAGAGATGTACATTCACTAAACGCATGTGAACCTATACTTTTTACACTATCAGGTATCACAACGGATTCAAGAGCTGAACAAGCGTTGAATGCACTATTTGCTATCACCTTGAGACCGTCACCCAATTTCAACAATTCAAGATTTGAACAATTATAAAATGCATTAACGCCTATACTTGTAACACTATCACCTATAATTATCTTTTCGATTGCTGAACGGCAGATGTCCCACGTGGCATATAATGGTGAATCATAATTTGTCATACTGCCTGAACCGCTTATCCTGAATGTTCCGTAATCGTCAAGCGTCCACGTAAGATCATCGCCGCATTTGCCGCTTCTTATGATCTCACCTACGCCGCCATGAGCAAAGATCATATGTGCCCGCAAAAGATTAGAATTATTTGAATCAACTGTAATACAATTCCACTGTGCTTCGCTTCCGCCATAATATACATCTTTGAGGTTGAAACAATCGTAAAATGCTCTCTCGCCTATACTTGTAACACTGTCGGGTATTGCAACAGACATAAGGCTGGAACAATATTCAAATGCATAATCGCCTATACTTGTAACACCGTTTTTGATTATAACTTTTTTAACATTTGAACTTAAATACCACGGAACAGATGACAAAGATGAATAATTTGTCATATTCCCTGTACCGCTTATTGTGAGTATGCCTTCGCTGTCAAGCGTCCATCTGATATTTTCACCGCATGTACCGCCATTTAAAACCATCCAAATTTTATCAATCGCAATAAAATCTTCCCCATCTTTTGTAATAAAAACCTCTCCGATATAATCGGTATTTATATCAATCGAAACAACTCTTTGCCCCTGAACCCAAAACAAACCGGGTTGTGAAAGCTGTGCATATCCAAGAATATTACCTGCCGCATCCGTTATATATACATTATCATTCTCAATAGGCAGTACGGGATCACTGCCATATGAAATAACAATTTCAGAAACATTCGAAAGATCCCATATACCTATACCTGAAGAACCGATAAGAAGAACATTTTGCCTGTACCCTGCCGGTGAATGATCAATTGCATCTGGCAATTTACTAACATCTATATTGAACTGCGATGCATCATCATATTCAGATACAGTACCTATCGCAACCTCACTAACATTCTCTGCCGAACCATGTTCATAGGCAATCGAAATAACTGACGAAAATAAAAAGATTAATGCAAGAAAAACTGATAAAAATTTTTTGATGTCCATAAGTCCTCCATAATTGGAATATCTTAATTTCTACAAATCAATTATTACACTCGATAAAATTACTTGCAGGTGTATTTTATGAGCAGCGATTCTCTTTTGTTCGGGATCGTGAGCTTTATGCCGTTTTTGATAAGCTCATCACCCGAAGCTATGATTTTTTCTTCTGTATCAACATTGATAAATTCGTATGTTTTATCCGCTTTGATACCGCCGAGTTTAACATCGGCTGTTGCAAACGGACATTCTTCTCTACGGAATGCGAGGATTATACCGCTGTTACTTTCAGGCTCATCATACTGTGATGCCGCCCACGATATCGTTTCCTTTGAATTTCTTATAAGCGGGTAAAAATCGCACGTTAAATAATGCTGAACAGACAAATATTCATTAAAATACTTTCTTGCCCAGTCAAACGGCTCATTCATAGCGCCCACATCCCATTCATCATCGACGTGTTCCCATGTACGCACGGTCATACCGGGTGCATATGCACTTCTGAAGCTGTATGTATCACCCAAAGTCGGACCGTAGCCGACACCCGAATAAGGATACCACCAGGCGTTTCCTATCGTCTGAAGCTGATAACCCTCGGGGGCATTATCCCATATACTGCAATAATCACTTCTCCAGAGTGTTATCGATCTTGCGAGTGCTTCAATATCAACTCTGTGACCGCCGCCTGCGCAGTTGTCTATAAGTAAATACGGAAATCTTTCAAGAAGCGTATCCCAGAAACGGTAAAGGTTATTGATGTATTTTATCTCGTTTATTCCTTCACGGTTTTCTTCGTCATTGAGCTTCCAGAACGGTATCGGACCTATGTTATAATCCTGCCTGTAAAGTGTTATGCCCAACTCCTCAATCAACTTGCTTATCTTCTCGATGAGCTGATCTGCCACCTCATCCTTACCAAGTGCGATTATGACGTTCTTATCCTCTAAATTGTGTGCAGGCTTCATATATTCAGTCCACGGCTCAACGTCAAGATGGATATGCTCGGGCTCAACCCAAAGCTGGAATTTTATATCTCTTTCACGAAGCCAATCAACAACATCGCGTAAGCCGCCGGGGTGATACTTTTTGTTTACTTTCCATGTACCAACCTTGCCCCACTGTGCAGACTGCTCAGCACAAGTCATTCCCGTCAAAGGCTCATACCAGCCTGCATCCATCCAGCAGTAATTGAACGGAAGCTTTTCAGCGAAAATTCCTTCCCAGCGTTTGCGCACCACATCCGAGGGCACACCGCCCCAGAATATTGCGGAAAAAGGACACTCTTTATCTCTTTCTTGCTTGCCTACAGGTGAAACGTATTCCTTGATATATCTTCTCCATGCATTATGTGCGTTATCCTGACCGTTTTCGTATTCAAGAATTGTCACAGATGATGTTCTGAACTTTTCGCCCGGCTTCATATAGAATTTTGTTCCTTCTATTCTTGACAGAAGTCGGACATCTTTTTCACCTCTTTCAAACTGTGCGTTCCACTGTCCTGTCCAACCCACAGCCATTAAAACCCCCTTTTCCTGTCTGTTTAGGTCAAAGAAAGGAGATGTACCCATTCCGCTTCTGCCCGAATGGTTTGCAGCTTTAAGTGTTTCGTTTGGCCAAAAACGTGTGGGGTATGCCATATTATCATAATCTGTAATATTGGCACCGTCCGTTATGTATAGCTTTAGAGTATCTGTCACCCACACAGAATGCTTGTTTCTTCTGTTTTTTGCAGGATCTGCATCAAATACAGCCTGTGTGTCACAATCCCAAAGATCGGTAACGATACCGCTTTCGTGATCTGTGTTGTTATACCAATAGTTTGTCCACTTGACTACATTGTATTTCGGAAATCTCTCAATACGGCATTCTATCTGAAGACCGTCTTCGAGCGTATAAAGTATCCCCTTTTTCGTTTCGATTACCGTCTTTTGAAGTTCTTCAAACGGCACACCGTTGTATTTAAAAGAAAATCCGGGTGTTATCATATTTTCCTCCGTGTTTGTATACTGTTATTTTTGAAGATGATCAATATATAGTATTCTTACAAAGATAATTTTTTCAATAGTTTATTTGATTTTTTAATAAAAATTACTTTATGATATCAAAAAAATGCAGCCGCAAATCAAT
>JAZTXA010000062.1:0-4442 GCA_045636245.1 Eubacteriales bacterium | reverse complement strand
GCATTGAAATAATCAAGCAAACGATAACAGGTGTTACGCTGTCACCCGTTTCGGGGTTCTGCGCATAGGCGTCTTTCCAAACAGCACCGAGAAATTTTCTTGCGCCTTCACCGCCGGAAATACGCCAGCCGTTTTCTGTGTATTCAAAGTCGATCTCATATTTTGTACCGTCACCTGCATAAAGCGCTTCAAAAATAACAGTATTACCATCTGCAAACGTAATGGATTCTCTGATCCCCTTATCTGTTAAATAAGGATAATTCGGTGCTACGGCATATCCTATTCCGTCAGGTGTATATACATTGTCGCCAATTTGCCAAAGTGTACGGGCGAGCATTAAATGCTCGTCCATATATTCTTCGGTTAAAAACCTTTTCATATAGTCATACCAAAATGATGCCTCACCGTATTCACCGTCGAGCTTGTAAAATTTTATATAATCACTTAAACGGCTTTTTTCGTGAAGCTGTTTAAGTAGTGCTTCATCGGTTACAAGCGTTGCGGGAAGCTCGGACACAACTATATAATTTAACTCTTCTTCTCCGTCAGATGTTATCGTACCTTTAAAAGCCACCATTTGCCGTATAAGTTCTTCTGCTTCGTCAAGTGTTATTTTCCGTGTTGCCAACGATGTCGTGGCAAAAAGTGATAGCAGTAAAACAGAACAAATAATAATTGACAATATTTTTTTCATAACGATATCCTCCGTGTTTATTAAATCAAAATCATCTCAACAAACTTGCCATCGGTATCACCTCTTTCTTGTTATATTTAAAGCTGTAATTAATCTTCAGAATAACATTAGTACCTTTTCTGAATTAATTATAGCGCAAAACTGTTCATTCGTCAATAAATACCAATCCGTGATATTTTACAAAATTTCACATTAGCACTTGTACAAAATATACAATCTCAAAAAACGTAAAAGTGACATACATTCAAATGAATGTATGTCACTTTTTTAACTTATTGAATACTGTCTATTATTGCAAGGCCTGCTTCTTTAAACTTTGCAACCTTCGCGTCTGCGCCCTCTGCTGTTGCCTCGCTTACGAGGTAGTAAAGCTTGATTTTAGGCTCTGTACCCGAAGGACGGATAACAACAACATCGTCACCGCACTTGAAGTAAACCGTATTTGTCGTGCCTGTGTCGAGCATTGTCTTTTCGCCCGTTTTCATATTGTATTCACACGGAATATTGTAGTCGATAACTGTATCAACGGCAATACCTGCCAATGTCTTCGGCGGTTCTTCACGAAGCTTTTTCATTATGCGCTTCATACGGTCGATACCGTCAAGGCCTTTCATTGTTATATTATCAACGCCGTCACGGTAGAAGCCGTATTTGTTGTATATTTCCTGCATTGCATCGTAAAGCGTCATTCCGCGCTTCTTGTAATATGCCGCAACCTCGCAGATAAGCATCGTACCCACAACTGCATCCTTGTCACGTGCATACGTACCGCGCAGATATCCGTAGCTTTCCTCAAAGCCGAGCAAAAATTCAGCCACACCGGGCTTTTCCTCACGCTTAATAACCTCACCGATATACTTAAATCCCGTGAAAACGTTGTAAAGCTTAACACCGTTTACTGCGGCTATTTTTGAAACAAGCTCCGTTGAAACAAAGCTCTTGACAGCGTATGCACCGTTAGGCATCTTGCCTGTATTTTTAAGCGCTGTTATAATATATTCAAGAAGTATCGCACCAACCTGGTTACCTGTCATTGTAACGAAATCGTCACCGACTCTTACAGCGATACCGACACGGTCTGCATCGGGGTCGGTTGCGATAATAAGGTCAGAGCCTATTTCCTTTGCAAGCTTTATACCGGGGTTGAAAACATCCTTGAATTCAGGGTTCGGGAAAGGAGTTGTCGGGAAGTTTCCGTCAGGCTCACTCTGCTCTTTGACCATATAAAGATTTTTAAATCCGAGCATATCGATAACTCTCGGAACAAGCTTATAGCCCGCACCGTGCAAGGGTGTATAAACGATCTTTATATCGTCTGCCATTTCCTTTATCATTTCGGTATCTATCGCCTGCGCATACACATTTTCAAGATATGCCGCATCAACTTCTTCTCCGATAATTTCGATAAGACCGTTTTTAATTCCGTCTTCAAACGGCATGGCGAGTACACCGTCAAAAATGTCTGTTACATCAATTATGTCGGACACTTTTTGTGCATGCTCGGGCGGAAGCTGTGCGCCGTCCTCCCAATAAGCCTTATACCCGTTGTATTCCTTGGGATTGTGTGATGCCGTAATGTTGATACCTGCAATACAGTTCAAATGGCGGATAGCAAACGAAAGCACAGGTGTGGGGCGTAGCGATTCAAAAATATACACCTTGACACCGTTTGCCGCAAGAACCTCTGCGGCACGCTTGGAAAACAGCTCCGAATTGTTTCTCGAATCGCACGCAATCGCAACACCGCGCTTCATAGCATCCTGTCCCTCTTCCTTTATAAGAGTTGCAAGTGCCTGTGTAGCCTGACTTACCGTGTACACGTTCATCGCATTTGTACCTGCATTCATAGTGCCTCGAAGCCCCGCTGTTCCAAACTGAAGCGACTGATAAAAACGAAGCTTTATTTCCTCGTCATTGTCTTTGATAGCGGCAAGCTCCGCTTTTATGGCATCATCCGTTTTGTCAGAATCAAGCCATCTGTTATAATTTTCAATGTAGCCCATTTTAAAGCCCTCTCATTCCTCGTTCAAAGCTCGTTTTAAAGCCTTTGCAAGCTGATCGGGGCATGATGTATTTTTAAAACCGCATCTTGTCCCTTCAAGCAACTCTATGACCTTTTCCGCTTTCATTCCCGTGGCAAGCTTTGATATTCCCTTAAGATTACCGTCACAGCCTCCGTAAAATTTTACAGACTGTATTGTATTACCATCAAGCTCTATTTCTATTAAAGACGAACAAGTGCCGTGAGTTTTATACTTGTAATTCATCCGATACCTCGCAAAATACTTTTCTTATTATATTATAATTCAAAAAGTAAAATTTGTCAACTGCTTTATAAAAGAGGTTATTTATCTCGGAATTTTTATCGTAAGCTGTATTGAATCATCTGTTTCCACCCTTGACTGCTCAATGGGAATACCGGCTTCCTTAACGGTGCTAACTGCTCGGTCAAGCGAATTTAAAAATATTCTTATATCTCTTATTATCATTTTCCTCACGGGCTTGTGAACAGGTACACTCGGTGTAAGTATTTTCTTTATGTACTCCTCACTTTCACGCACGTTTAGCGAATGTTCGATGATATGCCCTATCGTTTTAAGCCTTAATACGGGATCATGTATTTTGATAAGACAACGTGCGTGTCGTTCCGTAAGGTCATTTTGCAGTATCAGCTCACGCTCCGGCTCACTTAATCGCAAAAGACGTATTTTGTTCGCAACATACGATTGGCTGACTGAAATGAGTGCTGCAATTTCCTCTTGCTTCAAAGAATATTTTTCGGCAAGAGATAAAAATGCTGAACCCTCCTCAAACATATTCAATCCTTCGCGTTGGAGATTTTCCACAAGTGCAAGCTTTGCAGAGGTTTCCTTATCAACGTCAAGTATCACACACGGCACATATTCCAAGTTCAGAAGCTTTGCCGCACGAAGCCGCCTTTCTCCCGCAATCACTTCGTAAAGTCCGCCAAAAGGCGTGTCATCTTCAGAAACACGGCGTATTGATATCGGCTGGATTATACCGTGTTTTTTGATGCTGTCGGCAAGACTCATAATTGACGAATCGGAAAAAACCGTCCTCGGCTGTGATGGATTGGGGCATATTCGGTCGGGGTTTATCAAATGGACTCTGCACGCATCTTCAGCACTTTTAAGCTGTTTTTTCTGTCTGTTCAGCTTGTCCCATTCATTTTTAAGTTTTTCTTTTTCATCGTTCTTTTTAAAATCAAACCTTTGCAAAAGCTTCATACGCATCCTCCTTAAGCTGTCTTATATTACCATGAAGGTATATGCGAAAAAACTCATATTATGAAGCAGTGGGCAAAAAAGTTTATACATTCTTTATAAAAAGCGAATTAATTACACTTTATTTGCATTTATTATAGTAACCGAGGTGAATTTGATGAAAAACAAAAAAGACCGTATCATCAATATAATAATGATCATCTTTGCCGTGTTTACACTTGCAAACTATTCGGTTTATCTTTTTTGCACCGTAGCAAACGGCGGAAAGACATGGAATGCATGTGTTGCCCTCGGCATTATTCTGATTACTGTAATACCGCTTGTTTTGCTTTTTCTTTTTGAAAAAAAGCTTTCCGGAAAGTATAAAAAGATTATAAACACCTTAAAAAGCATTTATATATGCGGTATGGGCATATATGTCATAAGCTTTTCACTTTTTACCGTTTGGCTGACCTGCGGTATTCAATATGAAACAGATGCTGATTATGATTACGTGCTTGTTT
>JAZTXA010000061.1:0-2473 GCA_045636245.1 Eubacteriales bacterium | reverse complement strand
AAGCACCTGCTTTTTGACCCTGCGGGAGCTGGATATGACCCGGTATCTATTCGGCAATGCGGAAGGTCTTTTCCCTTTCGGCGGCTATAATGGTGCGGAGCGGCAAATGCTGGTGTACCTGCCGGACTATCTGGACGAAACCGCTTTGCAGGATGCGGAGTCCCCCGTTGGTTGCCTGAGGGCAACCTTTTTCGAGGGCGACACTCCCTCCCACCGGGATTTTCTGGGTGCATTGATGGGCGCCGGTATCGCAAGGGAAACTGTAGGCGACATTTGCGTAGGAAAAGGCTATTGCGACTTTTTCGTCACCCGGGAGATCGCTCCCTATATCCTGCAAAACTTCACCGGTGCAGGACGGACTAAAGTGCATTTGGAGCAGATCCCCTTGTCAGAAGTTACCGTTCCCGAAGCAGAAACCAAGCAGATCAAAGACACCCTTGCCTCCCTGCGGCTGGACAGTGTCATTTCCTCGGGTTTTCGGGTAGGACGCAGTCAAGCTGCCCAGTATGTTACCTCCGGCAGAGCCGCCATTGACGGACTCCCCTGCGAAAAGCCGGACAAGGCTGTGGAGGAAGGGGCGAAAATCTCCGTCCGTGGTCTTGGAAAAATAAAGCTTACTACCGTCAACGGTCAGACGAAAAAAGGCCGTATTTCCGTGGTCATCGACCGCTATGTATGAGATGTATTATGAGTATTAATGATGTCATCGCAAGAATCAATCAGCTGGCAGCCAAGGCAAAAACCGAAGGCTTGACCGAGGAAGAACTGGCCGAACGGGATAAGCTCCGCCGGATCTATATCGACAATGTAAAGGCCAACCTCACCGGCCAGCTGGAAAACACCTATATCGTCTATCCCGACGGCACCAAGAAAAAGGTCGAGAGAAAGCAGTAAGGCTTTCTTGACTTTTTCATTCCCCGGTGGTATATTGGGGAACACACGGAGAGTTGTCCGAGTGGTTTAAGGAGCTAGTCTTGAAAACTAGTGATGGGGCGACCCACCGTGAGTTCGAATCTCACACTCTCCGCCAAAGAATAACCGTCATTCTGATACAACGGGATGACGGTTATTTTATGCCCAAAATCAGCATTTTGAGAACTTTTGTGGAGAGAAAACTTTAAAAAGACAGATTTATTCTATTTCAAATCGTTAAAAGACAAGCAAACGTTAAATTACAACCATAATCGTTGATTTAGTGAGGGAATCGTTGAATCATAGCCGGCAATCGTTAATTTATTGAAAAAATACTTTTTCTATGATATATTATTTAAAAGGTAAATGAACGGAGGTAAGGATATGAAAAAAGTATTGTTTTTAATCATCGCAACACTTATGCTTTTATGCGGTTGTTCTCACGTAAACCGGTCAAGCCAGTCACATACCGATACGCCTTCAAAAGAAGATACATTTACAAAAAATGAGAATGGAAACATTGTCAGTAATTCAGGGGTCGAGTACACCCTTTTGGCAAACGAAGGAATCCTATACTATTTGGGTGACTTGGATTTTATCAGCAGTGTACAAGGAGAAGAAGAAATATCTCAACACTTGGGACTCACATATCAAACGGGAATGTTTAGAATCAAAGGCACCGATAACGACAATATACTGATTAGATATGCGCCTGACAACGAATGGTTTGCCATTTATCGAAAAACTTCGCTGTCGGATTTTGATTTTTCCGTTGATAACTGCACTCGCTTAGAATTCATTTCTGGAATAGGTAATAATTCCGAAGATGCAATTCATACAACCTGTAGAGAAGGAATTTCTGAGCAAGCTGAAATTAACAGATTTCTATCCGAGATACGAACGCAAAAAGATCCCCGAGAAGCTGGATTGTACGATCTAATTAAGAAACCGGATGGAATGCTGGAAAACTGTTATGTTTATGGTATAGTCTACGGATTCTTTGAGGAAGAACCCAATTTAGCAGTACGAATGGACATTACCTCATATAACGATTTAGCATATTCGATTTCCATTGAAGGAAAGGAATATGTTTTACCTGCAGAATGGCTTCAGAAATTAGCAAACAAGTGATTTGAAATAGGTTTATATACTCTTGCACCCCCTAAAATGACTTTGCACCCCCTCACCTCAAAAGGGGGTGCATTTGTATCAAAATTAGGGTTAGTTCCCAATAGAAAACGCCGCCTTTGGGCGGCTTTTTCTATTGGCAAAGAGTTAGTAAGGATTCAAATAATCTAAATGCAATATACCGGCAGCATATTGCTGTCGGCGGAGTGAGAGGGATTTGTTTGCATTTTCTCTGTAAGAGAAAATAAAGGTTCGGCTCGGTCAAGCCCTCGCCGGCAGCGCTCGTCCGCGCTGCATTTAGATTATTCAAATCCCTCCAATGCCAAAAACAAGACCACCCAATGGGTGGTCTTTTTTTTGGCGGAGTGAGAGGGATTTGAACCCTCGCGCGCTTTTTAGACGCCTACTCCCTTAGCAGGGGAGCCCCTTCGGC
>JAZTXA010000060.1:0-3456 GCA_045636245.1 Eubacteriales bacterium | reverse complement strand
GTAGGGGCGATTCACGAATCGCCCGCATGAAACAAACAAACGGAAACGGTTTTGAAACGTCGGGAACAAGCCCCCGCCCTACGGCAACACCCCGAATGAAATGAACACAAACGGATTTTCAAACGGGCTGATATGGTTGCTCCTACAAGGTTTACCATACATTTCCTTAAATAAGCCATCTCCGTCTTTGTCATTCATTAATTTAAATTAAGGAAATTTATTGCGTTATTATAAAGAATATCTTCTCTTTGCTTTTCGGTAAGCTTTATTTTGAAGAAAAGCTCAAGCTCGTCATGCGGGCACATAACGGGATAGTCAGTGCCGAACATTACCTTTTCACTTCCGAATTTGCCTATGAGATATTCTGCCTTTTCGGGTGTCATTGCCCAAAGTGCTGACGATGTATCATACCACACGTTTTCGTGGCCGCTTAAATATTCAACACCTTCCTCAGAGGTCATATAACCGCCGAGATGTGCGGCAACGACTTGCAGACGTGGAAATTCGTCAAGTATCTTGCGGAGCTTTTTCGGCTTTGAAAACTGATACTGCGGGCGGTTGTCGCCTATGTGGAAGTATATCGGGAACTTACCCTCTGCCTCCTCATAAAGCGGATAAAGCCTTTTGTCGTCAACGTCGATACCCTGTATGTCGGGGTGTATTTTTATGCCCTTAAGCCCGAGGGAAAGCGCATAGTCTATTTCGCCCTTCATATCCTCGCAGTCCTGATGAAGTCCGCCGAATGCAACTGTCTTAAAACCGTCATTTATCGCCTGTTTGCAGGTTGCGGAGAGAAACTCATTCACACGGCGCACCTGATGCGCATTAGTTGCAACGGAAAAAACGAGAAACCCCGAAATATTATAGTTTTTATCGTGCGCTGTCATATCTGAATAACAGCCCTTGCCCTGCGGTACAAAGTCGTAGAAATTGCCGAGGGCGGTAACTGCCCTTTCGGAGATCGCATCCGGGTAAATATGTGTGTGAATATCGAAAATTTTGTACATATCCTATCCTTCAGAAAAGACTTCCGTCAGCCTACAAATTCATTGTAGATAGCGGACATAGCCTTTTCAAAGTCTGATTCCTCAATGCCGAGAATGATGTTGAGCTCATCCGAGCCTTGGTCGATCATCTTTACATTGATATCAGCCTTTGCGATAGCAGAGAACAGCTTTGCGGCAGTACCCTTTGCCTTGACCATTGCACGGCCGACAACGGCGATAAGCGCAATACCGTCCTGTATGTATATGCTGTCGGGTTTTACGGCGTGTCTTATGTCAACTATAAGATCCTCTTTTATGCGTGCGATATCCTCTGTTTTGAGCATTATTGTCATTGTGTCGATACCGGAGGGCAGATGCTCAAAGGATATGTTTCTTTCCTCAAGCTCGGAAAGTATCTTTCTTGTGAAGCCGACCTCACCGTTCATCATATCCTTTTCAATGTGAATTGCGGAAAATCCTTTTTTACCTGCAATACCCGTGATTATTGTCTTTGTGTCGTATTTGTCGCTTGTAGATACGATCATAGTACCGGGATCTTCCGGGATATTTGTGTTCTTGATGTTTATCGGAATACCCGCAATCTGAACGGGGAATATTGCATCCTCGTGAAGAACTGTTGCGCCCATATAAGAAAGCTCACGAAGCTCTCTGTATGTTATCGTTTCAATTACTTTGGGATTATCGACCACGCGGGGGTCTGCCATAAGGAAGCCCGAAACGTCTGTCCAGTTTTCATAAAGCTCCGCATTTGCCGCACGTGCCAAAATAGAGCCTGTTATGTCCGAGCCGCCTCTTGAAAATGTCTTTATTGTTCCGTTGGGCATTGAGCCGTAAAAGCCGGGAACAACTGCATACGGATGTCTTTTGAGTCTTTCAGCTAAAACCGTGTTTGTGCGTTCAGAGTCAAATGTTCCGTCCTGCTTGAAGAATATGACCTCTGCAGCATCGATGAAATCATATCCCATATATTTTGCCAAAAGCATGGAGTTGAGGTATTCACCTCTCGATGCAGCATAATCTCTGCCTGCCATACTGTAAAGAGCATTTTTGATGCGGGCAAATTCTGCCTCCATGGAGATCTCAATGCCAAGACCGTCCGCTATCTCCTGATATCTTCCCGTGATCTCTTCGAAAAGCGTGTCGATATTGTCGCCTGCGGCAACTCTATCGTAGATAAGATAAAACATATCCGTTATTTTGAAATCACCCTTAAAGCGTTTGCCGGGGGCAGAAGCTACAACATAACGTCTGTTTTCATCACCCTTTATTATATCCGCAACCTTGCGGAATTGCTCGGCGCTTGCCAAAGATGAGCCGCCGAATTTTACAACCTTTATACCCATAACTGTATCCTTTCGTATATGATCGGCTTATTTTCTGCCGAATAATTTTTTGAATATTGAGCCCTTTTCGGGTTCTGTGTTTAATATATCGGTAAATTTTCCGTATATCATATTGTTATCGCCGAAGATATCTTCGCCGTTCAATTTCAGTATTTCCATATTTTTTGCATTCAGCTTTGTTACCTGTGTACCCGCGGCACGCTTGCCGGATTCGGTACATTCCGTGATAACGTAATGCAAAAATGCGCAGAGCTTTTTGAAGTCACCACAGCTTTTGCCTTCCTTGATATACGGCTTTACAAATTCTTTTATGAACAGCTCTTCCGTTGCGGAATCAAATTCAAAATAAGAATGTATCATGCAAAGATCCTCGTATTCGGGAAGAAACTCCGAAATGCTCGGTATTATAAGATCAATATAATCGTCGGTGTCATTTTTGTCAAGTGCGGAAAGCGGTACTTTGCCGTGTTTTGTGTACTCGTTAAGTGTCGGGATAAGTTTGTCGAAATCTGTTTTTCGCTCGATTCCTTCAAGCTCTACTGCAAAGCACATACAAAGCAATTTGCCCGTAAGAGGCTTTTTGCACACGTTTGTGACATAGTCGGATATGATCTTCAAAAGCTCTTTTTCTTTCTTGTCGGGGTCGACGGGAATCGCTTCGTTTGCAAGATCCGAACAGATCTCGTCACTGTATTTTATGCATACACGGTGCTTCGCGGCAATACGCAGTATATATTCCTCTGTTTTTACAAGATCGTCGGGGAAGTTTTCTTTCGCTGTTTCAAACAAAAGTTCAAGTGCTGTGACAAGATATGCGCCTGTATACTCCTCTGATGATGAAAAGTATTTTTTGTCATGCTCATCAAACGCTGAAATCGCCTCATTTGCATCCCTGATTTTGGAAAGCTTTGTTTTGAAAACGGCATAAGTGAGCTCAGCATGGTCGGAGGTGAACAGAAAATCGTATATTTCCGACGGACGGTTTGATTCCGAGGCAAGTGAAACGAGCGTTTCCTTTGCCAAGGAGATTTGTTTTTCGTTTGTACCGAGGGCTTCTTCGATAACAAGATACGATGCGCAAAGCACAAGCGGATCGTATGATGTTT
>JAZTXA010000059.1:0-12051 GCA_045636245.1 Eubacteriales bacterium | reverse complement strand
CCGCTTCATTTCTTGCAATGCTGATATCCCTGTTGAATTCAAAGTTCATTTTTTCTATATACTGCGCAACATCCTCTTTATTGAATCCGCCTACTGCAGTTCTGAATAATTTTGCGTTTTCTGCCATAATAAACTCCTCCGTTTGAATTATCTAATACACACATAATATCATACTTTTTCAATTATTTCAAGACAAAATTTGCAATATAAAAACTTTTTATGCGTTTATTTGCACTGTTAAGGTGAAAATTTTAAATGATTTTATACCGCCTTAATAAATTTGAGATAAAATACAAAATCAAATATACGTCTATGGTGAATGTGATGTGTGAAGTTAACTTTGATTTGTGGGAATATCTTGCGGAAAGCAAAAAGAATATTGTAGTTTATGGAATGGGCGACGGAGCCGACAAGCTTATTTCGGCACTTGAGAGAATCGGCAAAGCGCCGGATGACTATTTTGCCTCCGACGGTTTTGTGCGCGGACAGTTTTTCCACGGCAAGCGCGTGATGACATTTGAAGAAATACGAAAAAAGTACAGTGAATTTATAATTCTTGTATCTTTCGGGACATCTATTCCCGATGTTATAGATAAGATATGTGCTTTGGATAATGAGTTTGAGCTTTATGCCCCTGATTTGCCTGTGTGCCCGGGTGAATTGTTTACATATGATTTTTATTCTTCGCATAAAGATGAATTTTCCCTTGCACGCTCGCTTCTTTGTGATGATGTATCGAAAAAAGAATTTGATGATGTGCTCAATTTTAAACTTTCGGGACAAATCAAATATATTAAATTCTCACAAAGTTCTCAAATTTCTATTGCAAAATCCGAGCTCAGGTGTTATAATTATAAGTCGTATGTTGACGGAGGCGCCTATGGCGGAGAAACTGTCATTGATATGCGCAGCATTTGTCCGTCGCTTTCAAAGGCTTACGCTTTTGAACCAGATGCCAGAAGCTTCAAAAAGATGAACAAAAAGCTTTCTGAAATTTTGGAGCCTGAATTCGAGTTTATTGCGCGCAATTCAGCACTTGGTAATTTTGACGGTGAAACGGTCATATACGAAAAGGGAAACCGCAATACCTCGCTTTATGCGGAAAAGGCAACAGATGCTGTTAAAAAGACTGTTTCCGTGTGTAAGCTCGACACCGTGCTTAACGGTGAGGGCGTTGATATCATAAAGCTTGATGTTGAAGGGGCGGAGCATGATGCTTTAAGCGGTGCGGAAAACACCATAAGAACTTATAAGCCCGATCTTCAGATATCCCTATATCACAGGCCTGAAGACATGTTCAGTATAATTCCCAGGGTTCACGGTATGTATAAGCATCCGCGTATCTCTGTAAGAAAAGCTATGTATATTCCCGCTTGGGATTTTAATATGTATTTAATAAACGATGATTAAAAGAGGTAAAGTATGAAAAACAAATTCAGTAAGATTTTGGCACTTGTACTGGTTTTGGCAAGTGTGCTTTCGACAGTCGGCTTGCCCGTTTACGGCGTTGCCGAAAAGGACAGGGCACAAATAACCGTTACGGCATCTTCGACAAGTCCCCAAAAGGGCGACACGATAACGGTGCGTGTGCAGTTTGAAAACTATGCTACGATGACACCGAAGCTTTCAGCTATGGAGCTTTCCATGAATTTCGATGCATCTGTATTTTCTTATGTGGAAGGGTCGCTTGACTTTTCAACATTGAAGATCAACAACGGAGATGCGATCAATGCCGTGTTTGACGGTGAAGATTCATTTGATTTCTTCTACTGCTATGCAAATAATTCGGGCGATCCCTTGCCGAGAGCGAACATCAGCAAATTTATTTTGTTCTCATTTGATTTGAAGGTAAGAGAAGATCTTGAAGAAGATACAACAGCGGAATTTGAAATAACAAAATGCAACCTTTACGACAGTGTGACAACGACACCCGGCTCCAAAATACAGTTAAAGGACAGTTATAAGCTTCCCTCAGTTAAGGCATATGTTGAACGTCCTTCTATCCTTTACAATGAAAGCGGCACTAATGAAGGCGTTTACGGAGAAATGGTAAAGCTGGAGTTTGATGCATCGTTTGCACAGATAACATATGAAGACCGTGAGGCGCAGACGGTAATAAGCCCGTATTTTGCAAAAGAAAACGGAAAATATAAGCTTACCGTTGTCATAGACGGTCAGACTGTAGAGGAAGAATTTACAGTAAACAGAGAGATAAAATCCATTTCCTTGCGAGTTGGTACATATACAACAAAATATGCGCTTAACGAAGATCTGAACCTCACAAAGGGCGAGCTTATAGTACAGTACTATGATGAAAGTCCCTATGAAGCAGATAACGGTTATTCATACATCCCGCTTTCCGATGCAAACGTAAGCGTTTCGGGATATGACAAAACTATTCCCGGTATTCAGAATCTCAATGTTATCTACAAAGGATTCACAACCAGTATGACAGTAACGGTAATGGAAGTTTCCGTTGCGGGAATACTCGTCAAGACGGGAAGTGCATTGAAATATAAATATGCACCTATAGGATACCCTGTTGATCCTTCCGGTATATTTGTTATTGTTCAGTACAGTGACGGTACACAGGAAGAAAAGGAACTGGATTATTCAATGCTTACCGAATACCTTACAGGTGTTGCAGGTGTTGTAAATGTAGGAATCAGGGTTGGCGATAAAACAATAGACGGCGCTTTCACGGTTGAATATGTTTCCGCCGATGACCTTACAGCATTTAAAAATGATATTAAATCAACAGATATTCTTGCACTGACAGCCAATGACAAAGCAAAGGTTGAAGATCTTAAGGCAAGATATAATGCGTTGGTAACAAATTTTGGCCCTTCTGTCATGACATACGGTGTTGATGTACAGACACAGTACGATTCTATCGTTGCGCGCATGGATGAGCTTGTCGGCAGTACAGATACATCCGATGTTGATACAGAAAATACAGATGATACAACCACACCCGACACTACGGATCCCGGAAATGGAAGCGGCTTTAACGCGATGAAGATCGTAGGTATAGTTCTTGCTGTGATAGTTATCCTTTCTGTTGTTGCAGGCGCCGTATATTTTATCATTGTCTATGTAAAGAGAAAGAAAGAAGACGATGCGGAGTATTATGACGATGACGATGATGAAGATGATGACGATGACGAAATGGATAAAACGGTAATATCCGATTTCAGTTATGAAGATGATGATCTTATAGGCAGAGATTTCGAGGAGGAAGATGATGAGTAAGAATTTAAAGCGTATCTTATCTGCATTTACTGTATGCACTCTTTTGTTTGCATTTACATTTTTGGCTATTGCGGTTGAGGATAGTGAACCGATAGATCCCGCTGTTACGGACGACTCCGATACGGAGCCTGATGCTCCCGTTGTAGAATCCATAAAATTTTCTGTTTCGGCATATTCTCTTGATAAAGGCGATACAGTAGACACAGAGCTTATAGTTTTACCCGAAGATATTGAAGAATATGAGATTGAGTATTCTTCTTCAAATAAGAATGTTGCAACCGTCAACAAAGACGGTAAAATAACGGCTGTAGGAAAAGGTGAAGCTGTAATCACAGCAAAATGCGGTGAGCTTACATGCACGCTTACTGTTACAGTTGCGGATTTGAAAATTTCGATAGAGCAGGACCACACTCTTGAAAAGTATGTAAGCGGTTTTTCTGTCGGAATGACTGTAGATGCAGTTAAATCTGCTTTTGCAAAGTATATGGAAACTGATGCTTCGGGTATCAGAATACTTTCCGGCTCAAGCGAACCGTCAGGAAATGCACTTATTGCTACAGGTATGGTGATAGATGATGCGGGTGTGCATTATAATGTAGTTGTTGCGGGAGATGTTGACGGATCCGGTACCATTACATACGAAGATACAAGAACGGTAATATCTGTTCTTTCGGGCGGCGCTTTCAATAATCCCGCGTGTGAAAGAGCGGCAAAGTTCAACGGTAATAATGAACTTTCAATAAAGACCGCCCTTGATATGTCCGACTATGTGAGCAACAGAATTACACTTGATTAATTAAATCCAAAAGGCGGCGATGTGCCGCCTTTTGAAGTTATATCATAAAAGGTTTTGTTATGGAAAAATTACAGAAAAATCAAAAATTTACAGTTGATATAATAGATACGAATAATTTAGGCTTCGGTGTTTGCAAAATAAATAATTTCGCTGTGTTTGTAAAAAACGGTGTTGAGGGCGATAAATGTACCGTCAAGATAATTAAGGTTCTTAAAAACTACGCGCTTGCCGTTTGTGAGGAGCTTATTGAACCGTCCGAATACAGAATAAAACCCGAATGTCCGTATAAACGGTGCGGCGGATGTGTTTTTCACCATGTCAGCTTTGAATATGAAAATATACTCAAGAAAAGATACATTGAATCTTCGCTCAAAAAAGCGGGTATTGCTGATATCACCGTTGATGATACACTGTATGCGGAGAACAAAGGTAAAGCTTACAGAAACAAAGCACAGTATCCGCTTACACTTGATAAAAACGGAAATATAAAGGCGGGATTTTTTGCACAGCATACGCATGAGGTAATTCCGTGCGACACTTGTGCCATATTGCCTGATGTATTTTCAGATATCGTAAAAACCCTGACAGATTTTTTTGATAAAGAGAATTTTACTGTATACGACGAAGAAAAGGGAAAAGGGCTTTTGCGTCATATATATTTGCGCCGTGCTGAAATGACGGGAGAAATAATGGTATGTATCGTTATAAACGGTGATGACATTTATAAAAAAAGTGAGCTTGTATCCCTCATCACCTCAAAGTTTCCCGATATACGCACAATATGCATAAACATAAATAAGAAGGATACAAATGTTGTTTTGTCCGATAAAAATACTGTTATATACGGCGACGGCTACATAGAAGATATTTTGTGCGGAAAACGCTTCAGAATATCCCCCTTGTCGTTCTATCAGGTAAACAGAAGCTGTGCGGAATTGCTTTATAATACCGCTAAAAAACTTTTAGGTAAGGATTATAAAAAGGTACTTGACCTTTACTGCGGTATAGGCACTGTCGGTATTTGTGTTGCAAGTGATTCTGAAAAGCTTACGGGTGTTGAAATAGTGCCTGAGGCGATAGAGGATGCAAAGAAAAACGCACAGCTCAACTGTCTTGATAACTGCGAATTCTTCTGTGCGGATGCTTCTGATATTTCAAAGCTTGCTCCCGACTGCGACAGCATAATCGTAGATCCTCCGAGAAAGGGAATTACACCGCAGGTCATTGACTTTATCGTTAAAGCCTCGCCGAAAAACGTGGTGTATATTTCATGCGACCCCGATACCCTTATTCGTGATATAGCTCTTTTTGCAGAATACGGCTACAAAACCGACAAAATAACACCTGTAAATATGTTTCCGCGAACGAGCCATTGTGAAAGTGTCGCGTGTCTTCGCTGCGATATAAATTCATAATGGAATTTGCGATATACTTACGCGCAAAGAAGAAAAAAGGCACAGAAAAATTCAATATGGTAAAATAGAAAATGAAAACTATAGAAGAAAACAAAATACAGCAATTTAATCTGATAATGAACGGACTTAAAAGAGTCCCTATTGAGATTAAAAGTGAGGACAATAATAGAAATGATGTTATGTTCTCACCGTTTCGACAAACAGCGATAATCGCGGCGGATACAGATATTACCACATTTAAGGACTTCGTTGCGCTGGATACGGAAACTACAGGACTTGATCCTGCAGATAACGATATTGTAGAGATCAGTGCTGTGAAATTCAAGAATTTTAAGCCCGTATCACTGTTCACAACGCTTTTAAAGCCAAGCGTGCCAATTTCCGAAAAGGCTTCGGAAATAAGTGGTATTACCAATGAAATGGTTGCAGATTCTCCGTCGTTTTCAGAGATAAAGTCTTCTTTGAAGGACTTTATCGGAGATCTTCCGATAGTGGCGCACAATGCTAACTTTGATGTTAAATTTTTACATACAAGCGGATTTGAGTTTAATAAAGATACAATTTTCTTTGATACACTTGCTTTAAGCCGAGAGCATATAACTTATTGTGAAAAAACAAAAGGCAAGCCCGCAAGCTATAAATTGGGTAATATTTGCAATACCTGCGGTATATATTTTGACGGAGCGCACAGAGCATCCTCCGATGCACTCGCCGCAGGATTGCTTTTTGCTCATATCGTAAAATTTGTAAGAAAAATATAAGGATTGTCTGAGAACAGAATGAAAAAAGGTATTATAATAACAAATGCATACACGCAAATAAAAAGTGCGGAGTATCAGGCTGTGAGGTTAAGCGAAGAATTTGAAAAGCTGGGAATTTTTGCAAGATCGGTAAAAAATAACGAATTTCCTTGTATGATAAAGGACGGAAAAACGGTGAACGGGTACGGCGAGTATGACTTTGCCGTTTATCTCGATAAAGATAAATATATTGCGAAAATGCTTGAAAATGACGGTGTGCGCCTTTTTAATTCCGCTGACTCAATTGCTTTATGTGACGACAAAATGCAAACACATATTGCACTTGCAGATAATGGAATACCTATGCCTGACACGCTTCCGGGGGCGCTTTGTTATACGAGCGATGCCGTAATACCCGATGAAATGATAAAAAACGTGGCTTCAAAATTGGGATTTCCTATGGTTGTCAAGGAAAGCTACGGTTCTCTCGGTAAGGGTGTATATCTTGTAAACGATATGGATGAGCTGAAAGGTGTAATGGAAAAGCTTAAATGCATACCGCATATGTTCCAAAAATACATTTCAGAAAGCCGCGGCTGTGACATACGTATAATTGTAATAGGCGGTAAATACCTTTGTGCAATGATGCGAAAAAGCGAAACGGATTTCCGTTCCAACATTGAGCTTGGCGGCACAGGAATGAAATTCACACCGCCCGATGAATACATAGAAATCGCCGAAAAAGCGGCGAAAATACTCAAGCTTGATTACTGTGGGATCGATATTTTGCTCGGTAAAGACGGTGGACTTATATGTGAAGTAAATTCCAATGCATTTTTTGGCGGAATGGAGCAAACAACGGGCGTGAATGTCGCAAAAGCGTATGCCGAATACATAAAAGTGAAAATATAAAAATGATGCGCACCCAAACAGGATGCGCATCATTTTTATTCTGCATTCTCTAAAATCTCTATAAGCTCGTCCCAGTCGTGTATGTAAAGATGATCGAAGTCAAGCTTGGCGTCGTCGGGACCTGCCCAAAGGTTTGTCGCCGATCTGTTATCGTATCTTACGGGAAACATACCTGCGTTATGTGAGCCTGTGACATCACAAACCGTGTGGTCACCGCAAAACCATATTTCATTGGGAGAAAGCCCCGATTTTGCAATTGCAAGCTCAAATATCCGTTTGTGCGGTTTTCTGTAAACATACTCACTTGAAGCGATGATAAATTCAAATTTGTTATCGGGCAAAAGGGCATTTATACGCTCTTTAAGCAGATTTCCCGCAAATCCTATATTGCTGACAACACCGCTTCTGATGCCTGCATTATTGATATATGATATCAATTTATCTGCCTTCGGCATAATTGCCCCGCGAGAGGTTGAAAACCAAAAAAGTCTTTCTATTTCGTCTTGCGGTATGTCAAATTTAACACCAAGCGTTTCGTACATAAGCTGCATAAACTGTCTTTGATGTATTTCTATACATTCATCACGGGAAAACGAAAGGTCGTTTTCGTATACCTTAAGTGCAAAATCATCGGCATCTTTTGCACTGACACCGTTTGGATTGGAAATTACATGCTCAAATACAGCCTTTTGACCGTTTAAGGTATTCCATCCGGCCTCATGAATAAGTGTATTTCCGTAGTCGAAAAGTATCATTTTCGGTTTTTTAAGTTTTTGCATTTACTTTCACTCTGTCACAAGGGGTTACAACTGCTGAATAATTCGATTTATACGTTACAAAACCCGGCTTTGAGCCCGAGGGCTTTTTGATGTTTTTGACCTGCGTGTAATCGACCTCGACATTTTCTCCTTCCCGTTTTGTTGAGTAATATGCCGCCGCCTCTGCCGCTTCCGTAAAGTCTACAGCATCGGGTTCCTCACCGTGTGAAAACAGTATGACATGGCTTCCCGGTGCATCTTTCACGTGGAAAAACCAGTCATATCCGTTTGCGGTTTTTGTTGTAAGCTGGTCATTTTGTGTGTTATTTTTACCTATAAGCACCTCATATCCGTTTGTCGTAACAAAGCGGAGCGGGGAAGATTTAATGTTCTTCTGCTGTGCTGTATTCTTCATTCTTGAAGCATATCCCGACAAATAAAGCTCGTGCCGTATCTGTGCGATATCAGCCTCACCCTCTGCCTTTGTCAAGGAATCAAATACGGAATAGATATATTCAAGCTCCCGCTCGGCAAGCGATATTTGACGTGCAAGCTCTACGGTTGCAGTCTTTAATTTTCCGTATTTTTTATAGTATTTTTGTGCGTTTGATGAAGGCGTCAACTTGTTGTCAAGCGGGATCTTTATTTCCGGACAGCTCTCGTCATAATAATTTACAAGATGCGCCTCGGTCATTCCTCGTTCAAGTGCATATATATTCGCGGTTATAAGATCGCCGTAAAGCTTGTATTTTTCCATTTCGCGGCAGTCGATAAGTTCTTGCTTAAGCGTTGCGATTTTTCTTTTCAAACGTGATTCAGCGTTGGAAAGTAACTTGAAAACGTCCGATGCAAGCTGTTTTATGCGCTCGTTTTTTTCTTTTCCTTCGTAAAATGCATCAATAAGCTCACCGAATGACGGATACTGTATACAGCTGTATCCTTCGCCGTAATGGGTTATGTTAAGCACAGTGAAGTCACACGGCTTTTCCTTGCTGTCCTTAAGCATGACAGGGAAAAGTGTTCCAGACTTTGCTTTTTCGATATATGAAGAAAAGAAAAACCACATTTTTTCGGGGTTATTTCCCGAAAGGCTGAAAAGCTCACGGCTGACAATCGGAGAGATACCCTGATATGAACTCATAAAGAAATTATCCGAGATATCACCCTTTGCCATTACCTCTGACAAAAATCCCTCCTTTGTTTCAGACAAAGGATTCTTTTTGTTTTGAGCAGGAGGAAGAGTATACGTCATTCCCGGCAAAAGCTGTCTTTTCGAGCTTGTTGTGAAATCAACCGTCTTTATCACGTTTATTATTCTGTCATTATTGTCGGTAAGTACAATGTTACTGCATTTGCCCATTATCTCTGCATACAGATGCTTTTCTGCAGGAAAGCCGAGCTCATCCGTTGTCATAAACGATATTTTGATGGTTCTGTCAAATTCTATCTGCTGAACATTCGTAATTCTTGCGCCTGTGAGATGCTTACGCATGTGCATGCAGAAGTTTCCGGGTTCCTTTGGATTTTCTTTTGTTATTTTTGTAAAATTGATGCGCGGTGTGTGGGCGGATGCACACAGAGAAAGACGCATGTTTCCCGACTGTGAGTGAAGTAAAAGCACCAGCTCATCTTTCGTGGGAACGTATATTTTTTCAACCTTTGCGCCTGTTGCCGTTTTGGATATCTCATTTACAACGGCACACGCCATTCCTCCGTCAAACGGCATAATTTATCTCCCCTTCATGCGGATAAACAGAAATTTCAACGTCAAAATTTTTGAGTATTTCAGTCAAACATTCAACTGCAATTATCTCCGAATAATAATGTCCTGCGGCAATAGAGCCTATACCCGCGTCATATGCATCTATCATTGCATGATGCTTTATTTCACCGGAAATAAAAAGGTCGGCACCGACTGACAGCGCACCCTCAGCCCCCTCACTGAATGAACCGCAGACGATGACAGCCTTTTTTACGGTTTTATTAGGTGCCGAATACATCGGACAAGGGCAGTTTGTGATCTCTTTCACCTTTTTTAAAACACAGTCAAACGGTACAGGATCAGAATATGTGCCGACGTATCCTATTGCCTCACCCTCGAATATAAACGGTGCAATATCTGAAAAATCCATTTGTTTGGCTGTGAACATATTTATTCCGTACTCTGATGCATCAAGTCTTGTGTGAAAGCTCATAAGAGCGATGTTTTCTCTTATAGCGTATAATGCACGCTCTGAAACGGCATCGCCGCCTGTAAGATTTGACAAGGGCTTGAAAATAAGCGGATGGTGCGCCACTACTGTGTCAAATCCGTTTTCCTTTGCATATTTCAAAACATTCATTGTTATATCAAGTGCGATAAGCACCTTTTTGCTTTCGTGCGACTTGTCCGGCAAAACAGACAATCCGTCATTATCCCAAACACAGCATAGCGATTTCGGAAGTATTTCTTCTATTTTTTCATAAAGCTTTGTTGTAAGCATAAAAAACTCCTTAAAAGTGATAAGCCATTATACAATATAAATTGCAATTTTTCAACTGTTTTTAATTAACTTTACTTGTTGCGAAAAAATAATATACAATTAATAAATTGTCAAAATTTACTGTTTATACACAAAATATGTTTTATATAGTGATATAATTCTTTGATATAAATAATAATCTACTGTTTAAGGAGGAAATCATGAAATTTTTATCACTTTTACTGTCATTTATAATGGCATTTACGGCTTTGCCGATGTCATCATTGGTGAACAGTAAACCGAACACGCAAACAAACACAGAAACTGTGATTGAAAATGACGACGTCACGCTTGAAGGCGGCGGCGGTATAGGCGGACTTCTGACGGAAAGCATCCAGCAGTCACAGCAAAAAGAAGCGGCAAAGGATGAAGAGGAAAACGTAAGCATCGAAAATAAGATCCTTGACGTTGTCATGACTGACAATATTGCAACCGTGTCGTTCAATAACGATAAAATATGTAAAATCATAGTTGCGATATTTGACGAAGAAGGCAAGGAAATGCTTGCCCACGGTATGCTTGAAGATATCGAGGAATACGCAGAAACAGTCGACGTCACGGTTGACAACGGCGCAATTCCGCAGTATTATCTGCTCCGTGCATTCTTGCTTGATGAAAACAATGTAGCCCTCCATAAATCGTTTGAAACAAATTACTATACAAAGGCACATCAGGAGTTTTTGGCAAAAACAACGGATGACTTTGAAGGGGAAGAGATCCTCAACCTCGATGAAGACAAGACAAATAACTTCGCTGTGTATAATGACGGTGTTGTTCACATAACCGAAAACGGCGAAAATACGCTGTTAAGCGCCGATGATGAAACACTTACATACGTTTTTGAAAATGTAAACAGTGAAATTAAAAACCTGAAGATCGGCGATATCGTAAATTATAATTCAGGCGATACAAATCTCATATTTAAAGTTAAAACAATAACATTCAACAGAACAAAAGCAACCGTTACAGGTGATGAAAAACTCACACTTGTTGAAGTGTTTGATTTTATGAAAATCGACGCGGAATACACAGGCGAAGAAGCTGAAATGGATACAGCTGATAGCGATGAGGGTGTTGAATTTAACGGTTTTACGGAAGGTATACAAACGTACAGAAGAAAATCCGACGATGAGAGCTTGAAATTTTCTTTTTCATTAGATTATTCAACTGAGATTGGAAAATTTGGCAAGCCAACAGTTTCTCTTGTCGGTAATTTAGATTTTGAAATTAAACCGTCCTTGCAAGTATCGCTTTATCTGAATCATTTTGAAGTGCTCTTTTCAATCGATACTACTGTTAATGCAGAGATAGCTTTTGAAGCTGAGAAGGAAATTTTTGACGAGTCAAATAAGTTTATCGAACAGAAATTAGGTACAGTAAAAATTCCCGCATTTACGGGAGTTGCAATTGTCACAAGGTTATCGTATGTAATTGAAGCAAATGCATCACTTACCTTATCCAAAGAACACAAATTCAATATGACTTTTTTCTACGATGGAGAAAAAATTCATAATATATCAAAAGAATATCAAAACGAACCCGCGTATTTCGAACTCGAAGGCGAAGTTTTCATCGGGGTTAAGATGTTTATAGGTATTTCTGTATTTTCAGGCGTTTTGGAAATTGGTTTTGAAGGCAAAGTCGAAGTCGGATCGT
>JAZTXA010000058.1:0-4731 GCA_045636245.1 Eubacteriales bacterium | reverse complement strand
GTCCCTATGATGATCCCCGAAATAAACGATTCGCATACAGAGGTCATTGAGTATCAGAAGAAGAGACTCGGCACAAAGAAGGGCTTTATTGCAGTTAAACCCAACTGTTCCATACAGTCATACGTTCCGCTTATCACACCCCTTTTGAAGTTCCGTCCCAAAACTGTCGTTGCCACAACATATCAGGCGATTTCAGGTGCAGGTAAGACATTTGAGCAGTGGCCTGAAATGATAGATAACGTCATTCCGTATATCGGCGGCGAAGAAGAAAAGAGCGAAAAAGAACCCCTCCGTGTATGGGGTAAGGTTGAAGACGGAAAAATCGTTCCTGCTTCAGTTCCCGTTATTACAACACAGTGTATCCGCGTTCCCGTTTCCGACGGTCATATGGCGGCTGTGTTTATAAGCTTTGAAGAAAAGCCCACAAAGGAACAGATTCTTGAAGCATGGGCAAATTATTCGGGAAGACCTCAGGAGCTTAAGCTTCCTTCTGCACCCGAAAAGTTTATCACATACTTTGAAGAGGATAACCGTCCCCAGACAAAGCTTGACAGAGATATTTACGGAGGTATGGGCGTTACAGCGGGAAGACTCCGCGAGGATACAGTATACGACTATAAGTTCGTAGGACTTTCCCATAACACACTCAGAGGTGCTGCCGGCGGTGCCGTGCTTATTGCAGAGCTTCTTGCGGCTGAGGGCTTCATTTACTGATAAAGGGTGTATATGGATATTTTAAAGAATATCGAAGAGTCAATGGACAGCTTTTCCAAAGGTCAGCGTGCTATCGCAAGATATATGCTTGACCATTATGAAAAAGCCGCTTATATGACTGCTTTGCGCCTCGGCTCGGAGGTGAATGTTTCTGAATCGACCGTTGTACGCTTTGCCATAGAGCTTGGGTTTGACGGCTATCCCGATCTGCAAAGATCCCTGCGTGAGCTTATACGCGCACGTCTTACGACGTTACAGCGCATAGAGATCGCCAATGATAGGATAGGCGAAGGAGAGATACTTCAAAAGGTCGTAAATTACGATATTGAAAAGTTGAAAATAACTCTCGAAAGCGTGGATAAATCCGCATTTGACAGAGCAGTCGATACCATTGTATCGTCAAAGCGTATATTCATTATGGGTGTTCGCTCATCGGCTTCCTTGGCACAGTTTATGGATTTCTATTTTAAAATGATGTTTGAGGATGTCAAGCTTGTGAACACAACAAGCCGCTCGGAAATTTTTGAACAGCTTTTCAGAATAGGACCGGATGATGTTATAATCGGTATAACATTCCCCAGATATTCCAAAAGAGTTATAAACGCGATGGAATTTGCAAAATCGAGGGGAGCTAAAACAATTGTACTTACCGACTCAAACGATTCCCCTGTTGCCGAAACAGCTGACTGTGTGCTTGTTGCAAGAAGCGACATGGTTTCGTTTGTTGATTCGCTTGTTGCTCCGCTCAGCATTATCAATGCGATGACCGTGGCAATAGGCAAAAAGAAAGAAAAGGAACTTACCGATACCTTCAATCAGCTTGAAGATATCTGGGATAAGTACGAAGTTTATGATAAAACAGGCAAATGAGGCTTGTAAAAAAGTTGCCGTTATAGGCGGCGGTGCATCGGGGCTTTTTGCAGGTGCTGTGTGCGCTGAGGGCGGACTTTCCGTCGATATATACGACAAAAATACCGTCTTCGGAAGAAAGCTGCGCATAACGGGTAAGGGCAGATGTAACGTAACAAATAACTGCACAAGGGATGAATTTTTTGCAAACGTGCCGACAAATCCCAAGTTTCTTTATTCATCCTATGCAAATTTTGACAGCACGGCTGTCATGGACTTTTTTGAAAATTCAGGTGTCCCTCTCAAAACAGAGAGGGGCAACCGTGTTTTTCCCGTGTCAGACAGGGCGCACGATATTGCAGATGCTTTGGTGAAAAGATGTAAGCAAAACGGTGCGGTGCTTATCACGGACAAAGTCAGAAAAATTGAGAAGATAAGCGAAGGCTTTGCGGTTTTTGCAAGCGAAAAGAAAGTATACGATGCCGTTGTAATCGCAACAGGCGGTGTGTCTTATAAGGCGACAGGCTCCACGGGCGACGGATATGACTTTGCACGTGTTTTCGGTCATAGTATTGTAGATCCTACACCGTCTCTTGTTCCGCTTGTTTGCCTTGAAAAATACTGTGCGGAGCTTATGGGGCTTTCGCTCAAAAATGTGGAAGTTAAATTCGTTGACAGCGCAAACGGCAAAACCGTATACCGTGAATTCGGCGAAATGCTTTTCACACATTTCGGTGTAAGCGGCCCTGTTGTTTTGAGTGCTTCTGCTTCGCTCCGACCTATGGAAAAGAAGCGCTATAAAATGTATATCGATCTTAAGCCCGCGCTTGATGAAGCGGAGCTTGACAGAAGGCTTCTTTCAGATTTTTCAAAAAATATAAACCGTAATTTTTCAAATTCCTTAAGTGCACTTCTTCCGCAAAAAATGATACCCGTGATGATAAAACTTTCGGGGATCGACCCTTATAAGAAGGTAAACGAAATAACGAAGCAGGAAAGAAAAACACTTTTGGAGCTTTTAAAATCTTTCCCTGTCACAGTAGAAAGATTTGCGGATATAAATGAAGCTATAATCACATCGGGCGGTATATCCGTCAAGGAAATAAATCAAAAAACAATGGAATCTAAGCTTATCAAAGGGCTTTATTTCGTCGGTGAAGTAATCGACTGTGATGCATATACAGGTGGGTTTAATCTTCAAATTGCTTTTTCCACAGCATATGCCGCTGCGAATGCTTTAATAAACGAAGGTGAGAAATAATATGCGTATAAATATTGCAATAGATGGTCCGTCAGGGGCAGGCAAAAGCACCGTGGCAAAGGGAATTGCCGCTAAAATGGGTATAATTCACGTTGACACGGGTGCCATGTATCGCACGGTCGGACTTTATATGTACGAAAACGGCATAGAGCTTTCCGATGAAAACGGTATAGTATCGTCGCTTGAGAATGTCAAAATAAAGCTTGAATATGAAAACGGTGCACAGCACATTTACCTCAACGGAAGATGTGTTGATGCTGATATAAGAACGGATATTGTGTCGACATACGCATCGGGAGTTTCGACCATTCAGGCTGTCCGCGATTTTCTTCTTGATACACAGCGCGATATTGCTAAAAATGAAAACGTCGTAATGGACGGGCGTGACATAGGAACAGTAGTGTTGCCCAACGCGGGACTTAAGATATTTATGACCGCAAACGATGAATCCCGTGCAAAAAGAAGATATAATGAGCTTTTGGAAAAAGGCGAAAATGTCACGTTTGAAGACGTTTATGAAAATATGGTAAAGCGCGACAGCAAGGATAAAAACCGTAAGATCGCCCCTGCTGTTCCCGCAGAGGATGCCGTGATGTTTGATAACACGGAATACGGACTTGAAGAAAGTATAGATTACGTTATTGATCTTGCACATAAGAGGTTTTCGCTATGAGCTTTTATACGGGAGCTATTAAGGTCTTGGGACCTGTTGTCAGATTTTTGTTTTCCGTAAAGAAGATAGAGGGAATTGAAAATATTCCTGATGACGGCGGTCTTGTGTGTGCAAACCATACATCTTTTGCGGATCCGATAGTAATGGCGGCGGTTTTGAAAAAGCCGATCAAATATATGGGAAAGGCAGAGCTTTTTAAGATTCCCGTACTCAGTTCCTTGATTAAGGCTTTCGGGGCATTTCCCGTAAAACGCGGAGGTGCGGATCCCACAGCGCTCCGTACAGCGGAAAAGCTTTTGAAAGAAGGCGAGTTTGTCGGTGTATTTCCGCAGGGTACAAGATGTCCGGGTGTCGCACTTGAGCAAACAAGTGCAAAAAACGGTGTTGGCATTATCGCATACAGATCGAAATGCCGCGTCATACCGATGTACATCAAAACAAAGAAAAATAAAGTGGGACTGTTCAGAAAAACACATATCATTATAGGCAGACCCATCGAAAACGATGAGTTTAACTTTAAGGACGGAACTGCAAAAGAATATGAAGAAGCGGCAAAACGTATATTTTCCGATATTTGTTTGCTTGCCGATTTATCAAAGGAGACAAAATAATGTCTGTTCGTGTTGCAGAATATGCAGGATTTTGCTTCGGTGTACAGCGTGCGGTAAGTACGGTGTACGATATAGTGTCAAAAGAGAAAAATTCAAGAATATATACTCTCGGGAAGATAATACACAATCCCGTTGTGACAGAGGAGCTTGAACAAAAAGGAGTCAGGATAATATCTCCTGACGAAATAGACGGTATTTCAGAAGGTGCAAATGAGGAGTCCCCGGTAGTCGTGGTTATAAGAACGCACGGAGTTGTCAAGGAGTTTTCGGATAAGCTTTTTGCACTTTCAAATTGCAATCCGTATTTTCGTGTGGTAGACTGTACTTGTCCCTATGTCAAGAAAATTCACAAGATAGTAAGTGAAAATTCCACCCCTGACACTGTAACGGTTATTTTTGGTGACAAAAAACACCCGGAGGTTGAAGGAATACAAAGCTATTGTAACGGACAGACACGGATAGTTTTGAATGAAACTGAAATATCAGATGTACTTTGTGAACTGAATGATTCTGAAAAATGTATAATTCTTGTCTCACAAACTACACAAAACATGTCTGAGTGGAAAAAGTCACAAAAAAAACTCAAAAAAGACTATACAAATACAAAAATATTTGATACAATA
>JAZTXA010000057.1:0-4173 GCA_045636245.1 Eubacteriales bacterium | reverse complement strand
AAAAGAATAATTCCCTGCCTGTACTTGATGCTGTAAGAGAAAGGGAAAAGCTTGCCTGTGTAAGCGATATGGCAGGGGAAGACATGAAGGATTATATCCGTGTGTTGTATTCACTTATGTTTGAATTGAGCCGTTCATACCAAGGAACCATACTCGCTAAAAAGAGCGCGTTGTATACAGACATAATAAACGCCATTGAAAACACCGAAAAAATGTTTCCGAAATCTCCCGTTGTCGCCTGTCAGGGAACAGAGGGGGCGTATTCGCAGATTGCATGCGATAAGCTGTTCCGCGACTCTAAAATAATGTACTGTTCTACCTTTGAGCATGTTTTTACAGCTATCGAAAAGGGTATGTGCAAGTACGGTATACTTCCCATTGAAAACAGCACGGCAGGTTCTGTAAACAAGGTATATGACCTTATGATAAACAGAAACTTCCACATTGTACGCAGCACAAGAATAAAAATTGACCACAATCTTCTCGCAAAGCCGGGTGTTGACATTTCCGAAATAAAAGAAATCTTATCACAGGAGCAGGCAATTGCACAGTGTTCTGAATTTCTAAAATCTCTTTCCGGCATCAAGATAACACCGTGCGAAAACACAGCACTCGCGGCACAGACTGTTGCAAAAAGCGACAGGCGCGATATTGCCGCCCTTTCTTCAAGACACTGTGCCGAACTGTACGGCTTAAATACAGTTAAAAGCAATGTGCAGGATGCGGGAAACAACCATACAAGATTCATCTGTATTTCAAAAAATCTTGAAATATATCCCGGTGCTGACAAGACATCCGTCATGATGATACTCCCTCACAAGCCCGGTGCACTTTACCGTGTGCTTGCAAGATTTTACTCCTTGGGAATAAATCTCATAAAGCTTGAAAGCCGTCCGATTCCGGAGCGTGACTTTGAATTCATGTTCTATTTCGATCTTGAAACCTCCGTATATTCCGAAGAATTTGCACGTCTTATGAGCGAGCTTGACGGAATGTGCGAGAACTTCAAATATCTCGGCAGTTATTCAGAGATCATATAACAGCTTTTGTATATTTTCTATTGCATTTTGAAATAATATATGGTATCATAATAATTATTGCAGTAAACAATATTTCATACCATATCATCAAGGAAAGTTGATACGCCTGTGAAATTTATAAAAAAACTTACATACATATTGCCGCCATATGCATATATTCCGCTTACAATTGCGGTAATATTCAGATTTTCACATTATTTTTTTACAAAGCTGATAACGGAAAACAGGGTACATTACGACCTTTCGCTTCCCATTGACGAGGTGATCCCGTTTGTACCCTTCTTCATTCTGTTTTATATACTGTCATATGTACAATGGTTCTTTTCTTACGTGTACCACACGCATTCGGGAAAAGAGTCATCATTTCAGATTTTGACAAGTGACATCATCTCGAACATTTTATGTATGATTTGTTTTTTGGCACTGCCGACTGCAATTGTGCGCCCCACGGTTGAAAATAACAGTATATGGGATATACTTACAAATGTAATATATCAGCTTGATACACCTGTAAACCTATTTCCTTCAATGCATTGTATGTCAAGCTGGTTATGCTTCAGAGGCTCGCTTTTGATGAAAAAAGCACCAAGATGGTATTCTTGGGTGCAGCTTATTTTCACATTTTTCGTGTTTGCCTCCACTGTATTTGTAAAACAGCATTTCTTTATAGATATCATCGCAGGCGTGCTTTTTGTCGAGATAGGGTGGGTAATTTCCCAGCATTTTTCAGTATGGAAAATATTTGACAGGTCATTATATCTCAAAAAGCTTTAAAGGTAACATTATAAATGAACAAAAATAAAATTCCCCGCATTTTTAAAAACAGAAATTTCCTGCTTTCGTTTATTTTCGTTTTAATTGCATTGGCAAGCATACTGCTTATCATATGGCAAAGTCAGGAATTTTCTTTCGGTGAATTTTTCGGATATATAAAAACAGCATCACCCTTGTGGATATGCGCATCGCTTATAAGCATGGTAATGTTCATTATTTTCGAGGGAATGGCATTAACTGTAATATGCCGTGTTTTCGGATATAAAACAACACTTTTAAACGGTTATATATATTCTTCGGCAGATATTTATTTCTCCGCCGTAACACCTTCTGCCACAGGCGGTCAGCCTGCAAGTGCGTATTTTATGGTGAAGGACGGAATAAATGGTGTAATGGTAACAGCCGCACTGCTTCTGAATCTCCTTATGTACACCGCTTCAGTGATCTTCATCGGTATGATCTGCTTTACATTCAGATTCAATGCGTTTTTGTCATACGGTATAACCTCAAGAATATTTATTATTGCCGGCTTCCTTTCCTTGCTTATTCTCGCATTTTTCTTATTTATGCTTCTGATAAACAGAAAGCTGTTGCACCGCATTTGCCGAGGGGGTATCCATATCCTTTGCAAAATACGCATTTTAAAAAATGAAGAAGCAAGACAGCAGAAATTAGATACACATATGGATAATTACCGTAAATGTATCAAGATAATTCTCCAGCACAAAAAAGTAATGTGGCTTGCTTTTCTCCTGAATTTATTGCAACGCACCTCTCAAATTGCGGTAACTGCGTTTGTGTATACGGCAACTGTGGGAAGCTCCGTCAGCGAAGCTGTTCGTGTGTGGTTTTTACAGGCTTACACAGTCCTCGGATCAAACACTGTACCCGTGCCCGGCGGAATAGGTATTTACGATTATATAATGATAGACGGACTTCGCAGTATAATGTCATACGGTCAGGCAGTACATCTTGAGCTGCTCTGCCGTTCCCTTTCATTTTATTTCTGCATATTCATTTGCGGATTTTCCATTCTTTTAAGGTATATCTTTTTAAGAAAAAAACACAGAACAGTAAACAAGTCGGGAGATATATGTCAGTAAAAAATAACGAGAACAAAACACTCCATTTTCTTTATAAAACAAAGGCAGGCAGACTCATTCTAAAGCCTCTTACCTCAGTCACACTGTCAAAAATATGCGGTACTTTCCTTGATTCGCGCCTCTCCAAACCGCTCATATCTTCATTTGTCAAGAAAAATAATATCGATCTTTCCGATTATAAATGCGATAATTTCAAGTGTTTCAATGACTGCTTTTGCCGCAAGATAAAAGAAGGAAAACGTATAATCGACTATGATAAAAACGCACTGATCTCCCCTTGTGACGGACTTTTGAGCGCTTATTACATAGATGATGATACCGTGCTGCCTGTAAAACAAAGCGAATATACAGTAAGATCATTACTTAAAGATGATGTACTTGCGGCTAAATACAATGGCGGTGTATGCCTTGTTTTCAGGCTGTGCGTACACCATTACCACAGATACTGTTATCCTGCGGACGGATACAAAAGCGGCAATGTTTTCATTAAGGGAAAACTTCACACGGTAAGACCGATAGCACTTGAAACACTCCCTGTCTTTATAGAAAACTGCCGAGAATTTACTGAAATTAAAACCGAAAGTTTTGGTGATATTATTCAAATGGAAGTGGGTGCTTTGCTTGTCGGTAAGATTGAAAATCTTCATAAAGGCAGTTGTGAAATCACAAAAGGTGATGAAAAAGGTATGTTTTTGTACGGCGGAAGCACAGTAATAATGTTGCTTGAAAAAGATGCTGTAAAGATAAAAGAACACTTCTTCAAATCAACCGACAGGGGCACAGAAACTCCCGTTGTTATGGGCGAGGCACTTAATATAATTTAATATTTCAAGGGCCGCATATGCGGCTCTTTTTTACTGCAACATATCAAAGACCGAATCCAGACACTCGTCCAAAGCATACGGTGTTATGGAATTTTTACATATGATGTCGAAAATTTTTTCGGCATCTTTTTCTTTTCTCGAAATATCAAAAACGAATCGTTCATCCGAAATCTTTCCGTTTT
This sequence comes from Eubacteriales bacterium, assembly GCA_045636245.1. Lineage (GTDB taxonomy): Bacteria > Bacillota > Clostridia > Oscillospirales > CAG-272 > RGIG7213. The sequence continues at coordinate 250 of JAZTXA010000057.1, read as the reverse complement.
CAAAAAGCGAAATGAATATGGAGAAAATAGTATTTTCATCACTTTCGCATCTGAACAAACGGTAAGAAATATAAAACCTATTTATTGAAACACAGCTGTACTTTTTACATTCAAAATTTCCGATCATCATAATTACTCCTGCTTACAAATTTGTATTTTTTTTACTTATATGGTAATTATAGTATAAAATTCCGATTGTATTCTGTAGTGAATTTATTAACAAAAAGGAGTCCAAATATACGCAAAATGA
>JAZTXA010000056.1:0-5979 GCA_045636245.1 Eubacteriales bacterium | reverse complement strand
GTCTTAACCGCTTGACCAACGGGCCGTCTGCATCAAGCAGTATACCACAAATTTTCAAAAAAAGCAATACCTTTTTTCGAAAAAATACGATTTTTTATAAAATATTTTTTAAGTCAATTATGAAAGCTTTGACATTTGGCGCTGTGCCATAACAAGTCCGTAGTAAATTCCTTGCTTTTGCAAAAGCTCTTCGTGTGTGCCGACCTCGGCAACCGTTCCTTTATCAAGTACAACAAGCTTTGTGGCGTTGCGTAGTGTTGAAAGTCTGTGCGCGATGGCAATCGTTGTTCTGTCCTTGATAAGAAGCTCAAGCGAATCCTGAATGCTTTTTTCTGTTTCCGTATCAAGTGATGCTGTTGCTTCGTCAAGTATCAGTATTTTCGGGTCACGCAAAAGCGCTCGTGCAATTGCCACCCTTTGCCGTTCGCCGCCCGAAAGCGTGTGTCCTTTTTCGCCCACCTTCGTATTATAAGCGTCGGGCAATTTTACAATAAAATCGTGTGCGCCCGCAAGCTTTGCTGCTTCGATAACCTCCTGATGTGTACATCCCGGCTTTGCGTATGCGATATTGTTGTAAATAGTTCCGGAAAAAAGGAACGTTTCCTGAAGGACCGCGCCTATCTGTGAACGGAGTGAATGCTGTGATATTTTCTTTATGTCTGTACCGTCGATCTGTATTTCTCCGTCTGTGACGTCATAAAGCCTCATAACAAGGTTTATAAGCGTTGATTTGCCAACACCCGATTTACCTACAAGCCCCACCATTTCACCCGGCTTTACCGTCAGATTGATGTGACGCAGGACATCACCCGTTTCATCGTATCCGAATGAAACGTCGTTGAATGTTATTTCGCCGTTTATATCGATATCGACGGCATTATCGTCGTCCGCGACATCCGCTTTGTCTTCAAGAACGTCAAACAGCTTTACAAGCGATGTATATGTTCTTGTAAGGATTCTGGGAAGACCCGCAAGCCAGCCGATAGGTCCGTAAATGTATGAAACGTACGAACTGAATTTGGATGCTTCGCCATATGTCATTGTCTGGTCAAGCATATGTGTAGCCGTATAATACAGCAAGAAGAAACTGCCGATATTCAGTATAAATCCCAAAAAAGGATGTATAACGCAGTATATCGTTTCGTTTCTTATCTGAAGCTCCATTTCCTTATGTATTGCTTCTTCGTACCGTCTGTATTCTTTGTCCTCTGTGCCGTATGATTTAACGACACGGATACCCGAAAAAATATCAAACAGTATACTTGATGCTCTGGAATCAGCTTCCCATTGTTTATGGTATATTTTGTGCGTAAACGACCAGAATCTGCGCATTGCAAATGCCGCAACAGGGACGGGAATTATAATAGCAAGTGCAAGCTTCCAGTCGTAAATAAACAGTATTGTACCTATTACCACTAAAAGAAATACTTGGTTTAAAAGGTTTGGAAGCTGACCTGATATAAAGTTTTCAACCTGTGCTGTATCGGAAGTGACACGTCGTATAAGCTCACCTGTTGTACGCTTTGATATTGATGAGAGCGACATTTCTTGGATTTTATCAAATATCTTCTTTCGAAGTATGATTATAAGATCCGTTCCTATGTGAAGCATTGTTATGTTTCTTATAACACCGACAACGTACTGAAGGATATACGCACCGAACATAGATGCCAGAACAAGCAGAAAGAGGAATAAAACCTCTTTACCGCGTCCTGCGGCAATTGAGTTCTGCATTTCAGTATTTCTTATATATTCGTCAACGAGTATCTCATTTATGTACGGGAAAAGAAGGTTTACCCCTACCGTGACAAAAAACATAAACGATGCAAACATCAGCTTGAATTTAAACGGCTTGACTATCTGCCAAAGCTCACTGAACATTGCCTTTTTATCGACGCAGTTCATACACACGCCTGTGCGCTTTGGTATCTGCTGACCGCATTTGGGGCAAATTTTATGTTGCATTTCCACGTATTCTTTCGGAAATTTGCCTTTTTGCTTACAGTTATTAAGCATTTTGCAAACATTTCCCCAGAATTCTGCCTGCGACATCTTGCCGCGGCAAATACTGTGATATTCGCCGTCTTTTTTGTATTCCAATGCGCAAACACCGACGTATGTGTTTTGACGGAATTCGTCAACATCATCAAAAGAAATATCGATACAGAGCGTTCCGTTTTCAAATGTTCTTACATGGTTTTCCGTGAAAAGGAATACTCCGTCCGTATTTTGGTTTTCCGCATTGAACGGATACGGCATGACCGTAAGGACGGTTTCTTTTTTAAAATCTACCGTATCCTTCGGTATTTTCGCAAGGAGAGAACGCCTCATTTCCTCCATTGATACAGGTTTCGGTTTTCTCCTTATTTTCCGATATATTTTATCGGATATATTTTTTATTTTACGGCGTATTTTGCCGACTGTTTTTCTTATCATATCAAATATAAAGCTCCATATTCTTACGGCTCTTTCTGTCGAGAGCTGAATAAGACTCTATTTCATATCTGTTTGCATCCACATCAGAAATAAACAAACGGTCGTCTCCTACTTTTGTTATGCTTCTTGATGTATCGTGAAGGGTAAATGACACATCTCCGCTTTCGCTTTTTGCTTTCCAATACGAAAAACCGTATTTTTCCTTGACGGAATAAATTTGTGTCAGTTTCAGAATGTAATACTTTCTTTTCAGTTCTCTTAAGAGGATCTTTGAAGTTTCTTCATCAAACAGGGAAATGTCGGATATGATTCCGATTTCAACATTGTCCTCGTCAAGCACGGAAATATATTTGTCGAGTTGGTCGTGCGGGAAGTTTCTTTGCAAAAACACCCTTTTGTATTCTACCTCGGTTTCCTTGTAAACGTAATTTTCATCAGGTTTCAAAACTGTTCCCTTGAATGAAATAAAACTGTTTTTTTCTTCGAAATGGGCATTTTGCGGTGTGAGATATGTAACTTTAACAACATCTTTAAGATTTACTTTTTTATTTTCCATAAACCGTACCTTTTGTTAATCGGCTTCAATTCCGATGTTTTTGAGCGCTTCCATCTGCAGTTTATAAAGCTTGAAGTAAACTCCTTTTTGCTTAAGAAGCTCTTTGTGTGTTCCGAATTCGGGCATTTTTCCGTTTTCGATAACTATAAGCTTGTCCGCATCGCGGAGTGTTGAAAGCCTGTGCGCTATCATTATTGTTGTTCTGCCCTTTGTAAGAAGTCCGAGAGCGTACTGTATCCGTCTTTCGGTTTCTGTATCCATTGCTGCCGTTGCTTCGTCCATTATAAGTATCTTGGGGTCCTTAAGTATTGCACGTGCTATCGATATTCTTTGACGCTCGCCTCCCGAAAGATCCTTATATCCGAAGCCTATTTTTGTTTCATATGCATCCGGAAGCTTCACAATAAAATCGTGTGCACCTGCAATTTTCGATGCGCTTATAACGTCGTCATATGTTGCCTCGGGATTTGCGTATCTGATATTATCAAGAATGCTTCCGACGAAAAGATACGTTTCTTGCGATACTATCGATACGTTTTTCCTTAAATCCTCAAATGCCAGATTTTTGACGTTTATACCGTCTATAAGAATTTCGCCGTCTGTCACGTCATAAAGTCTGATGAGAAGATTTGCAAGCGTGCTTTTTCCGGCACCTGTATGGCCGACAATGCCTATTGTTCCGCCGGGTTCAATTTCAAATGAGATACCGTCAATTATTTTCCTTTCCTTTGTATAGGAAAATTCGACGTTTTTGAACTCGACCCTTCCTTCGGGATTTTCGAGCCTTATGGGATTTTCGTCTTCTTTTACATCGGGCTCTGTGTCCGCAATTTCAAAAAGACGCTGCATAGCATTTGTACATTCGGAAAGCGAGTGTGACATGTTGACGAATGAGAAAAGCGGAGACGTCATCATGCCGACATACGAAAGAAACGTTACAAGCGTTCCGTAGTCCATATTTCCCGTACCTGCCATTACCATCCAACCGCCGACACCCCAAACGATGATGTTGCTGAAGTACATAACGATATTGACAGCGGGCAAAACAGAGTTGTTGAAGTAAGACAGTCTACGCAATGACATTGCAAGTGTTTTGGAACGTTCATTAAAGCGATCACTTTCGATATCTTCTCTTGCAAACGCTTTTACAACACGCACACCCGAAAGAGAATCGGAAAGTGTTGCATTCATCGCTCTGTTATTCGAGTAGCGTTTGAAGTGAAGTGTCCTCAACTTCGCCTGAACTTTTCCGAGTAAATACAGGAAAAGAGGTAATGTGATTATAGAATACAATGCAAGCGGTGCATTCAAACAAAGCATGATAACGGCAACCGCAATAACCTGTATTACGTTTATAAGAAAATACGGGACACCGTCAACAAAAAGCCAATATATACTGTTTGCATCGCTGTTTATCTGGGACATCAAACCGCCCGTTTGACGCGAAGTGAAAAACGACATTGAAAGTCTGCCGATGGACTGAAAGATCGTTTTCTTTAAAGAATATATGACTTTGCCCGACACACGCGCGGTCGCAACACCCGTTACGGTGCTCACAAACATCGTTAAAATCGTGGTAAGCACAACGAGGGTGACGACAAGCACAATGTTTCCGTAAAAAGGGCCGCCTTCTTCAAGGACTTTGTTGTAAAGAAACGATGCTGATATGTAAGGGGAAACGACAGCGAGGGCACTCGTTACAACAAGGGTTATAAGAACTATTACGATATACCCGCGATATCCCTTTGTAAAATCGTAAAGACGGTAGAAAAGCTTTTTTCTGTCCATACAGTGGGGACATACCGCACGCGATGCATCGGGATATCTGTTTCCGCACTTCGGACAAAATCTTTCATTTTTGAAATCGTCATCATTCGGTGTTATTTCACCGTTTTCCTTGAACATGTTAAAGTATTTGATGAACAAACGCATCTCATCTTTAACGGTATTTGTAAGAAAAGCTACGGGTAGTGTTTCCGAATTATACTCACCGACGATCACAGCACCCGAAATGTAACTTTCAAGTTTCAGTTTGTCAAGCGACTTTATATCGTATACCGTTGTTTCCTCACGCGAGAAAAACAGCCTTCCTCTTTTGCCCGCAGACTGTGATATATCCGTATCGAGAGCAAATGTGCCGTTTAAAACATAAAGCTCATCTTTTGTTAAAAACAAAACGGAATTTCCCCTGACACATTCTCCTCTCATATCCGTTACAGCATAGAGAAGGATATTGCTTTTGTCGAGTTTAAGATCTTCGATTATTCCGTCAAGTTCTTGCCTGTATTTTGATATTTCAAGCATACTGAACACCTTTTGATTATCTGTTTAAATATTTTTCTGCATATTCTTCAAGACAGAGGTTTTCTTCATACATTTTGACAGCGTTGTAGCGTCCAACAAATCTAAATGTCCACGGACGGTAATCAACACCTGTCGCGCTTTCCTTGTCTTCGCTGTATCGCAAAACAAATCCAAACTTGTGTGCATTGTCCTTGAGCCATTGGAACGATTCGGTTTCGTCAAAATCAGTTTCTCTGTATTTATAATATAATTCCGCTGTCAGCCCTAAACGGTGCTCCTCGTGTTCGGGAAGTCCGTAAAGTGAAGTGTATTCTTTATCCTCGGCTTTTTCCGCAAGCTCATCAGATGAAGTATATCCGCGGAAAACATAAATCCTCGAAAGCCCGTTTTCTTTAGCCTCCAAAAGCATTGCTTCAAGTGCTTTTGCCGCATATTCACGAAGCTGTATTTCACTTGATACACGGTCGCTTTTTTGGGGAGCGTTTATAAGATCGGTAAAAAGATAGTCTCCGTCGGCAGGATTATCGGAGTTGATAATATCGGTATACTCAAATAGGCTTTTGGGGTTTATGTACTGAGCATACGGGGTAATATCTATCTTATAATTGAAATTGCCTACCGCCTCGTCAAGCGTGTTTTCGTCGAGTGACTGTATAACGTCTGTGGATTTTATCTTATATGTA
>JAZTXA010000055.1:0-8552 GCA_045636245.1 Eubacteriales bacterium | reverse complement strand
AAAAACGATCCATACCAGCCGCCAAATATTTTATCCAATATTACGGAGCTTGAATTCGAGCCAAGACTTAATTTCTTTGTTACCGTAACTGTATTTTCAACAGCGTCGCTTGCTTCGCCGTCAGCATTGTATGCAACAACTTCGATCGGCATATCACCTGCTTCAGTTGCACGCATCATATACTTCCACTGACGTTCAGCGGTGAACCATGATTTTGTAAATCTTGTCACTTCAACGCCGTTTACAGTTATGTAGTCAACATCCGCACTTGTTTTAACTGTAACTGTAATAAGTCCGCCTTCCCTGATTGTCGTCTTAGAAAGTGAAACATCAAACATTTCAGGAACAAATGCGCTTGTCTCTTCAACCTTAACATCAAGCCACGGCATCGCCATTTTTCTCATCGCGGCAACCGCAACTGTACCTGTTTGCTTTGTTACCCTTGCAATTCCGCCATTCTTTGCGGATATACTTGCTGCTTCATCTGCATAAGTACACTTGAGATTTGTGATGGAAATCAATTCGGACGAACTGCTTGTATTCTTTATAACTACAGTACCGCCGTTAAGCTTTGATATGTCGTAATAAAGATCCATAGCTGTTTTGAGCGTAAGTTTGATTTCATTTTTCAAAACAACCTCACCGTTTTCACCTCTGACTGCATTGTACAATGAAACACTTGCATCACTGTTGTTCATGCCCTTTAACGCAAGGTAAACAGCTACTGCTTTTTCTTTGCTCAATTCAAATGCAACCGCCTGACCCTTAGCAAGATAAAGTTCATTATTAGGACCATAATTAATATAATCGCTAATACTATAATCTTCACTGCCTACTTCACCGTTACCGGTATAACTGTCGTTACCGTCAATGAATATCGCGCCCGCTGAGTAGGAGTCACCGAGGCTGTTAAACTTCTGCTTTGAAATGAGAAGGTTTCTCAACTCCTCGTATACAGGCCATCTTTCTTTATCCTGTTCATACGCATTTGCAACATTTTCATGAGTTGTATTAGGTTGCACAGGGTCATAAATACGGATGCCGTCAGCATAGAATACAGCACTTCCTATATTGTTAACATCAAACATACCGGAATATGTTGCTGTAATATATGCCTTATATCTACCGTAAGGCAGATCTTGAATCTTAATAACAGGAACCTGATAATGCGTAGTTGAAGCACTACTGTTGGGAACCCAACCGTCTTCCTCAGAATACGAATAACCGTAGTAAGTATTTACAAATGAAGACTTTATAGGTTTAGCACCTTCCATCCAATATCCATCTTCATTCTCATCAAGAGCATACACGCGTATAAGATAAGAACCTGTATTGGTGGAGCAAGCACTTATAAAGTCAAATCCTGTTCCGTAGAACGTGAATGACACTTCACCTTCATATCTGCACTCGGACTGTCCCACTTCTGTTCTGGAATCATCGCGAGACAATGTGATAGTTTTTGCATTTCCGTAAGAATAACAAGATGTAGAATTTGCATATGAAGAATCGTATCCGTAAATATTATTGGCATCATTCAATAAAAGGTTTCCGGGACGGTCTTCGTCTTGGAAAGCATTGCTTTCGCTGTCTGCGTCAGTCCATTCGGGGACACCGTTTTCTCCCCAGTTATTCGAGTCTACATATTTTTTCTCATTCAAATCGTAAATACTGTACGTCAAAAATGATTCCTCATAGTATACAGTAGTTGCAGGAATTACATATACATTTGCATAGTAATATCCCTGAACACCGAGATTTCCAGTGTACTTTGCTGCATACTGGAAGATTTCCGGTTCATAGAAGTTACGGTCAGAAGAACCGTATCCGGAAGAATCTCCGTTAGGATAAACGCTTATACTGTTATCTTTTTTAAGCTGGTATCTTACACATCCTTCATTGTCACCGCTTAAAATATCAATCGTGCCATACAAATCCTCGAGAGATTTTACAGGTGCACCATCAGCCATATAAATAGCATTAAGACTTCCGCGGTATTCATCTTCCTTAGATTGGTCCATTTGGGGAATAACATTTTCCTTGGATATTGCCTCAAGTGTCGCTTCGCCTGCAAAAAGAATATCATTTGCCATAACATCGATCTTCACAGGGATTGAATAGTCGATAACGACTGTATCCGGTGTGGCGCCAACACTACCGTTTATAGCAAAGTATACGATAGTATTTGTATAGATATAATCTTTGCTTGACTCTGATGTTTTATTTGATGAATTACTACTTGAACCGAACTGTGTTACATATGTCGTATTTGTTACATTGTCGGTTATCTGCCAACCCTGATCGCCTAATCCCGGTTTTGAGCCCGCACGAACACGATACGTAGGATATACTGTCTGTGTTTCACCGTCTACAGTAACCTCATGCGAATCAAAAAGCGTATAGCCGTCAGGAAGAACATCCTTTGCCTGAATCTCATAAGGATATACTGACTCAGAATCGTTGAGTTTGAAATTATAATAGTAAACATCACCGAGCTTCTGCGCTGCTTCAAACGAACCCGTCTGACCTGTTTGTCTGTTAACAAGCGGCTGACCATAATCGTTTACAAAGTAGAAGCCAACACCGACGTACGCTTCATCCCAACCAACTTTAGGCGAAGCAGGCGCTTGTTTACATTCAGTTCCACGGTAGTTTTCATACGTGAGAATTGCATAGTTGTTTGTACTGTGAACTCCCGCAATAGCAGTTCCTTCCATTGAGCCTTCAAGATATACGTCGTAACCGAGTACGTACTCATCTTCGGGAATTTCACCGATAAGCCAGAAGAAGGTTTCGCCCTCTATTTTTGTGCGATCCGCATATGTTTTCGGAAGTTTGCTTCTGTCATCATCGGTAAGTGTAACCGCTTCGGTGTTTGTGTTATACCAAACGTTCTTACCTCTGATAATGCCGTCTTCTCCCAAAATGTCAACATTATCACCGATAAGTGAACTAAATGCCTGAGTACCGGTATCGTTAAACGTGATTTCTTCAATCAATTTTGCTGAATCTGATTTACGTTTACCGACCATACTTTCAGTAACCTGAACACCGTTAATAACCGTACCTACTTCCCAGTACTTATACAAGGGGTAAGAGGTAAGTGTTATAGTGGGGGCGGGAGTAAGCGTCTGTGGTTCACCGTTAACAATGAACTCTGTTTTCATCTGGAGATTGAAATTGTCACCCATCTGGTCTTCGTAAATAGCACTACCCGAGGTCTTGATATCGTTTATAATGTTGCTGAACGCATTGATAAGACCGTCTTCATTATCTGATGTGAAGAACTTATCATTACTTGATGCGATACCTTTTACTATGTCGTTCAACATAGGTACATCCATACCGCCTTCAGCTTTCAATGCAAAGGCAACAGAATATATTGTTGCGCCGAGACCGTAAACATATTCAATATGGTCCGTAGCATCGCTGTCGGGGTCGATTATCATATAGCGTTCATCGGGGTTGCCCTTGATAGCTTCCGCTGTCCACTGTTTACCGTCTCTGTTGTAATACTTATCAAAGAGATTCCACAAATTATCGGGAACAATACCCTGCGGGTCTTTTTTATTCTTTACAGTATATGTAGTCGCAGAAGATGCTCCGATTCCCTGAACAGTGACTGAAGAAAGGTCAGTTCTGAAATTGTCGTGCCATGCCGTATTTGTGTTACTGAATGTGCCTGATACAAGATCATCATCAAGCGTACCGCTAATAACGTACGCCCATTTTGATTTACCGTTTTTGTCTTTCCAAACGTAACGACCGTTTGAAGAAGCTCCTGTACCATAATGATCCTGACCGGGCAAATCGCCATTTGTTCTGTACGTGCCGAAGTAGTTATACTGATACGATGCACCGTCAGACATGAAGAGAACAGTCTGTGTTCTCTTTTCACCACGCTGAATATTCTGCGCCTGCTTTTCAACCAAGAGATCGTATGCAAGCTCCATGGCGCGGTCATAGTTTGTACCCTCGTTCAAAGGTAACGTAGACAAGCCTCCCGTGAGATCTTGTGCGTCAGGATCAGATGTAGGATGCTCTGCGCTTAACGTACCAATATCTGTTTCAACACCTTTCAGAAAATCAGTAACAACGGAATCCGTCACGTCTGAGAAAGGAACGTGTATATTTGATACATCCTGCAAGTTGTAATGCGTATAAATTACAGATTTACCGCTTACGGAAGGGATAAGCGGGGAGAGCAAATGGGTTTTATCCATAAGCGTCTGTCCGTTGAAGGATGCGATAGATATGTCAATATCGGGAACAACACCGTTTTCGTTAGGTTGACGTAATGTAACCAAAAAGTCAGACAGCGTTTCCATCAAAAGTTGTATTCGCATCTTACAGCCTTTAGAGGAACAGTTAGATGTAAACAATGTAGCCGAGGAGCCACAATAATGCACAACAGAGTCCATTGACGTTGACAAGTCAAGAACAATTACAATATCGTTACCGCTTGAAAGCGGTACACCGCTTACCGTAAGGTCGATGTGGGAAACACCGGTTGACGTGTGGTCATATTTTAAAGAGTCAAGCTTTTTGGTAGTATTTACAGATCCCTGGTCGGGATAGTCGGGATAATCATTGTTAGCAGGTGCTTTAACAGTAAGATCATACTTGTTGCATACCGTATATTCGGTTCCGTTGTAGGTATATTTTACAATCAGATCCTCATAAGTTGTCTCTACTTCATGCTTAGTTGTGAAATCAGCATTATCCGAAAGCATATCGACCGTCATGGGATATGATTTTGTTGTTACACCGTCGGGGGTATGCGTTGTAACATTTATCATTGTGCCTGTTCTTGCACTTCCCGCTGCGTTGTAATCAACCGCACCCTTGCTGTCGCTGAGCCAGATGATAACACCGGGCATTTCAACTGTCTGTTTGGTATAAACGTAAACTCTCTGATCGTGATATTCATGTTTTGTGGGGTTACCTGCTTCTGTGGGGTTATCATCATTGACACTCGTAAAGTTGTCATCTGGTCCTTTTCCCAAATATTTTGCGGCGAACTGTTTTCTTACTTCGTCAAAGATCAAATAATATCTTTCTGCGGTATAACCGGTATAAAAACCGCCTTTAAGGTAATTATATCCCCAACCAAGTCCTGCACCAGCACCGTCTCTGCCGGTCAAAGTATTTGTACCGTTAGGCAAAATCGCATCCAAAGCGTCAGTATTCAACCATTTTGAGGTGATTGTCGCCACAAGACCGGATTCAAAAGTCAAGTCCTGATTCTGGTAACTTGCGTTTTTCCAAGTTCCGAGAGCATGTACATAGTAACCTAAATCGTTTTTACCGTTACGGCTTCTTAAAGCAAAATAGTCGTAGTTATATTGAACAGAATTCGTACACTGTAAAAAGAATGTTGATGCTTTATCATCACTTCTATCTATAAACAAATTACCGTTATGAGACTCTACTGTTACATCCAATACGCCCATAGCGTTAACTTTAGAATCAGTAATTGTCAAAGCATATGCTTCGCCTGCCTCATCTTTGTTTACAATCATAAAGTCGTTGTCGCTGGCAATCGCATCGTCTGCATTGGCGTCATTATGCAACCACGTTCCCGTATACAGAACAAACGCAGACTTTTCACCATAAGGACGGATACTTTGTGAGCATGAAACCTCAGGATCTGTAAGTACAGTTACGTATACATCCTGACTTGCGGGAAGCTTTGTGCCTGCAACATCCATTTCATATGTAACTGTAACACGTGTTCCGCCGACATTTGTGCCGACAAGCGCACCTGTTGCATCCGGGCTTGCGATCATATAGTTTGAAGATTCATACTTGAACGCTGTCTGGTCTGTAATACCGTTAATCTTTGCGTTTGTGTACGTCTCGCCTATTTTTATCGTCTGGTTTGTGCTTTCAAGCTTGGGCTTATCAACAAGCGTAAGAGTAAGATTTTCCTCAAGTGTAATACCATCATACACGATTGAAAACTTGCCGGATAACGTACCCGCACCGGTACTGCTGTCAACAACAATGTAGTTACTAGTAGTAAGCATATTAAGCGTTACGGGAACTTCCGTTACATTTATGCCATCGGATATATATATCGTAGCGCTCGTAATACCGTCAACATCTCCGGTGAAGGCACTTATCTGTTTGTTAACGATGCCATCAACCCATACCTTAGCTCCCGTGTCGCCTTGAGTTACCTTTTTGTATATAATTGAATTATTAGAATAACGCTGGTCACCTGCAACAGTATTGTTTTCATAACTTTCTACACTGAATTGGTGCGAGGACGTATTAAAGCGAATATATTTTCGCTTGTGAGTATTATTAGTAGAACTACCATCCGAAATTTGAGCACTCGGTCTGAACTCTATACCATAACCAGCTATATAAAATCCGGAATACTTTACACCTTTACCGTAAGATGATTCAGTAATTAAAGCCGTCCTGTATGATTCGCCGGTAGACAAATTACTTGCGATGAGATATTGACCCGTGGCATTATTGCGTAAAATATATCTTTCATTACTTGATTCATCTTGGAGAACTGTCCATTCCATATACGGATCGGTAGAATCTATGAATGATCCGTTGTTACCGCCGTATTTAACGTTATGCGTAGTTGGGTTGTCACCTTGCTGTGTATAAGTGGTACTATTCGGCTGTCCATATACAGTAACATTTCTGAATGATGTTGTTCCGTTTAAATTACCAATAAGCGCATATGTCCAACCTCCGGGGTTTGCATATTCAGAAGCAATAACAATCGTATCACCGGCTTTCATATTGTTATTACTGCTTCGAGAAGAAGTAGAATAATAACCATCGTAGTCCTTATTGGCATCTGTTTTCGCGCTCGGATTAGAATCTTGCGTTGCACTCATCAACTGATATCTTGTATACTTCAGCGGTTTAAGAACATTATCGTCTGGGAATACAACAAGGTCATAAGACAGGGCAACGTCGTCATACGTATTACCTGCATGCTTTGCAACAACAGTTATTGTCGTTTTTCCTGCCTTCTTACCTTCAACTGTAATCGTACCGTTTTTATTGGGATCCACAGTTGCAACCGAGGGATCGCTGCTTTTTACTTCTTTAACAACAAACTGTTCTGTCATGCAGTCAAGCTTCAAAGTACCCGTTGTACCAACCTTAAAGCTTTCAACGTCGATGACGGATACCGCTTTATTTTCTTCAACTATACCTGTAACGAGATTAGACGTACTTTTTGGATTATCCGCAGCAATCGTAGCGGATGTCACTTTTTCAGATATAACTTCTTTAGAATCATAAAGTCCGCTTATATCAAGGGAAACATTAAACTTATTTACATCAAGACGCACCGTAGCTTTCGGCACCACACTGTCATTTACAATGAGATTGTGTATCGAAAATTTTCTGTTTGCTGTATCAGTAACCGTAATACCCTTTGATTTAAGATTGTGAATACCGTCTGTAGCATATCTTTCAACCTCTACACGGTCCTTGTAAACTATAAATACCGTACTTGTAAGAGCGCGGTCAGTTGTCTTACCTCCTTCATGCTCAGCTACATGTCCTACATAACCGTAGTTCATATATACGAAGCTAAGTGTTTCCTCTGTGTATCCATATACTGTTTCCTTATCATTATCCTTCGTAACAGGAGAGGAAGTTCCGTCAGGAATACATATGGTTTCGCCTATGCCGAGATATACAGATGCCTCACCGATATGAGCATCATAACCCTGTGAATGGTTATGTCCCCATAAAAAGAAGATAGTAAGTCCCTGTAAACCTGCTTTGTTTACGACATCAAAAACGTGTTTTGCGTATGTATTATCCATACTTCTCCAGTTATGGTGAAGCGGAGCATGGTTAAGAATGAATATGGGTTTGTTGTAATGCTGAGCTACCTTTTCTTGAAGATAAGCATCAAGGTCAGCAGCTGTTTTTTTAACGGTATCCTCACCGTTACCGCTAACTTTATCGGAATCATTTGTTGCAACGGCGCCCTGCTCATACATAAAATCTTTTTCATTAATAGCATAAACGCCGTAATGCTCCGTATCGTGAGCACCGGTATAGTCAAGCGGCTCAATATAAAAGTCATGGTTACCCTGTATCATGACTATCTCTTCTCGGGAAAGACCGAGCTCACTTCCGAGAACATATTCGACCGCAGCGATACCATCTTCCGTAATATTAATATCGTTATTATATTTGTTCGGATTGTCTTTCTCAGTGTCGCTCGCATATTTGGAGTAATTTGAGTAATCACCGCCGAAAAAGGCACCGGTAAAGGTGTATTTATCCTTAAAGTGTGCGATGATTTGCTTCATCTGGTTAACACCGTCTTTTATGCTGTTACTGCCGTACGTCGGATCATTAATGCTGCCGCCTGTTATTTTCTTGGGCTGAAAGTCAGAACCAGCATAGATTACCGCAAGCGGCTCGTCAGAAGATATTGCGGCAACAGCGCCGGAAAGATCTTCAGCAAGTACCATCACAGGTGAGAGCACCATTGACAGCGCCAAGACGACCGAAAGCATACGTTTGAGTTTGGAGTTCAATGTTTTAAACATCGTGTC
>JAZTXA010000054.1:0-1720 GCA_045636245.1 Eubacteriales bacterium | reverse complement strand
TCGGTCAGCCGGTATTTGGCGTATGTTGCGGAAAATATTTTCCCATAAGGAGTAACGGATATGGCAAAAATGTGGGCAGGAAGAACAAACGGAATAACAGAAAAAATCGCAGATGATTTCAATTCTTCTATACATTTTGACAGCAGAATGTACCGTCAGGATATAACCGGAAGCATTATTCACGCCCAGATGTTGGCAAAGCAAAATATTATTACTGCTGACGATGCAGAAAAGCTTACCGATGGGCTTGAAAGCATATTAAATGACCTTGATTCCGGATTGCTTTCCATTGATACGGAATGTGAAGATATACACATGTTTGTTGAGCAGGTGCTTACAGAGCGTATCGGCGAAACGGGCAAAAAGCTTCACACCGCAAGAAGCAGAAACGACCAGGTAGCTCTTGATATCCGTATGTATCTCCGCGAAGAAACCGATGTTATTTCTGATTTGGTAAAATCGCTGGTTTCGGTAATTACCGAGAAAGCAGACGAATACAAAGACGCGATAATGCCCGGATACACTCACTTGCAGAGAGCACAGCCAATAACATTCGGTCATCATCTTATGGCATATTCCATGATGCTCCTTCGTGATATCGATAGGCTTAATGATTGCAGAAAAAGAATGAATGTATCCCCTATCGGCTGTTGTGCATTGGCGGGAACCACATACGATACCGACCGACGGTTTGAAGCTGAAAAGCTTGGGTTCGACGGAATTTGCCTCAACAGTCTTGACGGCGTGTCCGACAGAGATTTTTGCGCCGAGCTTATGAGTGCTTTATCCATACTGATGATGCACCTTTCCCGCTTTTCAGAAGAAATAATACTCTGGTCAAGCTGGGAGTTTAAGTTTGTTGAGCTTTCCGATGCATACACAACCGGTTCTTCCATAATGCCCCAAAAGAAAAACCCCGATATGGCGGAACTTGTACGCGGAAAGACAGGCAGAGTATACGGCGATCTTATTTCTCTGCTCACCACCTTAAAGGGCCTGCCCCTTGCGTATAATAAAGATATGCAAGAAGACAAAGAAAGCGTATTTGACGCTTGCGACACAGTTATAATGTGTCTTAAAGTGTTTACCGGAATGATCGAAACACTGCGTGCCAACACTGCAAATATGAAGCGGGCGGCGCAGAAAGGTTTTATAAACGCAACTGACCTTGCAGATTATCTTGTAAAAAAAGGACTTCCTTTCAGAAGCGCTTATAAAATTTCGGGAACGCTGGTAGCTTTGTGTATTGAAAAGAACACTGTGCTTGAAGAGCTCCCTATTGAAACCTACAAAGAACACTGCGAACTGTTTGAAACAGATGTATATATAGAAATCGATCTTATGACCTCCCTTGAAAAGCGTATTTCAGAAGGCGGAACCTCTGTTAATTCAGTTGTTGCACAGATAAATTACGTGAAAGAGATGCTTGGAAAATGACAAAAGTATTTATAGACGGCAGCGCAGGTACCACCGGATTGCGGATAGCTGAACGGCTTTCCGACCGCACCGATCTTACACTTATAAAACTCCCCGAGGAAAAACGAAAAGATGCGCTTTCAAGAAAAGAAGCCATATTAAGTGCTGATATTGTGTTCCTTTGCCTGCCCGATGCAGCCGCAGTGGAAGCCGTTCAGCTTGCCGGCGATGCAAAGGTTAAAATTATCGATACCTCTACCGCACACCGTGTCTCCCCTCTGTGGACTTACGGTTTTCCCGAGCT
>JAZTXA010000053.1:0-16056 GCA_045636245.1 Eubacteriales bacterium | reverse complement strand
GTTGCCTGCGCGTTTGATTGCAGAGCTTACAACACCGGGACCTGAAACGCCGACATTTATAACGGTTTCCGCTTCGCCGATACCGTGGAAAGCACCTGCCATAAACGGGTTGTCCTGCGGAACATTTGCAAAAACAACAAGCTTTGCACAGCCGATTGACTGATTATCTCTTGTCAGATATGCTGTTTTCAGAATAATATCGCCCATCATAGCGATAGCATCCATATTTATGCCCGCTTTTGTGGAAGCGACATTAATTGATGAGCATACAAGATTTGTTGTTGAAAGTGCTTCGGGAATAGCATTTATAAGATTGACAGAGTTTTCTGTGAAGCCCTTTTCGACAAGTGCGCCGAAGCCGCCTATGAAGTTGATGCCGAGTGTATTTGCTGCACGGTCAAGCGTTTTTGCAAGCTTGACGTAATCATCTGAGGAGTGCTTGCCGCCAAGCATTGAAATGGGTGTGACGGAAACACGCTTGTTTATTATCGGAATACCGTACTGCTTTTCAATATCCTCGCCGACAGGCACGAGCCTTTCGGCGTTTTTTGTTATCTTATCGTAAACACGTGTGCAAAGCGTATCTATATCATCGCTTGCACAGTCAAGTAAGGAAATACCCATTGTGACAGTTCTTATGTCAAGGTTTTCCTCCTTTATCATATTAATGGTTTCTAAAATATCGTTAAGGTTTATCATGACTTACCCTCATATCCTGTGCATTGAATTGAAGATGTCCTCATGCATCGTCCTTATGTCAAGATTGTTTGCTTTGCCAAGCTCTGTAAGCTTGTCGACAAGACCGTTGAACGGTATGTTCAATTTATCGATATCAACGACCATGACCATCGCAAAATAGTCCTTAATAACGCTTTGCGAAATGTCTTCAATATTCGCACCGACCTCGGCACAAGCTGTGCTTACCTTTGCGATAATGCCCATACTGTCGTGACCGACAACTGTAATAACTGCTCTCATTACTAAATATCTCCATAAAATATAATTATTATGTGCATTATACCATACACTAATGAATATTTCAAGTGAATGTTGAAAGTGTTATGTTTCATCATATGTAAATTTTCGGTGTACATGAAGTGAATTTTGAATTGTTTTGTTAACAAAAATGAGATTGACAAATGTGAAAAAATATTTTATAATAAATTTATATTGTTAATTAATAGTAAAAGAGGACAACATTATGTTAAAAAGTATGACTGGATACGGCCGTGATCGGCAGAATTTATCCGGTAAGGATATAACCGTTGAAATAAAAGCGGTGAACAACCGTTTTCTTGATGTAAATGTCAAGCTTCCACGTGCATATATGTTTCTTGAGGAAAAGGTAAAGGCATATATTCAGTCGGCGGGAATATCAAGAGGTAAGGTGGATGTGTTCATATCCATAGATTCGCCCCCCGGACTTAACTGTTCGGTCACTCTTGACGAGGAATACGCAAAAGGATATATCGACGCACTTTGTAAGCTCCGTGATACATTCGGACTTCGCGATGATATATCGGTTATGTCCGTGGCAAGAATCCATGATATATTCACGGTGACGAAGCCCGAGGAGGATTTGGAAAAGGATTGGAACGATCTTAAAGCAGTTCTTGAATGTGCCGTTACAAACTTCAACTCTGCAAGAATCGCAGAGGGCGCAAGGCTTCATGACGACATAAAAGCGAAGCGCATGTACATTGAAGAGCTTGTAAATGTTATCGAAGAAAAGGCGGAATCCACCACAAAGGAATATGAAAAGCGTCTTTACACGAAGCTGCTTGCCGTTGTGGGCGAAGCGGGCGTAAAGGTAAGCGAGGACAGAATACTTACAGAATGTGCGCTGTTTGCAGATAAAGTTGCGATAGATGAGGAGCTTGTGCGTTTGCGCAGCCATTTTGCTGCATTTGACAATTATCTTGAAAGTAATGCGCCTGTCGGACGTGATCTTGATTTCCGCATGCAGGAGATAAACAGAGAAACGAATACGATCGGAAGCAAGGCGCAGAACACGGAAGTGGCGCACACTGTCGTTGCAATTAAAGGCGAACTTGAAAAGATCAGAGAACAAATACAGAATATAGAGTGATGTTATGAAGCTTGCAGATATTGGTTACGGAAATTATGTTGCCGCCGAAAAGGTTTTGGCTGTCTGCGCACCTGATGCCGCCCCGATAAAAAGGCTTGTGTCAGAGGCGAAGGAAAAGGGCAAGACCGTGGATGTGACATGCGGAAAAAAGACAAAGAGTGTTATACTTGCCGAAAACGGCACAGTTATTCTTTGTGCGTTGACACCCGAGAAAACGGCAGAAAGACTGCAGCTTGATGAAGGGAGTGAAAAAAATGACTGATTCAAAGGGACTTCTTCTCGTTGTTTCAGGCCCTGCGGGAAGCGGGAAAAGTACGGTTTTGGCAGAGGTAGTTAAGGATGCCGATTTTGCATACAGTGTTTCGGCAACAACAAGACAGCCGAGACCGGGTGAAATAAACGGTGTAAACTACCACTTCATTACACCCGAGGAGTTTGAAGAACACGTTAAAAACGGTGATTTTGTAGAGCATGCCGAATATGTCGGCAACCGATACGGAACCCTCTATTCGGAAATAAAGGGCAAGACCGACGAGGGAATAAATGTTATTCTTGAGCTTGAAGTACAGGGCGCAGAAAATGTAAAGCGTATGTTCCCCGAGGCTGTGCTCGTATGGATACTGCCGCCCGATTATACGACTCTGGAGCAAAGACTCAGGGGCAGAGGAACCGAAAACGATGAAATCATAACAAAGCGTATGCAGACAGCGGTAAAAGAGCTTCAGAAGTTCAAGTTGTATGACTACGTTGTAATGAATGAGACCGATAAGACCGAGGATGCAATAAAAGCGTTCAAGGATATCGTAAATGCAGAAAAACATAAAGTATCGCGAACAATCAATTTTGTAGATAAATTTTTAAATAACTAAGGAGATACCAAAATGGAGATCATTACACCTTCCGCAGAACAAATTTCAAAGGATAAATTCAACAGATACGAGCTTGTAATTGCAACCGCAAAAACAGCACATCTTGTAATAGATGAGTATGTAAGACAGAGGACAGAGGCAGAACGCAAAATAAACCTCAAAGAAACAGACAAACCCCTCACATCGATGATAAGCAAGGATCTCAGAGATGAAAAGGCAGTGAGAAATGCCATAACGCTTCTTTGCGACGGAGATGTCAGCATCGTACATCCCGAAGAAAAACAGCAAAGCGAAGTGATATCGGATACAGCGGAAGCGTAAAGTGATAACTGCGACAGTAAACATCCTTTCTTTACCGTTTCATGTCAAAAACGACTACACATATCTTGTCCTCGGCGACCTTGAAAAAAAGCTGTTTGTCGGTGCATTTGTAACCGTTCCTTTCGGTTCCGTCGATAAGCCGATGACAGGGGTAGTGCGGAGCTTGCAGGAGGTAGACGGAATTTCCACGGGTACAAAATGTATAAGCGGTATGTATGATCCCGTATTTTCGCTTTCGGGTGATTTGTACAGGCTGTGTGAATATATTGCCGACAGAACGGTATGCTCCTTTGCAGAGGCTGTGAAAGCGGTGTTTCCGCAGTCGCTTTTAGGTGTTCCCGATGAATTTTATACTGTAACGGGCGAATTTCCGACGGATCTTAACGAAACCGTCAAGCTCATATATGCATTCATTTCATCGCACGGCGGTGCGTATCTTTTGAAGCTGTATGAGGAGTTTGGCAAAAAGGTCGGCCCTTCTTTATCATATCTTACGGAGAAGGGGTATCTTAAATGCGAACTCCGTCCTGTCGGAATACCGAAAACGGAAAAGGTGTACTATTACACTTTGAACGGTGATCCCGAATATGCAAAAACAAAAACACGCAGTGCATTTGCAAAACAGGCAATAGACTACCTTGACAAAAACGGTGAAACGGAAAAGAGCGTGATTTGCGAAAAAAGCGGAATATCCCCGTCCATGCTTGACAAAATGGTGAAGCTTGAGCTGTTTACACTGCGTATTGAAGAAAGACTGCGCAACCCGTACAGGGTTGAAAAAAAAGACGAAGTCAAAGTTACTTTGACAGAAGAACAGTCAAATGCGGTTGATGAAATAGACGGACTGTGTCTTGAAGGCAAGCCTGCCGCCGTACTTCTTCACGGTGTTACGGGAAGCGGAAAAACACAAGTTATAAAGGCTGTTTGCGACAGGGTCATCTCAAGAGGGAAGAACGTTATAGTTCTTGTTCCGGAAATATCGCTCACACCTCAGTCGGTCAAAATCTTCTGTGCGGCTTACGGTGAAAGAGTTGTTGTAATACATTCCGCATTATCCACCTCGGAACGTGCGGATGCTTACCGAAAGATAAAACGCAAGGAAGCGGATATCGTAATAGGCACAAGAAGCGCCGTGTTTGCACCGTTTGACAACATCGGGCTTATAGTCATTGACGAGGAACAGGAGCATACCTATAAATCGGAAATGACACCGAAGTACCATGCGCGCGATGCCGCAAGATTCAGATGTAATGAGCATAATGCGGTTATGCTTCTTTCCTCTGCCACACCGTCGGTCGAAAGCTATTATAAGGCAAAAAGCGGAAAGTATAAGCTGATAACGCTTAAATCGAGGTTCGGAAAGGCACAGCTGCCGAAGGTCGTAATAGCTGACCTGCGTGAGGATTATGCCACGGGCGATATCGATGCAATAGGGACGGTACTCAAGGGTGAACTGATAGAAACAAAAAAACGCGGAAATCAATCTGTGTTGTTTTTAAACAGACGCGGATACAGTAATTTTTTAAGCTGCCGTATGTGCGGAGAGGTGGTTATGTGTCCGCACTGCGATGTGTCGCTCACTTATCATACGACCTCCCGTTTGAGCAAATATACGGCAGAGGATGAAAAAAAAGAATACCTCGAAAAAAAACAAAAAGGTTATCTTTTGTGTCATTACTGCGGTTACAGGGTAAGTGTGCCCGAAAAATGCGCAAAGTGCGGTTCATCGCATATTGCATATATGGGGCACGGAACGCAAAAGATATGTGATGATATAACAGATTACGGGTACGGCATAACGGTTTTGCGTATGGATGCCGATACTACGTCCAAGAAGTTTTCATATGACAGGATACTTGGCGACTTCAGACAGCACCGTGCCGATGTTTTGCTCGGCACACAGATGGTGACAAAGGGACATGACTTTCCCGACGTTACGTTGGTCGGTGTTGTGCTTGCCGACAGCTCGTTATATGTTGCCGATTACCATGCGACAGAGCATACGTTTTCACTTTTGACACAGGTCGTCGGCAGGGCAGGAAGGGCTGATAAGCCGGGTGTTGCCGTAATTCAGACATTCAACCCCGACAATGAGATAATAAGACTTGCCGCAAAGCAGGATTATGAAGGGTTTTATAAAGGTGAGATAGCAATGCGCAAAGCGTTGAAGTTTCCGCCTTTCTGTGATATTGCCGTTTTCATGTTCACATCTGATACAGAAGTGCTTTTGACGGTGTGCGTATCGGAGTTTTATCAGGATCTTTTAAAAAATCTCGGCGGAGAATACAGTGATGTAAAGCTCCAGATCTTCGGTCCCGTTGAAGCACCCGTGTACAGACTTAACGGAAGATGTCGTATGCAAATGATAATTAAATGCAAAATGAATAAGCGGACAAGAGAATTGTTCCGCTGTATGATAAAGGATTTTACAAACAAAAATCCCAGTAAGGTCACAGTCGGTATCAGTGTAAATCCGACGTCCCTTTAAAGGAGGAATTTTATGGCGATAATAAACATAGTTAAAGACGGAGATGAGATCCTCAGAAAGAAAAGCCGTCCTGTTTCGGAAATAACACCGAGGGTGATACGCTTGCTTGATGATATGATAGAAACACTTCACGATTCCGGCGGTGTAGGTCTTGCCGCACCGCAGGTGGGAATACTTCGCAGAATAGCGCTTGTGGAGGTTGAACCCGGTGAGCTTATTGAGCTTATCAATCCCGTTATCATTTCTAAAAAAGGCAAGCAGGAGGAGCTTGAGGGCTGTCTTTCCGTACCCGGGAAATGGGGTATTACAAAGCGCCCGTTTGAGGTAACTGTTAAAGCGCTTGACAGAAACGGTGAAGAATTTCAGGTAACGGGTGAGGATCTGCTTGCACGTGCTTTGTGCCACGAAATAGATCATCTCGACGGCACGTTATTTTATGACAAGGCGATTCATATGCTTACTAAGGAAGAACTTGCTGATCTTGAGGAGGACGACTGATGAAGGCGGTTTTTATGGGAACGCCCGAGTTTGCCGTTCCGTGTTTTGAAAAGCTTAACGAATACTGTGACGTCGTGTGTGTCGTAACACAAACCGATAAGCCAAAGGGCAGGGGAAAAACGATGCAGTCGCCGCCTGTTAAATTGCGTGCGGATGAGCTTGGTATTCCTTGTATACAGCCGAAAACACTCCGTGATGAAGAGGTGCAGAAAATACTTGCATCATACGGCGCCGATGTATTTGTCGTTGTTGCTTACGGAAAGATACTTCCGAAAGAGGTTCTTGATATTCCCCCGATGGGATGTATAAACGTGCACGGATCGCTTTTGCCGGAATACAGAGGTGCTGCCCCCATGCAAAGGTCGCTGATAGACGGAAAAACAAAAACGGGTATCACAACGATGTATATGAATGAGGGGCTCGACACAGGCGATATGCTTTTGAAAGAAGAAGTTACGATAACGCCCGATATGAATTACGGAGAGCTTTCCGAAATTATGTCGAAAACAGGGGCTGAGCTTCTTATAAAAACCCTTGACGGTCTTGCAGGAGGAAGCCTTAAAGGCACACCGCAGGATGATTCACTTGCAACGTATGCACAGAAAATCGAAAAAGGCGATTTGAAAATTGATTTTTCACAGAGTGCCGAAAAGATACACAACTTTATAAGAGGTGTATATCCATCGCTCAGTGCATACGGATATACCGAAAACGCAAAGGGCAAAAAGATGATAAAATTTGCATCATCGTCGTTTATTGAAAGGTCTTGCCCGCACCCTGAGGGAGAAGTTATACTTTGCGATGATAAGCTCTCTGAAATACACATAGCGTGCGGAGAAGGTATCCTTGTCATAAAGGAGCTTATCCCCGAAGGCAAGGGCAAAATGCGTTCTGCAGACTATATAAGAGGACGTCAGATAAAGACGGGAGATATCCTATTTTGATGAAGAAAGGAATGGAACGAATTGTATTTAGATCCGACGTATTTGATTTTTATGCTCCCCGCACTTATACTTTCGCTTATATGCCAACTCAAAGTAAAATCGACATATGCAAAGTATGACAAGGTGGGAAATGCAAGAAGAATAACGGGTGCTGAGGCGGCACAGCGTGTTTTGAGAGGCGGCGGTGTTACCGACGTTTCGATAGGAAAAATAAGCGGAACTCTTACCGACCATTTTGACCCGAACAGCAAAATTATAAACCTTTCGACTGCGGTTCACGATAAGGCAACTATTGCCTCCGTCGGTATTGCCGCACACGAGGCAGGCCACGCAATACAGCATAATGTCGGTTATGCACCGATTAAATGGCGCACGGCACTTGTGCCCGTGTGTAATCTCGGTTCAAGAATCGGACCGTGGCTTATAATCCTCGGACTCGTTCTTAACTTTGCGGGGCTTTATTACGTGGGACTTATCGGCTTCAGTGCTGTCGCGCTTTTCCAGTTTGTCACACTTCCCGTTGAATTTAATGCAAGCCGCCGTGCCATGGAAGCACTTGAAGCATCGGGCACACTTTCCGATGATGAGCTTAATGGAGCAAAAAAGGTTCTTTCAGCTGCTGCAATGACATATGTTGCCGCACTTGTAAGCTCACTTATGCAGGTCTTCTACTATATTTCACTGTTTAACAGAAGAGAATGAACACAACAGCAAGACAAATTGCCCTGCTTTCTTTGTGCAGATGTGAAAGCGACGGCAAATATTCAAACCTTGAAAGTGATTCTGCAATAAAAAAATTCCGCCTCGAAGGTGCTGAACGTAAGCTTTATTCAAAGCTTTTATACGGCACTATTGAAAAGAAAATAACACTTGATTATATAATCTCGCAATTAAGCACAAGAAAAGTTGAAGATATGACACCGCAGATGAAAAACATTTTGCGAATGTCTTTGTATCAGCTTCGATATCTTGACAGGATCCCCGACCACGCCGCAGTTGACGAGGCGGTAGAGCTTGCAAAAAAATATGTAGGCAAATCCTCCGCCCCGTTTGTAAACGCTGTACTGCGTGAATATCTGCGAAGAAAAGACAGCATAAAATTTCCCGATAAAGGCAGGGATTATACGGAATATCTGTCTGTCAGATATTCTGTTGACAGAGATGTTCTGTCGGCACTTCTTTCATCCTGCGGGGATGAATGTGAAAAAATGCTTGAATTTATTGAAAATAACGAACAGTACATTACTCTGCGTATCAATACTTTGATTTCAAGCCTTGACGAAGTGATGAGTATACTGTCAAATTCGGGCATAAAATGCGCACGTACAAAGGAAAGTCCGTTTGGTATAAATCTTTTGCAGAATGTTGATATCGGTACTTTGGAAGAATGTATCGGAAATAAGGCATTTATCGAGGATGAGGCAAGCCAGATAGCAATACTTTCACTTGATGTATCTCCCGATATATCTGTGTGCGATGTATGCGCTGCACCCGGTGGCAAAAGTATATCTGCAGCCATCAGGATGGAAAACAAAGGTGAGGTCTTTTCACATGACCTGCACAAAAATAAGATAGGGCTTATCGAAAAAATGGCACAGCGTCTTGGTGTAAGCATAATTAAAGCATCACCGCGCAACGGTAAGGAAATGCCCGATGATGATAAACTGTCGTATTTTGACAGAGTCATATGCGATGTGCCGTGCTCGGGTCTCGGCGTTATCGGCAAAAAGCCCGATCTCCGCTATAAGGATATGGACATATCACAGCTTATAGATACACAGTATCAAATACTGTGTTCGTCGGTCAATTACCTTAAAGCGGGCGGAAAGCTTGTGTATTCGACCTGTACGCTTAACCGCGAGGAAAACGATGCACAAATCGAGAAATTTTTAAAGGAAAATACGGGATATACACTCTTGTCCTCACGCACGCTTATGCCGCATATAAACGGTACGGACGGATTTTATATCGCCGTTATTGAAAAAAATGGCTGAACTTTTTGACATTCTTTCGTGTGACCGTAAAGAAATAGAGCAGTATCTGAATTCTGTCGGTGAGCCGCGTTATCGCGCGGGGCAGATATTCACATGGCTCCATTCGGGAAAGTCATTTGATGAAATGACAAATATACCTAAATCCCTACGTGAGCATCTTAAAGAAAATGCAATAATAAAAACACCCGAAATTGAGGAGAAATTTGTTTCCCGTGACGGTACTGTAAAATATCTGCTTCGTTTGTTCGACGGTGAGCTTATAGAGGCTGTCTTTATGAAATACAATCACGGTAATACCGTGTGCATATCGTCAGAGGCAGGGTGCGCGATGGGATGCAAATTCTGTGCCTCGACCTTAAAGGGACTTGCGCGTAAGCTTGCGCCCTCCGAAATGATAGGGCAGGTGCTTATCGTAGAAAAGGATATGGGACAGCGTGTATCAAACATTGTTATGATGGGCATAGGTGAGCCGCTTGATAATTACGACAATACCGTTAAATTCTTGCGTCTTGTTTCCGATGATAACGGTATGAACATAGGTCTGCGTCATATATCCGTTTCTACATGCGGTATTGTACCGGGGATAAACAGGCTCCGTGATGAGGGTCTGGGGATAACACTTTCAATTTCGCTTCACGCATCTGACGATGAAACGAGAAGTGCAATTATGCCCGTCAACAAAAAATATCCGATAGCACAGCTTCTTGAAGCTTGTTATGAGTATTTTGACAAAACAGGCAGGCGTATATCATTTGAATATACGATGATAAAGGATGTAAACGATTCACCGTCACATGCCGAGAAGCTCGGTCAGATACTACGAAAATATATGAGATCTTCACCCGTTCACGTTAATCTTATTCCCGTGAATACGGTAAAGGAAAGAGGATTTGTGAGAAGTGACGAAACGGCAATAACGCGTTTTATCGAAATTCTTGCAAAGCGGGGAATCACCGCCACGAAACGCAGAAGCTTAGGGTCTGACATAAATGCTTCTTGCGGACAGTTGAGAAATTCAAAAAATTAACCAATAATCTTATTGCACCTTAATTAACAGGGGGAAATTTACTTATGTACATCTCAGGTATCAGCGATATAGGCGCTATGCGAAAGCTTAATCAGGATAATTATTACACAAAAATGATTACCGATAAAATTGCACTCGGTGTTGTTTGCGACGGTATGGGCGGTGCAAACGGCGGATGTGAAGCAAGCGCTATTGCTATATTCGAGTTTTCGGATTTTATGCGCGAGGCACTCCGTCATTATATTGATGAATCGGGGGAATTTACACCCTCAATGTCCGATGCCCGCATGCGCCGACTTATGACACAGGGAATAAACCGCGCCAATGATGCCGTTTACAAAAGGGCAAACGAAAACACTGAGCTTTCGGGAATGGGCACAACACTTGTTTGTACAGTTTCTACACCCGAAAGAGTTTATTGCATGAATGTCGGTGACAGCCGTATGTATACCGTGAACGGGGAAGGCATGACGCAGATAACAAAAGACCACTCTTATGTACAGTATCTTGTCGATTCGGGCGCCATATCACCTGAGGAGGCAGAGCGTCATCCCCAGAAAAATATCATCACCCGTGCAATAGGAACACATGAAAGCGTAGAAGGTGAGTTCTTCGTCATTGAAAGTGCAAATATCGGACGCTTTGTTATGCTGTGCTCCGACGGACTTACAAATTTCGCCAAGGAATCGGAAATACACACAATATTGCTTTCTGATGTGTCGGATGAAGAAAAGGTGCAAAAGCTTGTTGATGCGGCAAATTTCGGCGGCGGCGGTGATAATATAACCGTCGTTGTTACCTCATTTAATTAAGGAGGGACGAAATGGATAATTACGAAGGTTATATCGGTACTGTTCTTGATGAACGGTATAAGATAGAGAAACGCTGCGGTGCAGGCGGCATGGCGACGGTGTTCCGTGCAGAGGATATACTTATGAACCGCACAGTTGCACTGAAGATGCTTAAGGACGATATGTCAAATGATGCGGATGCGGTGCACCGTTTTATAAATGAATCAAAAGCGGTTGCCATGCTTTCCCATGAAAATATAGTTAACATTTACGATGTATCGGTAAAGGAAAAGCTGAAATATATCGTAATGGAATATATCGAAGGTGTCACGCTTAAATCATATGTAAAACACAACGGCGGCAAGCTTTCATGGCTTGAAACGCTTAATATAACGGAGCAGATACTTCACGCGCTCGATCACGCTCATTCAAAAAATATCATTCACAGAGATATAAAACCGCAAAACATTCTTATGCTGAAGAACGGAATTATCAAGGTTGCCGACTTCGGTATTGCAAAGCTTCCCGATAATGATACACTTACAGCCGAAAGCAAGGCTATAGGTACGGTGCATTATATAAGTCCCGAGCAGGCAAGAGGAACCGGCATCGATGCAAGAAGCGACTTGTATTCTTTGGGTATTGTCATGTATGAGCTTGCGTGCGGAAAATTGCCATTCACGGCAGAGGATCCCATATCTGTTGCAATGAAGCAGATAAACGATGAGGCAGTAAGTCCCTCTAAGGTAAATCCCGACATTCCGAAGGGTCTTGAACAGATAATTCTCCGTGCGATGGAAAAGGATCCGGACAGAAGATATCAAAGTGCAAAGCAAATGCTTAAGCACATAAAAGCGCTTAAAGAAAATCCCGATATACGTTTCCGTCCTGTGGAAGCTATAGAAGCGAAAAAAAGAAACGAAGAAAAGAAAAAGAAAGTCAAAGAAAAGGATATAAATAAAGAAGAGAGCAAAAACTCAAACAAAAAGCGTGTTGTCGTAAAAGGCACGATGATGATGCCGACGATATACGGTGTGCTTTCTGCTTTTTTGATAGTTGTTGCGATAGTTGCCATAATTATGTTTTACCAATTGGCAAGCTCTATGCATGATACAACGAACAAAGAGGTTGAAATAGGGCTTTATACAGGTCAGGAATATACCGAATCATTGAAGTCACAGCTTGAAGATTTCGGATATAAGGTCACGGTAAAAGCTGGCCCCGGTGATGATGATACACCTATAGGCTCAATAGTTACACAGAATGTGGCGCTTATAAGTGACAGCGAAACAGAGGTTGTAATACAAAAACAAAACAGCTCCAAAGTAATCAAATATAATCCTGAAAAAGAAAAAATAGAGATAATACTCTATGTTTATCAAGGTAAACAGACGGTAGTTCTTCCCGATTTTGCTATGGAAAAATCAAGAGATATCGTGGTTAACAATGATTACACGTTTGTTTTTGAAGAAATAAGGGAATATAATGATATCGTTCCCGAGGGATATGTTATCAAAAGTGAACCTGAGGCGGGGTCAACAGTTGAGCTTGATGCAGTCGTAAAACTTTACGTCAGCCGCGGAGAAAAAAATGTTACAGTCAAAATGCCAAATCTTGTAGGCATGGACGGTACACAGGCAATAAAATCGCTCATAAGCAAAGGTCTTGTGGTGGGCGATGTTAAATACTTGCCGAATGACGCGAATGAACGCGACGTTGTTATATACCAAAGCATAACCGTGTCAACCGAGATTCCTGTTAATACGGTTGTCGATCTTATATTGAGCGAAGGACCGGAGGAAACGCAAGCCCCCGAAACAGAACCCGAAACACCCGAAACAGAAGAAAATACCGAGGAAAATGATCCCGAACAGTGGTGGCCATTCAATGAGTGATATAAAAGGAAAAATAACAGCGGGTGTCGGCGGAAAATACACGGTGCTGACACAAAGCGGTGAAGTTTATAAAAAATGCTCGGCAAGAGGGTTGTTCCGACTTGAAAAGATCACACCGCTTCCGGGTGATGATGTTGTGCTTAAAAAAAGCGGCGGAGAATTTTTTATTGATAAAATATCCGAAAGAAAAAATTCACTTATAAGACCGCCGCTTGCAAACATAGACACGCTTTTTGTGGTGTGCGCCGCGGCAAGTCCCGAGCCGTCATATCTGTTCTGCGATAAGCTGTGCGCCATTTGTGAGCATAATGAGATAAAGCCCGTTATAGTTATCACAAAATCTGAGCTTGCACCCGATGTTGCAGAAGAAATAGAGAAAACGTATAAGAGTGTCGGATATGATGTATTTGCAACATCATCCGTAAAAAATACGGGTGTCGATGAACTTCGTGAATATTGCGAAAAAACGGAAGGGATATGTGTTTTTTCGGGTGAATCGGGTGTCGGTAAATCCACGCTTTTGAATGCACTTTTCAGCGATCTTAACTGTGAAGTGGGAGAAATAAGCGCAAAGATCGAAAGAGGTAAAAACACCACCCGCCGTGTACAGCTTCATAAGGTGTCTGACAAAGCTTTTTTTGCTGATACACCGGGGTTCAGTATGCTCGACTTTGAGCATTTTGACTTCTTCAAAAAAGAAGACCTGCCATATCTGTTCCCCGAATTCAATGATTACTTATATAAATGTAAATATAAGAAATGCTCACACACGGGTGAGGATGGCTGTATAGTATCACAGCTTGTCGAAGAAGGTAAAATTCAGAAAACACGTCACGAAAGTTATATGTCGATATACTCTGATATAAAAGACAAAAAAGATTGGGATTGAAAAGAGGTTGATTCGGAATCGGTAGTAGTATCGATCTTGAATCAACCTCTATATTTTAAAAATATCATACAGTAAATATTTCCACAGTTTGCTGCGCCCCGCCACCCCCCTCGGCGGGCGCAGATATTTTCTTCGAAAATATACGGTTTAAACCTTTAAATGTTACATCATATCCAGAGCAAACATCACAATTTATATTTCGGATTGAAAAAATTTTTGAATTGTGATATAATATAAATGAAAAAATTAAGGTTAAGGCAGTATGAGAGAACTGAAAAGTTTATGATATCGTGAAAGGAAACGGTTAATATGTTTGATTTTCAAAATAAAGTCGCGGTTGTGACGGGCGGGGCAAGAGGAATAGGAAAGTGCATTGGTGAGCAGTTCCGAAAGTGTGGTGCTGAAGTCTGTGTAATAGATTTATTTGAAAATGACTTTTTTGTGGGTGACATTGCCGATAAAAATACTCTTGAAGAATTTACAAAAAAGGTCATTGATAAATACGGACGTATAGATTACCTTATAAACAATGCCGCACCTCTGATGTGCGGACTGAATGACGGTACTTATGAGGATTTTGAATACGCTTTAAAGGTCGGCGTGACAGCTCCGTTTTACCTCTCAAAGCTCTTTTTACCCTATTTTGCAAAAGGGGCAAGTATTGTGAATATTTCATCGTCACGCGACAGAATGAGTCAGCCCGAGACCGAAAGCTATACAGCCGCAAAGGGCGGTATTTCAGCACTTACCCACGCACTTTCCGTAAGTCTTGCAGGGCGTGTCCGTGTTAACTCAATTTCACCCGGTTGGATAGATAATAATTACACAGTTTATGAGGGCGCTGACGCTGTGCAGCAGCCTGCGGGCAGGGTTGGAAACCCTCCGGATATTGCCAATATGGTACTCTATCTTTGTTCCGATATGGCAGGATTTATCACAGGAGAGAACATTTGCATCGACGGCGGTATGACAAAGCAAATGATATACCACGGCGATTTCGGCTGGAAGCTTGAAGAAAAATAAGCCTTAAAAACAACATCTGACAGAATTTTTGTCGGATGTTGATTTTTTTTGCAAAACCTATTGACAAATGTATCGCAGTGCGATATAATAACATCACGATACATCGCAGTGCGATATAAAACGATTAGGAGTAAAAATGGACCAGCATATAAGAAAAGTGTATGTTCCGATGACGGAAACGGCATTTTACATTTTGTTTTGCCTACAAAAACCGAATCACGGCTACGGAATAGTGCAAACGGTCGAAAGGCTGACAGAAGGCAGGGTACGCCTTGCACCGGGGACAATGTACGGAAGTTTATCTAAAATGGAAAGGGACGGTGTGATAGAATTTGTAAAGGAAGAGGATAAACGAAAAATATACGTTATAACGGAGCTTGGCAGTGAAATTCTGAAAATCGAGCTTGAACGTATAAAACGCCTTTACAAGATAACACAGGAGGAAATATAATATGGCGATGAAAAAAGAATTTAAATATTTCAGTATATTCAATCATGAAAAAGAACAGGAATACCTTTCCGAAATGCACCGCCACGGCTGGAAGTTTGTGAAAGTAACGGGCCTTGGTGTTTATCATTTTGAGGAATGTAAAGCTGAGGAGGTTGTATATCAGCTTGACTATAATCAAGAGGGAATAGAAAATAAAGACGAATATGTAAAAATGTTCAACGATTGCGGTTGGGAGTATATACAGGATTATGTAGGATACAGCTATTTCAGAAAGCCTGCCGATGAAATGAATGATAATGAAGAAATATTCTGCGATGATTCTTCAAGACTCGAAATGATGAGGCGTGTTATAAAAGGAAGATTTATACCTTGTTTAATATTTTTGACTCTCTGCCTGATACCTATGTTTGTTATTAATATTGTAAATAAATTTTACGTCTTATCTGTTGTATACGGTATTATCATTTTGATATATCTTATCGGCGTCATATATTTCGGTGTAAAGTATATGGGATTTAAAAGAAACATAAAAAAATAGTCAAAAGGGGCTGGCTCATTTAAGGAAAATATAGGTCACATTGTAGGGACGACCACTGGTCGTCCGCCTCGAAATGTATAAATATACTAAAAGCGGGAGTGCGGAGTTCGTATACGAACTGCTTGCACCCCTTACAGAATAAATATTCAAAAAATACATGGGGCGACTCATTTTGGGAGTTATTTTCTTAAATGGGACAGCCCCTTTGAATTTAACGTGTGTGTCCGCAGTACCTTAAT
>JAZTXA010000052.1:0-11223 GCA_045636245.1 Eubacteriales bacterium | reverse complement strand
CCTGTGGATGAATTGAAGGCACGCCACAATAAATCGATAGATGAGCTGTTCAGGGAGGTATTCAGATGTTAACGAAGCTGTTGAAATATGATATGAAATTTTCATACCGTGTTATGCTGTTTATATATATGGCGGCTATTGCACTTTCTGGTTTTCTTTCGGTAACTTTACTTCTGTCACAGACAGTCGAATATATTTCAATATTTTCACTGATATCTTTTTTGCCGTATATGTTTTCGCTTTTTGCGGTTGCACTGTCAGGATTTTTAGTAGTTGCGGTGAGAGTATACAAAAATTTGTATACTGATGAAGGATATCTTACGTTTACGCTTCCCGTAACAAGCGCACAGATCATATGGAGCAAGGTGTTTTTGTATGGATTTTGGCAAATAACAGGTATGATTGTGCTTTTGGTAAGCATGGCTTTACCTGTGCTTACGCTTGCTTATTCTCAAGGTGTAGGCGGTGAGATCGTTGGAATTATTGAGCTTGTAATTGATTATCTCGGCTTTTGGGCACGTACTGTTTTAAATCTGGATGCTCAGATGATTGCGGTGTTCTTTGCTGTGCTTTTTCTTGAATTTGTTGTTATGCTTATTTCAACACCTGTTGTCATTGTATTTTCGTTTTCTGTCGGTCAGCTTGCGAACAGATACCGCCTACTTGCCACATTCGGTGTATATTATGTTTATAACTTGATTATGAACACAATTTTCTCAATTGTAGAATCCACCTTTATCGTCGTAGAATCCTTGCTTGTTCCCGGAACAAGTGTTAGTTTCGACATTACATCTTTTGTACATGCATCATTAATATCGTTAACTATCGATATAGTTATGGTTATTTTCATATTTATGATTTCGCGTCATATTATGACGAAAAAACTCAATTTGATATAATAATTATCTTAATAGATGTAATATAATTTATTAAAATATGATATAATTAACTCAACAAAGAAGACTGTCTATCATTGCCGCAGTGACTTGCATTATAGCATGTGAGTTTCTATATAAAATTCCGAAATGGGGGTGGGGGTAGTATGAAAGTTGGGGAACGTATAACTTATTTCAGACAGAAGAAGAATATTACGGTAAATAAGTTGGCTAACCTTGCCGGTGTATCGCAGAGTTATCTTCGTGATATAGAACACGGTAACAAGCAACCCACGGTTGAGTACCTTTCTTACATATGCAATGCGTTAGGCATTACGATTTCGCAGTTCTTTGATTATGACGAAACTACTGATGAGCTTACAAGGGCATTGAGAAGACTTAACGAAAATCAAAAACAAAAGCTTATTGCTTTGCTTTCGTCTTTCGATGAGTTTTGATATACGACATAATAATAAACAAAGCCGCCTATAAGGCGGCTTTGTTTATTAAGAAAACTTAATCTTTTGATATATTGAATTTTAATTCTGTGTATGATATAATTTGTATTACGGTGCAACTTTTTTAAAATAAATCCGTCTTATATATTAGAAAGAAACTGTACGGGAGGGTTTTTATGGAACTTTTAAAGCTTCAGGATATCGGAAAAATATACGTTTCGGAAGGAAATGTTTCTGTCGGTATCAGAGGTGTAAATCTTTCGTTTGACAAAGGGGAATTTGTTGCTGTTACGGGTAAATCAGGCTCGGGTAAATCAACGCTTTTGAATGTTATCAGCGGTATGGATACGTATGAAGAAGGGGAAATGTTCATTGACGGCGAACCCACATCGCATTTTATGCAACGCGATTGGGAAGAGTACCGCGAAAAATACATATCGTTTATTTTTCAGGATTACAATATAATTGAAAGCTTTACCGTTTTGCAGAATGTAGAGCTTGCGCTTTTACACATAGAAGATAAAAAGAAAAGGCGCGCACGTGCGCTTGAGCTTATACGGCGTGTCGGTCTTGCGTCTCATATAAATCACAAGGGAAGCAGGCTGTCGGGCGGACAAAAGCAGAGAACTGTAATTGCGCGCGCGCTTGCAAAGGACAGTCCGATAATTTTGGCGGATGAGCCGACAGGAAATCTCGACTCTGTAACATCAAAGGAAATAATAGACCTTTTGTACGAAGTGTCGAAGGATAAGCTGTTGATAGTGGTGACGCATAATTTTGATCAGTTGGAGGAATGTGCCACACGCCATATACGTATTTTTGACGGTGCTATTGAATTTGACCACACGTTGAAGTCTTCGCAAAAAGACTCTGAAAAGAGCGTGATGTCCGACAAAAAATCATCGGAAAATGAGTACAAAAAGAATCTCAAAAATGGGATAACACTTGGCAAAAGTATATTTACATCAAAGCCGAAGCTTACTGCATTTTTATGTATTATGCTTATTATAGGCACACTCGGTGTATTTATTTTGACATCGTCATGCGGAGGTGCTGTGGCATTGTTTGAGGATTCCCGTATGTTTGAGTACATAGAGGGACGACTTGTTGTAGCAAGGCGTGACGGCACAGTTACAAAAGAAGAAGACATTAAAACGATTGCTGAAAAATACGGTGCCGACTCTTATTTAAGATGCGATATGCTCATTGATATCAATGATAACGGATATTTGAAAGTTCCGCATCTTGATGATTATAAATTTTTCGATGCCGATTTTACATACGGAAAAACATACGGCGACGGTATCATCGGAAGATATCCCGAAAAAAACAACGAAGTATTTTTAAATCTTCCCATATCGTTCAAGCCTATTTACGGCGAAAAGGAGCTTAAAGAAACCACACTTATTTTCAGTGACCTTGTGCTTGAAGTTGTCGGCGTTAAGTATTATTATGACAATAATCTGACACCTGAATGTTTGTTTACAAAGGAAGGGTTTGATATTGCGACTGCTGTTCATTTTATAACGGCAAGATATCCGCAGATAATGTTGAAACAAACGATAGACGGAAATCCCATGGATACTCATCGTCTTGATATGATAATTCCCACGTATCAGCTTGAAGGTGATAAACTCTATATTCCTGAACAGTACTTGAAGGGTGCAGACAGCACAACACTTTCTTTAACTGCCAATTTTCCGATATACAATTACAGCTATGAAACGTATAGGGAATATAGCTTCAATGTAATATACGGAAACGAATATTTTGCAGATGCCATAGTATACGATGAGTATACACAAAGATATTCGGATATGGCTGTGTTCATCTCTGCGGAGCTTCTTGCAAAGGAAGCCCAATCAACGCTTGATGAAACATACCGTCAGTTCTCGCTTTTCTTTGAAAATGACGAAAAAGCAAAAGAAGTATCAAAGCTTCTCAATGAAGAAGGATATGTTGCTGCAACATCCGATACTGTATATGAACCCGATGTTTTAACAGCGATAGGTACAGTTGTCGGAGCTATCGGTCTTGCATTTGTATGGATATTGGGAATTACTTTCCTTGCATTTTTTGTAAATCTTTGCACGCAGAGAATGCTTTCTGCATTCAAGGGTGATATGGCGATAATGCGCTCTATGGGTATTCCCGTCAAGGTCATAAAGATAGGAATGTATGTCAGAATGCTTTTGTCGCTTATTCCCGCATATATACTTACCGTTTTAAGTGCGGTGTTTATATTTACAAGCCCGAAATACAATGAATATTTTGTTTATTTGTATGCTTGGCAATATGCCCTCATTTTCCTCGGTATGCTTATACTGACAGCGCTTATAACAAGAAAACAGATCAAAAATCTGTTTGGTGAAAGCGTTAAAAAATCCCTGAAGGGAGGAAATGCACAGTGATAAAAATATCAAATCTTCATAAGTTTTTCAATAAAGGAAAACAGAATGAAATACACGTTCTCAACGATGTCACAGTACAGCTTCCCGAAAAAGGCATGGTTGCGATATTCGGTAAAAGCGGATGCGGAAAAACAACGCTTTTAAATGTCATCGGCGGACTTGACAGCTTCGCGGGAGGTGCTGTAACGGTTGACGGCGAAAATATATGTAAATCACCCGATATACTGCGAAACAAATATATGGGGTATATTTTCCAGAATTATAACCTCAACTACAATGAATCCTGTTTTGACAATGTTGCAGATGCTTTGCGCATTTGCGGAATCAAGGACAAGGAAGAGATTGAAAAACGTGTAATTTCCGCACTTACAAATGTGGGAATGCAGAGGTATAAGTCGCGCACACCCGATACACTTTCGGGCGGTCAGCAACAGCGTATTGCAATTGCACGTGCCATTGTCAAAAATCCGAAGATAATCCTTGCCGATGAACCCACGGGAAATCTTGACGAAGTAAATACCGTAATGATAATGGATCTTTTGAAAGCAATTTCCAAGGATCACCTTGTGCTTCTTGTCACACACGAGGCAAATCTTGTTGACTTCTACTGTGACCGCGTTATTGAGCTTTCCGACGGAAAAATATTAAGCATGAAAGAAAACGCAAATGCAGACGGATTTACCGCGAGAGATAAAAATGCGATATATTTGGGCGAGCTTGAAAAATCGGAATATACAGGTAACGGTGCAGCTCTTGAATATTACGGTGCACCGACGGACACACCTGTAAAGATCAGGATAGTAAACCACGGCGGTAAAATATATTTAAGCGTCGATACTCCCGGTGTACACGTGCTTGATATGACGAGTGAGATAAAGTTCAAAGAGGGCGTATATGAGGAAAAAAGAAAAGAAAACGGAATAAATTCAAATGTTGATATGTCGGATCTTCCACCGATAAAAGGCAGTAATTTCGGCAGATTGTTTTCCCTCAAATCCTCTGTTATAAGCGGATATACAGCCAATTTCAAAAAGAACAAAAAAGGCAAAAAACTTTTGAAACTGTGCATGGCAACATTCGCTGTCGTTACCGTAATTATGACCGCGGTGTTCGGTACCGTGTTTGAGGACATAATAGAAATTCAAAAGTCATACAACCACAATGTTTTTTATGTGTATTCGGCTGACCATGCTGTGTCGGAGCAAATATGTAAAGAGGCTTACGAAAACGGCGCCGACTTCATAAGGCTTGAGCAAGATGGAACGGGTGACGGGCGTGTGCGCTTGCAGACAAACTTTTTTGAAACATTTTCAGGCTATCAAATGCCCACTGTAGGCACAAACGCCGTGTATCTCGGTATTACAGCGGCGAATGGTTACGAAACGGTGTGCGGCAAAACAGAGGGAATTGCCGACGATGAAATGGTGATAACAACAGCTGTTGCTGACCGTATAATCGAGCAAAGCGGTGTCGGATACATAGAAGACTATGACGATGTTTTGGGGCTTATTTCAAGCTCATTTTCCATAAGCGGAAGAAATGTCCGTGTTGTAGGTGTGGTAAAATCAAATGAAACGGCGATATACCTCTCAGAGCTTGCCATGGCAAAATATGTTCTTTCAAGAACATCTCTTGCCGTATCTCCCGCATCTGATTCGGGATTGACCGTAAAAGACGGAGAAGCAAGCGTGTTTGAGGGTGTGTCATACCTGCCCGACGGCGTTGAATATCCGAAGATTGGCGAAATATTCAAGCTTCACGGATATGATTTTACTCTCACGCAAAGTACAAAAATGTACGCAGGATACGAGGAGTATCTGCACGATAATTCAATTGCAAAGCTCACACGTGAGGAATATATCAAGCAGGAGATAGAAGCAAACGGAAAGGGCGAATATGATACGCTCTACTTCGAATGGTTTGACTACTACTACAGTGACTTTGATGATTTCATAAAGCAGGCAAGCATGTTTGATGAATGGAATATCACGCTTTGGCTGTACCGTGAAAAGGGAATTGACGAAGCAAAATATCTCTATTTGCAAAATGATGATTACTATAAGGCGTATGCATTCAAGAAAGAAAACGGCAGATATCCTACAGAATCTGAATTTAACGAGCATTATAACAGTCTTCCGGATTTAAAAAATGCCATGAGTGAATACGAAATGATGTATTCAAACGAGTTTTATTCAAGTATGTCGAAAAGAACACAGCCGAGGGCTTTCGTTGTAAGTGACAATGATTACATAAAGCTTTCAAAGCGTATAGGCGAAACTCATAAATCTGCAATGACGGAGAGTTATGGCTACAAGGATGATTATGTGGTCGATATGGATATCACTATTTCATATTCATCTGTTTATATGCCTGAAGGTACGTATACGGCTATTCATTCGGATAACGTGGAGCTTACGGAAAAATGGATAAAAGAGCAGTTTTCGGATGTCGAAACTCCCAACGAGTATATCAAGCCTGTTGTGACTCCGAATGATGTGTTAAACGATCTTATGAAAGAAAACCGCACAGCAATTATTGCGGGACTTGTGACAATAGGTGTTATTCTCGTTATTTTGTGCGTATGTATGTATTTCATAATGCGTTCCGCACTTATGAGCCGTATAAAGGAAATCGGAATATACAGGGCAATAGGCGTTTCAAAAAAGAACATCACATTCAGATTTTTCATTGAATCGTGTGTTCTTGCACTCTTTACGGTCTTTGTCGGATATCTCGGTGCAAGTGTGTTTATCTGGGTGTGCGTGGGCATGTCATCACTCGTAGCAGATGTATTCTTCTACCCGTTATGGCTTGCACTTGCCGATTTTATGATACTTGCCGTGCTTTGTATTGCGTGCGGAATACTTCCTGTTACACTCCTTTTGAGCAAAACTCCCGCACAAATACTTGCAAAGTACGATGTGTAAAGGTAGTTTCACGTCAAACAATGGCGTAAGAGAGTTCAATAGATAGGCAGATCTACTGAAAACATTGCTTTTTCGAACTCACTTGATGTGTCGATTAAAGAATTTTCGCGGTTGTTTGAATGGATTTCTACATCGATTGAGAATTTTAATTAAAAATGGAGGTAGACAGCCAAATGAAACGAACATTTGCTATAATATTACCCCTTGTTATGTTGCTTGCAGGTTTGTCGGGGTGTTCAGCTGAAGAGGTAACGGGAAGTATCACATTCTACTCTGAGGCAACATTAGAGAATACAGAGCCTGTTTCAGAAACCTCCTTTGAATTAACAAAGGAACAAGTAAAAACCATCAAGAAAATTATTAAAAACGTCAAAGATTGGACAGATAATACTAACGTTGACCGCTTGGCTTTCTATTTTGACGGTGAAATTAAATTTTCAGACAGTGAGTTTGTTTACTACTTTGGTTATGACAACCTGATCTACTATGATCACTACTTTGCAGGAATATCCGACGATGAAATGCAGAAAATAAAGGATATTGGAAAATGATCTTTGCTTTGCATATCACGTTGACGATCACAGAAACATAACCGAGTTGAGACATTTATAACACGTATCGCAAGCCCTCTGTGTTTTGGTATTCCGACAATCAAAAGAACATTGATGAATTACGGTAAATGAAAACGGCAGCTAAATAAAATATTGAAAAAGCACAGAATTCATTTCTGAATTCTGTGCTTTTTCTTTGCTATCGATCGGTTGTTTTGATAACATCTTTATTAAGAGCCACCCTTTGTACCGACTTGTTTTTTTTATGTTGGTTATTTAACGTTGATAGTCACAGGATCGGAGAATACGTAAATAATTCCGCCGCCCATTATTGTATACTTGTATCTGAATATAACGGTTGACGTACCCTCGCTGTAGCCGTGAATATTCTTGCCGTCATAGCCGATATTCTCGTTTCCGCCGATGACGAACATTTCAGCACCGCTTGCACGTGCCACCTTGCCTGCGTATGTTTCTGTTTTCAGACCAATAGCAGTTGCTTTACCTATCGGTACTGTGTATTCCGATTTGTCGGATATAAGATGCTTTGTATAATCCGTTACGAATTGAGCATAGTTTGTGGTGACACCGTTTATACCCATCTCGAAATATTTGTGGAACGAAGATGCATCGTTGAACGTCCAGGGCCATACCGTGATTCCTCTGTATGAGCAGTCTGCCAAGAAGTTCCTGTCAAGGTCATCGGAATAACCGGGGTTGTATGTACAGTTAAATCTCGATGTATAATCGTGTACCGCTGTGAACGACTGCGCGTTCGTAAGAAAACCGTTTGATATGGAAGGTATATTTGCCACTGCGTTGTCCATCTGTGCCATGTGGAATGTGATGAAGCAACACTGATCCATTATATCATACTTATCAATAAGAGTCTTTATTGCGGGTATGATCTCGGGCTTTGTCGATTTTATTTCGATAAACAGATTTACGCCCGTGCCTTTGAATGCCTTGAAGTAATCCTCAAGTGTGGGGATAGGCTCCGAATATCCGGGATGATAATCAACACGGTATTTACTGAGCTGTGCGTATGTCATTGATTCAATACCGCCCGAACCGTTTGTCGTTCTGTCTATCGAACCGTCGTGCATGACGACAACGACACCGTCTGATGTCAGGTAAACGTCATTTTCTATGATATTTGCTCCGTATGATGCCGCAAGCTGTGAACCCACTATTGTGTTTTCGGGTGCGAGTGAGGGAACACCTCTGTGACCGATGATGTTTACAGGACGGATGTGAGTGCTGTACGGGAACATCGTTTTATCTTCCATGATGTCCTTCAGCATTTCGACGTTTGTCGTTATTATTCCGTGTGCGCCCGAGGTTATAAGCTTATAAAGCTCAACCTTTGTGTTTTCCTCCGCGCGATACCATACCGTGCTGGCAAGGGCTGACAGATATGCTGTGTTCTTCTGGTTTGCACGTGATGCGGGGAGCAGAATTACACGGCTGTGGCCTTCGTTTGCATACTCACGTACCGTTGCAAGGTCTTGGTCTGTAAGATTCTTTGCATCGTATACGCACTTCGTGTATGTGCAAGCGGCTTGCGCTGTTCTCAGCTGCGTTCTGCTGGTGGATACCACAAACGAGTCACGCAGATTGTACTGCTTTAAGTAACCGCCTATCGCATTTGCTTCCTCTAAGGAATCTATTCTGAAAGCAGGAATCGTTTTCCCGCCGAAGAATTTAAGTGCATTTGTGACATCGGTTATATATGCACCGCTTGAATTTACAACGGAAAGATTGGATGTGATGTTGAGAATTGCCACTGCGGGCTTTGATTTGCTCAGATATGCAAGATCACCCGAAGAATTGATCTCGGTTATCGTTGATGCTTCAACACAGATATTTGTATCTATATCCTCAACATCTGCTATTGCCGAGATGCTTGTACCCTGATTCAGCTTGTCAAAGTTTATCGTAACCTTTACATCGTCATATGATGTGGTTGAACCGCAGTTTTGCAATCCTATACGCCCTGTAGGATATGCCGAGTCAAGTCCCGTTGTGTTGATGATTTTTGTGCCGTTGATGTAACCGTCTGCATTGTTTGCGTAAACATCAATGGTGAATTTGTATGATTTTGACGTACTGAGCGCTTCTGTGTACGAGGTCTTTGCGTGATACAGCCAGTCGCCCGTTGTTTTATATGAAAGCTCAACACCGTTTTTGTTTGCTGTTGCTGCATCTGCCCTTATACAGTACTGCTGATACGGACAGTCATTGTTCTGTACACGGTACATCAAAGCCATCCAACGCGCATTGTCAGCCTTCTGTGTCATCGTTGCATTCGTTGTGAATGTATATTCGCCGAAATCACCTATGAATGACGGCAAAAGTATACGCACGAATGCTGAAGCTGATGACGGTGCGGCAAGCACGAGCTTGCCGCCCGAAACTTTCGCTGTGCCGTTTGTTGCCTGAATTATGTTGAATGAGCTGAGGTCGCTTGAAGAGAAGTCGTTATAGTACAGTGTATATTCGCTGTCTGTTGGCTTTTTAACGACAAGATATACCGTTTTTGACTTTGTTCCCGACTTTGCCGTGAGCTTGTATACACCTGCGGCGGTGGGGGAAACGGTCTTATTTGAACTTATTGTAATTTCAGAGGACGACCAAGTGATGTTTTCCATTGGAGTTATAACATCGTTTTCAAATTCAACAGCGTACCGTGAA
Source organism: Eubacteriales bacterium (assembly GCA_045636245.1). Lineage (GTDB taxonomy): Bacteria > Bacillota > Clostridia > Oscillospirales > CAG-272 > RGIG7213. The sequence goes on along the minus strand of JAZTXA010000052.1, from coordinate 1,307 downwards.
AGATTTACGGTTCCGCCGATGTTTGCGGGAATTGCAGGGCATGAATATGTTGCTGTACCGAGAGGTGTGTTTTCACGGAAAACAAGCGTTACCTTAATATCCTCGTAGGATGCTGTCGCTCCGCACACCTGCAAGCCCACACGTCCCATTGAGTGGTCGTTGAGAAGCGATGTTTGCAAAAGAGGTGTGTCGTTTATATATCCGTTAGCCGAGCTTCCGAATACATCTACCGTGAATTTATAGTATGTTGATGTTGAAAGCTTTGACGAATATGCAGTTTTTCCGAAATATCCCCAATCGTAGCCGTCTATGGGTCTGTAAGCAAATTCAACGCCGTTTGCGGCTGCAGCATTCGATCTTATACACATCTGATAGTATGGATGGTCCGAAGCTTGAACACGGTGCATTATTGACATCCATCTTGAGTCGTTGCTTGCAGCAGTTATTGCTGCATTTGTTGTTATTTTATAGTCACCGAATTCGCCTATAAATTCGGGTAAAAGAACTCGCACGAAGTTAGTATTTGAACCGAGTGCCGATAAAACAAGCTTGCCGCCGGAGATGGTTGCTGTGCCGTTTGTGGTTTCGATAATGTCAAGCTCATTCAGCTTTGAGGATGATGAAAAATCGTTTGAGTAAAGCACATATTCAGTATCCGATGCGTTCTTTACGACGAGATATACAGTCTTTGAAGCTGTGCTTGATTTGGCTGTAAGCTTGTAAACGCCGGCTTTGCTCGGTGTAACCTTTTTATTTGTGACCGTGAGCTCGGAGGATGACCACGTTATTTTCGATTTATCAGTCGTTACATCCTGTGTAAGCTGTACGTCATAGAGCGACAGGTCCACGGTTTCACCTGCGTTTGCGGGAAGCGCGGGCATTGTGTATGTTACCACGTTATCAACCGAAGCCATCTCGGCATCACTATTCTCTATCGATATATCAGATGATGAAACTTTTACATTTACTCTGACCTTTTTGTCTGAATAGAGAACATCAACATACTTGTCTCCCGCCTTGAAGCAAGTGCCGGAGGGGTATGAATATGTAAATCCGTCGGCAACGGAATACGTTGTGCCGTCCGAATAATCAACGTTTACATACATACCTGTGGGCGAGAATTTTTCACCCTCAATATAAGATGTTCTTTCAGGTGAGCCTGCAATGGAAATGCCTGTTATTTTTCTTTCCAAGGAAGCCGTAAGGGCTTTCTTGTCGTTTACGTTTATCACGCCGTCACCGTTGACGTCGGCAGCAAGCTTTGCCGCGGATGAAAGGGAAGTTCCGTCGAGATGTTTTTGCAGTCT
>JAZTXA010000051.1:0-4468 GCA_045636245.1 Eubacteriales bacterium | reverse complement strand
GACCCTCCGGTGCAATGTATGGAGAATTTGCAAACAGCAAAGGCGAGCACTGGATGGCACAGGCAATTAAAGGCTATCCCGATAAGAGATATAAGATAATCAATCCGTCAGGTAATCCTGCTGATAACTATGTTGAGTGGGTAAACGGTCTTGGTGCCGAACTTTATGTTATCGGTTATGGTATTGCTGCGGATAATGAGATAAAGGAAGAGACGGCGTTGGGCGTTCTCAGAGGAATTTCTTCCGAAAATACCGACAGCAGCGATGTTGATTCTGACTGGCTTGCACAGCGTGCGGGCAAACAGTATTTCTATAATGTTGTGAATGACACAAGCATTTGGGAAACAGCTCTTAAAGATATCACAATGAAGATTCGTGCGGCATCAGGTGCTGTGTTTGAAGACCAGATGGGTGAAGCATTCGATCTTCAAATGACATCAACTATCGCAGGCCCGAGAGGTACTATAACACTTGACCCCAAGCCTTCTGTTGAGGTATACGAGTATATCACATACAGATATGACCAGATCGGTACGATCGTTGACAACAAGCTTGTTACAGAAGAAATGGTCGGTACTGTAAGAGAAGGACAGGAAGCAGGTACGCTTCTTGAACAGATCACATTTAACGATGCAGGTACTGAGGCATACAGCTCCATTACCGGTGCAGGTGTAAACATTCTCGATGAAAACGGCATTATAAATGCTGTTACATTCAGATACAATACAAGTAAAACAGAAACAACAAAAGTAGACTCTAATGCTGACGGTGATGCTGATTACGATCTGAAGCCCGAAACATTTGCGTGGCTTGTCGGTGATATTCCTCAGTCAAGATATGAGCTTCACTATGACGTATACCTCGAAGGCGCCATGGAGGGTGCAGCAAGTGCCGGAACAGGCCTTCTCACAAACGAATATGCGGTGCTTAAATATACGAACTATATAGGAACGGAATGTTCCATTGAAGCTCCCAAGCCTAATCTTACTTGGGGAGAGGCAGAGGTAACTTACTCTTACTATCTCGTAAACGGTAAGGGTGAGCCTATTGATGAAAACGGTAATGTAACAACATTCGATAAAGCGGTAAAGATTGATGCTCTCGGTGATGTTACGCAGCAATTCCATTTGAATGAAAGAACAGTTGTTGACGGTGACGGCGAAGGTCAGATACCCGACCAATATCAGCTTTATGATGCTGAAGCAAAGTATGAAGTACTTGCACATTCCAAGTCGTCGCAAACAGGTGAATGGGAGATAACAGCAGCTGCAGGCCTCGGTGATACAACATACGTTGAATCGGGAAGTTTTGCAGGCTTAACAGCGACAACAGATGAACTTGTGGATAATGCGGATGCAGACTACAGAAAAACAAAGGTTTGGTTTGCACTTGTTCCAAAAGTTTGTATGGATGATACAGTTGTTATCGACTTCGGTATAGCTGTTGACATTGATGTTATAAAGAACGACGATTTCAATAACGACAATGAAAACGCAACGCTCACAGGTTATGCTCCTAAAGTTGATGCTCCTTCGTCATTCGACCTTACATCCGATGTTCCCGCAGGATTTATTGACACAACAAAGACACTTAATGGTACATTCGGCAAATTCAGTCATGCATCTAACAAGATCCGTTATGAACTTGATGCAATGCAGATGTCCGATGTTGACAGTATCACATACGGTACACAGTACAACGGTACTGAAATGGTCAACGGTAAATATTACGGTAATCTTACAGTTGTTCCTGCAACAATCATTTACTATGAAGATGATTTTGTGTCCTTCACAGTGCATGATTATGTGACAGGCGAGATAAAAACAGATAAGAGCTGGACTACTGTCGGAACTACAGATGATAAAGTACAAAGAGATGACAGAGTAGGCGAGACACTTGCAAATGTTTACGGACACGATGCAGCGTATGCAAATTCTTCCACATATTCATTCGGTTCCGCACAGAAGGTACATGTTGAAAGAACCGACGTATATGATGCAGACGGCAAGATTTCCGGTTCCTCGGGTGAATATGCAAAAGCTACATTTACATTCGCAGGTACAGGATTTGATGTTGTAAGCTATACAACAAACAAGACAGGTACAATAGTGGTTCAGATCTTCAAGTACGACAGCCTTGATGCAACAGAGTCTTCTGCTAATGCCTTTAAGAGCATAATGGTGGATACATACTATGGTTACAGGTATGACAAAGTTCCCAAGCTTGATAATAAGGGTCAACAGATAATAGAAAACGGCGAACCTGCTTATGAATACAGATGGGTACCCGCCGCAACATCCGATAAGGAAGAAGGACTTTATCAGGTTCCCGTTATGAAGGTAAAAGACCTTGAATACGGTAAATATAAAGTCGTTATCACAGCTTCTTACAACTGGATCTTTGATCACGGTCAGTACGCTGAAAAGCTTTCCAATGATAAGGACAATATAACAACTACAGGATCATACGATTTCTATCTTGATGCTATCAGAATATACGATCCCGCAAATGACGGTGCTGATAATGCAGTTATTAAGGATGCGTATATTACAGACGGCGAATATATGCCTGAATATAAGGAATTGAGAAATATTCTTATCAGTGCAAAGGCATTTACCGTTTCAGGTTCTAATATTGAAGGTGCTGTGTTTATAGACAATGCATCTGACAGCGAAAAGCAGACATATACAATCAGCGATTACAAGAGTTACGGTCCTAACAACGAGCTTTATCTCGGAAAAGATCAGGCAGTTGCATTTACAATCAATACAGCGGGTTATGACTCTGTACACATCGCCGCAAAGATGGCTAAGGGTGCAGGCAAGCTGAAGATAACAAATGTTAAGTATAACTTGTCGACCGAAGAACTGCCTATAGACATTGCAACTGCAACGGATATGTATTATGATCTTAGCAGTGTTCTTGTTGAAAATGCAACAGACAATATAATCGTTATTCAGAATGTTGAGGGTGACGGTATCATTTCAATTACAAATCTTAAGTTTACAAAGCCTGCTTCTGAAACAGCGCAGATACAGAAAGCAAATGCTGTTTATATGAATGCAAATACAGCAAAAGCAGCAGTTAACTATCTCAACGCTTTGGAAGCTGAACCTGAAATTTACAGCATTAAGACAGTAAAACGTACTGTAAAAGCTGGCAGGGCATTTACAATGACAGTAACAACAAACTCCGATGCTGACTATATCGTAGTAAATGGTGAAACATTTACTAAGTATATCGAAAATAAATTCAAGAATCAGCGTATATGGATAGTAACGCTTACTCTTGAAGAAAAGGGTATGGCTCAGGTAAGTGCATATGCTTACAGCACTGCCGGTGCAGTAAGTGAAAAGATGACAACGGCTGTAAAGGTTACCAAAACATCCGCTTTCTCCTTCGATGGAATTTTCGATGGAATGTTTGGCGGCATATTCAGTAAATAATGAGAAGGGAGAACATACAGATGAAAAAAATATATACAAAACCTAAAGTTGTATTTGAAAATTTTTCACTCAGCACAAATATTGCATCGTGCGAAGTTCACGCAAATGCTGACAGAGGTTCCTGTGGCTGTGAGTTTATCCCTGGTTTAACATTGTTTGCAACCGGTATAGATGGATGTATCATCATGGCTGAAGACGGAGTAGACAACGACGGACTTTGTTATCACAACCCCTCGGACTTTTACAACGTATTCAAATCATAATCAATTGAAAGGGTGCGGTGTACACACCGCACCCTTTTTCAAGGAATTTGTTATTATGTTAAAAAAAGAAAACAAGAAAAAATGCGTTATATTTTCGATAATAACCGTTTTGTCACTTGCGGTGGCTTGTGTGGTTATACTTACACAGTGTACGGACTTATTTAAAAAAGATAATACTGAAGATACAGATCACTATATCAATTTAGATCATGGAATCAAAATAACTTTGCTTGGAAGTTACGACGGAATGTATATGGAAGATGGAAGCAACGAAAATATTAAAGACGTTCTATCTATAGTTGTTTTGAATACAAATGAAAACGATCTGCAATATGCGGAAATATACTTAAAATACGAAGATTATACTGCCGAATTTACTGTTTCGAATCTCCCTGCAGGAGAATCTGCCCTATTGCTTGAAAAGAAACGTGCAGGGGCAAGGGAAGAAACACCGAATGTTTATTTAATGGAGAATGCGGTATTTTTCCAAACAAAGATGGATGCAAAGAATGACATCATAGAGATTTCGGGTGTAAGCGGCGTTGCAAATATAAAAAACATATCCGACGGTGATATTATCGGAGATATTGTAATTGACTACAAAAATTATTCAAATGATATGTTTTACGGTGGAATAACGTACAGAATAACTGTGTCGGGCGGCTTGAAGGCAGGAGAGCTTAAACAAGTCAATGCAGGTCATTATGTGCCAAACAGCAGTAAAATTATGGCTGTTAATATAGTTGAAAAATAAAATGA
>JAZTXA010000050.1:0-9609 GCA_045636245.1 Eubacteriales bacterium | reverse complement strand
GAGTTTGTTCTCTTTTTGCTCTTTTACTTTTTTGTAAGAGTATTTTTTCGATATCCGTCGTGTCCGGATATCTTCCACTTTATGTGTTTCTTAAAAGGAATTGTCGAGATTCTTTGCATCATATTTCTAAGCTTTTTCGCTTTATACTTCGCTTATCTTATCTCGTCTGTTATTCAATTTTCAAGGACCAAGTCCGTCGCTTTCTCTCGGCGACTCTTTTATATTACCACATCTCGTTCGTTTTGTCAACCCCTTTTTTCATTTTTTTTGAAATTTTTTTCGAAAATTAATTTTTGTGATTCATAATGTAATTTGCCGATGAATATGTACAAAATACATCACATTATGATATATTTTTCAAGTTTCAATCGGCTAATTATATGATATAACAGTCTTAATTACACTATTTCAAATTCTTTTTTTATCAATTTTATCATTATTGACAAATTCAGACTCATAGCATCTATGGGATATATTTCTTCAATATATCCCTTGCGATAGGTTTCTACAAAATACCCAACTATCTCTTCATCCGTTTTTCCTCGCCTTACAAGATCCGCAATAAGTTCTGCAAAATATGTTGCCTTTTCTTCCATAACAGAAAGGAAAAATTTCGATTTATCTCCGTCTATTACACCCACATGCGGAATGAGTATCTTTTCGATGTCATATTTTTTGATCTTTTTCATTGAGTCAAGCGACATACCGTAACCAACCAAAAATGATGGGATAATAGTTTCTTCGCCGTCGTACACGCCGAGCGTTTCTGAAGAAAGCAAGAACTTTTCATCCTGACAGTAAAATCCGAATGAACATTTCGTGTGTCCTGGAAGTGCAACCGCCTCAAATGTCATATTTCCCGCTTTAACTATATCACCGTCTTCAAGTGCAACATCAACACGGAGATTGTCACCCAAAAACTCATACCCAGTGACCCCGCACTGCGCGGCAAACTTCCCGTCAAGCTCCTTCATCAGCTTTTTAGCACCGTCACGACTGAATATATTTGCAGCATATGCTCCCGCAACAACGGTCGCATCATCCCAATATTCAAGAATGTAGGCACTTCCCAACGCATGATCGTAATGGGAATGTGACAAAAAAATGTAATCAAGCTTTCTGTCGCCAAGAATCTTTTTGATATTTTCAGCCACACCGAAACCTGTAAATCCAAAGCCCGAATCGTAAAGAACTGAAGTTTTTCCGTCATCTATGAGAAAACCGCTGTCACCCGGATGAAAACGGACATCATGTATATTTATCATTATAGTACACCTCAATATTTTTTTCACCACGATTATAACACAACACACATGATGTGTCAAGCAATCCTTTACATGTTTGATTTTATCCTTAATTAATATTGCATTTTCGTGACAAAAGTGATATAATGTCGGAAATAAAATACGTGAGGTGTTAATATGAAAAAAAATATATTGTGTTTGATGCTCATTTTTGTAATGTGCTTTTCGTTTTTTGCTTGCTCCAAACCAAAAACATATGACGGTTTTATCTGGTATCAGACAGGTAAGGACGATCCCGAACTTTTATATGATGCTGTTTACAGCACAACAGGAACAGACATTCCTCCCGATGCTACTATCAAGGTGTTGCACGATTCCATAACGGGAGAATGCGAAGGCTTTGCGCTTATAGAGGTGGATTACTCTACATCCGTCACACTTCCTTCCGACATGACCATTCAGCTTTCTATTGTTGACGGTTGGGAAGAAGCAAAGGTTGGTTCGCAAGCATACAACCGCTTGAAAGAAGCATTTGATTATCTCAATCTTACACTTCCCTCTTTTGAAAACGCATTTACATATTATGAATCTGAAATGCTGTCGGAAGAAATTGACGAGGAAGTTGCTTCATACGTTGGCTTCTGGAATGAGGAAGGAATGAAATATTACGTTTTGTGTATGTTGACACTTGAAGTTACCACACCAACTACAGTGTAAGACGGTTTTAAAAATAAAATTAAAACAGCGACGAAAAAATATGCCCTGCGGCATCCACAGAAATCAAATACAAAAAACATCCAAGCTCAAATGCCGGTTCTCATAAGAGTGTTAAAAGCCATCACGAATTTTCCGCGATGGCTTTTATATATTCAATTCATTTTAATGTATTAATGCTTTCAGAAATCACACTATACACCTGCTCTTTGCTTTCAAGAGAATATGAAATATCGTGATCAGGTTCATCTGTATCAAATGAAACGCTGAATTCATCGGGATAGATCTGTATATCTGCAAAATATTTCTTATACCGCCCTTGTATGCCGATACACTTTATATCATCAAACCAATCAATGTGAATTTCATTTTTTGTTATCCCAAGTGATTTAAGATCACTCTTCAGGGTTCCATCCAAATAAATGCAAAGAAAAAATCAAACGCACTCTTATCGATATCTGCTTTGGTATTTAGATATTTTTGTATCTTCTTTTTCTTTGAAATAAACATTGTTCTCTCCTTTTTATCGCAATATCGCATTTGTTTAAAAAACGCATCGGAGCATGCCTTCTTCTCAAAAATACAAATTTATTATTACATTGTTTACCATATTTTCAAGTGTATTGCACTTCGTTTATACATGCCCCTCCCTCTCAGTGGGAGGTATTTCGTTAATTTCATTATAATACAAATCGGCAGAGAAAACAATATCTCTGCCGACATTTGTAAACATCCTTATGAGAAGCCTCGTGCTCGGGTGTTTTTTATATTATGAAAAGAGTTTGAAAAGCACTCCTACATCCTTGGAAGGTTCATACGCTGTCCAACCGACAGATACATTTTGTGCCTTATCGAATATGAGCATCTGACCTGCCATACCACCCTTTGCGTATGAGTTGGGACGGATATTACCAAGCTCATACCCACGGCTGAGTACAATATTTACCCATTCCTCCGAAAGTATACGTTTGCCGTTATATACACCGTTGTTAAGATAAACAGCACCGTGTCTTGCAATATCGCATGTTCTTATGTAAAGTCCCGTTGCGCCGATAGGATAACCGTGGGGGCATTTGCTCCATGCCGCTTCTCTAAAACCGAGAGGATAAAACAGGCGGCGCATTAAAAGATCGTCTGCCTTTTCACCGCACTTTGCAGAGATAACGCGGGAAAGCATGTAGAAAGCACCGTCGCTGTACTGTCCTTTTGTACCTGGTGTAAACTCAAGCGGTGTTTTGAAAAGGTATTCAAGAAAATCATCCGTGCCAAATCCGTGGATATCAACACAGTCTATATCAAGATAACCAAGCGGAAGCCCTGCAGAGTGTGTTAAAAGATGGTGAACCGTGACATCGTTCCATTTTTCATCGTACGATTCGGGCAATTGATCACGGAAAATATCCACGACCTTTTCTTCAACATTTATAAGTCCGTCATCGTAAAGCATACCGATACCCGTTACGATGAATGCCTTTGATACAGAATAAATATCATTACAAGGGTTAACAGGTAAAAGATTTACCGTTTTTTCAACACCGTTTTCAATAACTGTTACGGAAAAAATATTAAGTTCGTTCTTTTTGATTTCTTCGACAATTTTGTTGATCATTTGAAACAACCTCCTTTTTGGTTGATTTTACCATATAATAAAAGCATTTGCAAGGAGTTTTTCAGAAATTTCTTGAATAACTCTTGTAAATCTGTTACTTTTGTAGTATAATGTAAAATAATAATAATGATTAGAAACGGGTTTGAATTATGTTCAGTACAAAACTTAATCTTGCCGATAAAATACATTCGGCATTTACCGCATCCTTTCCCGGATGTGAAATAGGAAAAGATGATATTATAAGTTTGCTTACTTCTCCCCCCGATAAGGCAATGGGAGATTTGGCAATGCCCTGCTTTAAATTTGCAAAAAGCCTGCGCACATCGCCTGTAAACATTTCAAATACTTTGGCAGATGCGCTTCAGGATATTGAAGGAATCAAGGTTGAATCCGTAAACGGATATCTCAATGTGTTCATTGACAGAAACGATTTCTTCAAAAAGACAGCAGAAAAAATACTTACACAAAAACAGGATTACGGCAAGACGGAAACGGGTAAAGGAAAGACGGTTGTCCTTGACTATTCTTCACCAAACGTTGCAAAGCCTTTTCACGTCGGTCACCTCGGCACAACTGTTATCGGTCACTCGCTTAAAAAGCTGTTTACATTCGCAGGATACAACTGCATAGGCGTAAACCATCTTGGCGACTGGGGAACACAGTTCGGAAAACTTATAGTCGCTTACAAAAAATGGGGTGACGAAAAGAAGGTCGAGGAAGGCGGAATTGACGAGCTTGTGGCTCTTTATGTAAAATTCCACGAGGAAGTTGAAAAGGATCCCTCCTTGGCAGACGAAGCGCGTGCGCACTTTGCCGCACTTGAGAGAAAAGAGCCTGAACAAACAGCTCTTTGGGAAAAATTCATTGACATCAGTATAAAAGAATATAAAAAGACATACGAACAGCTCGACATTGAATTTGATTACTACACGGGCGAAAGCTTCTATTCCGACAAGATGCCTGCTGTAATCGAAGATATGAAGGCAAAAAATCTTCTCACACTTAACGAAGGTGCTTCCGTTGTTGAGCTTGAGGAGTACGGCATGCCTCCGTGTCTTATCCTCAAAACAGACGGCGCGACACTTTACCCCACACGTGATATTTCAGCCGCACTTTACAGAAAGAACACTTTTGATTTCCACAAGTGTATTTACGTAACATCAGCGGCACAGAGCTTGCATTTTGCACAGTGGTTCAGGGTCATGGCACTTATGGGCTACGATTGGTACGAGGATCTTGTTCACGTTCCCTACGGTACTGTAAGCATCAACGGCGAAAAGCTTGCAACAAGAACAGGTAATGTTGTACTTCTCAAAGACCTTTTTGCGACAGCAACTGAAAAAGCGGCTGACATTATGGCTGAAAAGAACCCTGCTTTAGCCGGAAACAAAGAAACAGCAGAGGCTGTGGGTATCGGTGCTGTAATATTCTACTATCTGTCGGCTAACAAGATAAGAGATATAAACTTCATAATGCAGGATGCACTTAACTTCGACGGTAACACAGGTCCTTATGCACAGTACACCTATGCAAGAACATGCAGTATCGCATCAAAAGCAGCAGAAATGGGAATTACACCCGAACTTTCAGGTGACGTATGCGAGGACGAATTCGCACTCATAAAAACACTTTCGGTATTTCCCGATATGATATCCAATGCGATACGTGAATATGAACCTTCTATCATCACAAGATATATTCTTGATATCTGTGCAGATTTCAACAGATTCTATCACAACTGTCAGATACTTTCCGCAGAAGATGATGAAACGAAAAAACGCCGTTTGGCACTTACACTTTGCACAAAATACACTCTTGCTTCCGCACTTGAGCTCATCTGCATGAAGCATCCCGAAAAAATATAATCAGAAAGTCAGGTATATACAATGTCAGGACACAGCAAATGGAAAAATATTATGCACAAAAAGGAGAAGACGGACGCACAGCGTGCAAAGATCTTCACTAAGATAGGCAAGGAAATTGCCGTTGCGGTTAAAGCGGCAGGTCCCAATCCCGAATCAAACGGTAAACTGAAGGAGCTTATTGCAAAGGCAAAAGCGAATAACGTGCCCAATGATAACATTGAACGTGTTATCAAAAAGGCAAGCAGCGACGACAGCGTTGATTACGAAGAAATAGTATACGAGGGCTACGGCCCTAATGGTGTTGCGGTTATCGTCGAAGCGGCAACCGACAACAGAAACCGCACAGGTGGTGATGTGCGCCACTACTTTGACAAATTCGGCGGAAACCTCGGACAGACAGGCTGTGTAAGCTATTTGTTCTCCGACAAGGGTATAATCGTTATCGAAAATGACGGTGATATCGATGAGGAAAAGCTGATGGAATGTGCGCTTGAATCGGGTGCTTCAGACTTTGAAGCAAGCGAGGACAGCTTTGAGATCACAACAGAGCCTGATGATCTTCCCGCTGTACGTGATGCACTTGAAGGTGCAGGATATAAATTTGTATCTGCTGAAATCGAAAAGATCCCCTCAGTTTACGTTGACCTTGAAGACGAGGACTCCGTAAAGAAAATGAATCTTTTACTTGATCATCTCGAAGACAACGAAGACGTTGTTGACGTATGGCACAACTGGAATAACTGATCTCTTATAATGAATAAAATAAAAATAACTATATGGAATGAATTCCGTCATGAAAAAACAGAGGATGAGGTAAAAGCTCTCTATCCCGATGGTATTCACGCATTTATCGCAAAGAATTTCTCTGTTGATGCACCCGAATTTGAGGTAAGACTTGCTTGTCTTGACGATGATGAATGCGGTCTTACGGATGAAGTCCTCAACAACACAGATGTACTTATGTGGTGGGGACATATGTTTCACGGCGACGTTCCCGATCATATAGTTGATAAGGTTGTTGACAGGGTGTTCCGATACGGCATGGGATTTATTGCGCTTCACTCCGCGCACATTTCAAAGCCGTTTCAGCGTTTGGTCGGCACAAACGGTCATCTTTCGTGGGGTGAAAACCAACAGGAGCTTATGTGGAACGTGATGCCCTCACACCCGATAGCATCGGGCATTCCCGAGCATTTTGAGCTTGAGTGTGAAGAAATGTACGGCGAGCCTTTCCATATTCCTCAACCTGATGAGCTTGTGTTCATTTCATGGTACAAGCACGGAAATGTATTCCGCAGCGGCTGTTGCTTTAACAGAGGGCTCGGCAAAGTATTCTACTTCCAGCCGGGACATGAAACATGCAGATCGTTTTACGATCCCAACGTAAGAAAAATTCTTGTAAATGCCGTCAGATGGGCTGCTCCGAATGATATAGTAATTCCGACACCTGACTGCGGATTCAGAGAAAAGATTATCAAATAAAACATATCCCTTGACGTATGTAAATATTACATCAAGGAAATATATTTTAAACGTTAGGAGAATTACATTATGAAAAACAACAAAATAACAGCTTCAATTTCAGCTATTTTAATTACTTTACTTTTAGCATCAGGATGCACATCATCCCCGAATGATACTGACAGTACAAAAACGGATATTACAGAAGCCGACACCGTAACAGCAGACAATGCAAACACCGATAATGAAACGGAAGAAAGCAAAGTCGACAATTCGGATATCATATCCTTGGCAGTAAAATCCGACAATAAGGTATGCGCTTTTACAGAAAACGGTACTGAAATTGAACTTTTAGATGTAGCCGAATATAACGGCGGCGTTCAATATACCTATTGTGACGGCAAATTGTATTTGTATTTATGCAAATACACAGAGGGCGAAGGCAAAAATTACAATGCATTAGGATATATCAATATTGCAGAAGGCGATTATAAATTCACAAAGCTTGCAGAGGTTGACACAGAAGGCTATCCGAATTCCATCGCCGTAGCAAATAATACCCTCTACTTCACATCATCTGATTTTGACGGAATATACAAATATAGCATCGGCACTGATGAATTTTCTGTTTTTGACGATTTCGATTTCAGAAGACAAAAAGGCATCAAATTATATACCGTCTCTGATAATAAGTTGGCATATTCAACCGCAGGTACTTCAGAAGAATCTCCGACAGTCGGCATAGTAGATGCTGAAGCAAGTACTGTAAAAGAAATTTACTCAAATGCCTCTATCGGATATATCTTCAACGAAAAAATCATCTGCACTGTTTACGGCGATAATTATTCAAGATGGACATACACGGAATACAATGTGAACGATGACACTGCAGTACAAATCAGTGATACCACAAGCTCCAATACAAGCATTTCCACTTCATGTATAGTCCCCGTTGATGATTATTATGTATATGTAAACACAAATTCTTTATATAAATATTCAAACGGCAAAAGCGAAAAATTATATGAATTTGAAACATCCGTCAACAATATCAATTTAATTTCCAAAAACGTATTAAGTGTTGCATACGGCGATGACATTCAGGATGAAGAAAAATACGGACACTTCTCTTTGGACAAATCGGAATTCAGCGAAATACAAAATGAAGTTTTCTATACTCAGGCATTGTATATAAAGTAATTATAAAAGTCGGTCAGTTCCCATTCCTGACCGACTTTTATTTGTATATTTCATGAAAAGCAAAATCGGTAACACACGAATGTGTTACCGATTTTTTTAACAAATTTAATTATTCAGCGTCAACGGGTGCTTCGTCGGAATAAACGAGTGTTTCGTCAGCTGCTTCTTCAACTGCTTCTTCAGCGGGAGCGAGAAGCGCACGGATGGAAAGACCGATCTGCTGGTTTTCCATGTTGATGTCGATGATCTTTGCTTCAACTTCTTCGCCGATAGAAAGAACATCTGCGGGCTTGTCAATCTTTCTGTCTGCGATCTGTGAAATGTGGATAAGACCGTCAGCACCGGGAAGGATCTCAGCGAATGCACCGAAGGGCATAAGGCTTACGATCTTTACCTTTACAACATCACCAACATTGTACTGGTTTGTGAAAAGTGTCCAAGGGTTAGATTCCTCTGTCTTGTATCCCAAGGAAATTCTCCTCTTTTCAGCATCAAATTCCTTAACAAATACTTCGATAACCTGACCTACGGAAACTACCTGAGCGGGATTTTTGATTCTCTGCCATGAAAGCTCAGAAACGTGAACCATTCCGTCGATACCGCTGCCGAGGTCAACAAACGCACCGTAAGATGTAAGGGACTTGATAGCACCCTTGTAGTGCTTGCCAACTTCGATGTTTGCCCAAAATTCAGCTTCAGCTTGCTTTCTTTCTTCTCTTGCAACGATGCGTGCGGATGCCTTTGCGCGTTTTCTTGTTTCATCGATTTCAATGATCTTTACTCTTTCGCGCTTGTTGTTGAGAGTTGTCAAATCACCGTCTCTGGGAACGAGTGTGTGTGATGCGGGAACGAATACACGTACACCGCCGATGGACATAATAACACCGCCTTTAACAACTTCGACGTATCTGCCCTCGAGTATCTCACCGCTTTCGTAAGCAGCAACGATGGATGACCACTTGTTTTTAGCGTCTATCTTCTTTTTGGAAAGAGTAGCAACACCGTCAACATCGGATACGCGCATAGCGATGGCTTCAACCTGATCGCCGACTTTAAACATCTCGTCGAGTTTCAAACCGGGTTCATCGGTAATATCATCATAAGACAATATGCCTGTAACTTTTGCACCCAGATCGACGTGTATCTCATTGTTCGACACTGCAATGACCGTACCGGTTACGATATCTCCTGTATTTAAAGTTTTGAAAGATTCTTCAAGCATTTCGGCGAAGTTTTCGCCATTTTCAATTTTGAGTTCTGTGCTCATAATTTCTTGTACCTCCTGTATTATGCTGTCCGGTGTTGAAGCACCGGCAGTTATTCCTATATTATCAAATTTGGAAAAATCAATCTTTTCAAGCTCCCCTGCCCGTTCTATCATAACGGTGTTCAGGCATTTGGATCTTGCGATCTCATACAGCTTGTTTGTGTTTGAGCTATCAGCCCCGCCGATGACAACCATTAGGTCAACATTTGAGGCAAGTCGCTCCGTTTCTTTTTGTCTGTTTTCAGTCAC
>JAZTXA010000049.1:0-4742 GCA_045636245.1 Eubacteriales bacterium | reverse complement strand
CCCATGATATTTCCGCTGTCACTTACAGCTGTCGCTTCTGCATAGAAGCAATTATCCGTAAAGCCTGACCAGATCATAGTAAGCTTGCCCGCTTTGTTCTTTCTCAAAAACGGACCGTCCGTAACATAGTTTTCACCGTTTTCAATGCCATACTTCCATTCGGCTTCCCCTGCATGGAAAAGTGTGACAGGCTCACCAACACCGTATTTCAAGTCTTCTGTAAGCTGTAAAGCGCACATTGAGCCGTCATGAATCTGTGTCCATTCGTGGCAGAATACAGTATAGGGGGTGCCGTTTTCGTCAACGTAAAGTGTTGCATCAAGGCAAACTCTGTCCTCGGGCGTTATCGCCTCGGGTACGATCGGCATAAACTTACCCATAGGGCTGTCAGCAACAAGAATATGTGATGCCCTGTTATGTGTGGCGGATCTGAAGCTTGCGAACATATAGTATTTGCCCTTATACTTATGTATCTCGGGGGCAAAGAAGTCCCAATCTGCCCAAAAGTCATCGGGACGTGTAAAGCATTCGTAAGGCTCACTCCACTCCTCAAGGTCACGGCTTGTGTAAACATCAAGTCCTGTACAGGGCTTCGGTACACCGTTTACGCCTATTCTTGTACCGTAAAGGTAATAAACGCCGTCTTCTGCGAAGATATACGGATCTCTGATATGTATGTCTGAAAGTCTCATTTTTTTCTCCTTTATTTTTACTTTTGCTTCATCGGCAAAAGTGTTTTTTTATCAGCATTATATTGTTTGGAAGTGATGTGCATTACAAGCTCCTCAACGGAAGCCGTAACCGATATTATACCGAGCAAAAGGCATACAGACACTATAAATTTTGTCAGTACAAAATACGGAACTGAAAACATAACAACGCCCGTCAACTTATTCATATACGTATGAACGGAAGCAAAGCGGCGGTGCTTTATTGCCGCAGTAAGATAAGAAGCCAGTCTTACAGTAAGTGCTGTAAGACCGATTATCCATACGTACAACGGAAGCTTTTCAAGCAAATTCGGGAAAATACAGAAAAACAGCACCGAATAAAACAAAAGGTCAGCAATACTGTCAAGCTTGGCGCCGAACTCCGTTGTGCTTTTTGTAATTCTTGCTATCGTTCCGTCAACGATATCACTTATGCCGCACAATGTATAAATTATGAAAAATACATTTGAAAATGTCGGTATAAATAACAGCAAAACAAGCGAACCGATAAGTCTGAATGCCGTTATTACATTTGGAACTGTGAGTAATTTTTCTTTCATCATTAGCCTTCGAATTATTTTTTAAACATGGGTGAATAATCGTCATCACCCTTTGATTTTGTGAAGAGATTTACAATAAGTATACCCGCATCCACTATTGCATAAACAATAGCAACGACAGTAATTATAACCACAAGAGTCTGAGGTGTCATGTGTTTACCGCTTACGGTCATTCCGTTGAAATAGAACAGACAGCATATATTAACAATCATAAGTACCGCATGAAGCAGCAATTTGACTTGAAGACCTGCCTTTTTTATTTTGAAAACGAGATTTATAAAAGAACACGCAAAAGCAAATAAAAACAAAACAATATAATTATATGTTGCGATATATGGGGACTTTATATTCATAAATTCCGAAATCACGGTAAGCGAAAACAAAAAAACGGTAAATATGAGGCAGGCACCCTTCAGTCTGTCATAGAGAAATAAAAATCTCTGTTTCATACGTTACTCCTCTGATACTTAATGTATCTATGATACCATATTTTTCGTTTTTGTCAACAGTTTTTATTGTATTTATCGTGAATTAAAAGTAATAATTTTTTTGTTGTAAAATATGTGAAAAATGGATTGAATTTTATAAACGAGTATGGTAAAATGTATATGATAAAATGAAAGGAGATATTAAAATGGCAGAATCAATACTCGATGCATACAAGCATCAGCAAACTACGCAGTCAGTTATAGATACTTCTAAAAAATTAAAGATTGGTATTATCGGTACAGGCTGGATAGCGGATGCGCATATGGTAAGCTACCTTAAAATGCCCGACGTTGAAATAGTTGCGGGTGCCGACCTTATTCCCGGTAAAGCAGACGCATTTTTCAAAAAGCACGGAATCGAAAATGTGCGCACATATCTTTCACACAAGGAAATGCTCGATAACGAGCCTGAGCTTGATGCCGTAAGCGTCTGCACATATAATATGACACACGCAGAATGTGCGATATACGCGCTGAAAAAGGGTGTTAACGTACTGCTTGAAAAGCCCATGTGTGTAACACTTGACGAGGCGATTGAAATTTGCCGCGCGGAAAAGGAAAGCGGCAAGGTGCTCTCTATAGGCTTCCAGCCCCGTTTCGACGAAAATATGAAGATGATCAAAAAGCTTGTCGAAAGCGGAGAACTCGGTGATATTTACTATATCCAGACAGGCGGCGGACGCAGACGAGGCATTCCCACACCGTTTGGTACGACATTTATCGAAAAAGAAACGGGCGGCATCGGCGCTTTGGGCGACATAGGCTGTTATTCTCTCGATATGGTGCTCAATGCGATAGGTTATCCTAAGCCCTTGACGGTAAGCGGATATAAGTGCGATTTCTTCGGCAAAAATCCCGAATATATGCCCTGCCCCGAATATGCCGAAAAGTTCGGTGTTGATGACTTTGCAGCAGGCTTTGTAAGACTCGAAGGCGGTATCGTGCTTGACTTCCGTATTGCATGGGCAATGCACGTTGACACCCCCGGAGATACTATCATCTTCGGTAAGAAGGCGGCGCTTCGTATTCCTTCAACCGACTGCTGGAACGGTACTGTAGGCGGCAATATGGTGCTCTATCACGACGTATGCGGAACGCAGACAGAAACAAAGCTCCCGATTTTGAAAACAAAAGGCGATCTTTTTGATATGAAGATACGCTCGTTCCTCGACGCTATCAAAAACGGTACACCTGCGCCCGTTCCCTCAAGTCAGATCATTTACAACCAAGCAATCATTGACGGTATCTGCCGTTCTGCTGAGCTTGGTCATGAGATCGAGATCGAGATCCCCGAAATTTAAAGATATTTTTAATAAAACAAATAGACTTGCCCGATGTAATTCGAGCAAGTCTATTTTGTATTAATAGTACTTTTTATTATAAATACAGTTTTTCGCTTGCCGCCCACAAGGCGCAAAATCCTATTGTAATCACAAGATGAACAATCGGTAAAAAGCTGATAAAACTTAATTTTTTATTTAGCCACGTTTTAATCAAAGAGAAAATATAGGTCAATGTGTATGTTCCCGAAAGTATCATAGCTATACCGGCAATCACAGCAGAAAACAGAGATTTATGCAATATTGTAGCTTCTATATTAGCCAACGAAATGACAAAAACCCAAAATCGTGACAAGTGAAACGGGAACAGGTATTACCTGTAAAATCATCACCGCCCGTATTATCCATTTGTTGTTCATCGTAAACTCCTTGCAGTTGATTAAATTTCAGTCGTTGCGCTCTGCCCGCCCCCCCAGTTGACGAAGTCAACTGATTCGGGCAAAGGGCGCAGATTTTCTGCGGAAATATATTTAAGTGTAGGTAATAAGTCTTTACATTTTAACCTTCATCGCCGTATACGGTGCCGTATACGCATTTGAAAGCGACCCGTTACCGATGACTGCGGATTTATTTGAACCTCTTACGATAACCTCGCCCGACTGCTTGATATATGCTGTGTAATACGTACCTGCAGATACAGAGATGCATTTATCGGCAATAAGTACGGGTGTTGATTTTGTCGCAAAATCGGATGATATCTGACCGAAATTGTTAAGTCCGAAGCCGTAAACACTTCCGTCATTTGTCATATAAACAACATGCTCATCCATGACGGATGCAGATATAACATTATCAGATATTTTGTTCATTTTGCCGTTTGACTGCCCCGCTGTAAATGTTGCAACATCACGCCAGCCGAAATAGTAAAGCGCGCCGCTTTTACTTATGTAGAGTGAATTGTGCTGTCCTGCAAACACCTTTTCCGCATCTGATACGAGCTTATACGGTGTTTTTATCATTTCAGGTGCGGATGATGATATTTTATCCCATCTGTTATCACCAAGCGCATAGAGCGAGCCGTCAGATGTGATATACAGAGAATGGCGGCGTCCTGCGGCAATATCGACAGCGCCCGATGCAATTTTCGTTATTTGTGTGACATTATTCGGATAATTTGTATTTCCAAGCTGTGCATACGCATTGTTGCCGCATCCGTACACATCGCCGTTTTCGGCAAGCAAAAGCAAATGGTCAAGTCCCACTGACACTTTTTTGAACTTCACAGATGTATTTATCTTGACAAAAGATGTGGTTATACCGTCACGTCCGAGCTGCGATGAAAGATTGTTACCAATTGTATATACAGAACCTGTATCGGTTAGTATCGCTGTCATCGGTGCATCGCCTTCCGTACCGCCTCTGCTTGTTTCCACCTGAACGACACCCGACATAACGAGCATCGGTTTTCTTACCGTTTTACCGACACAGACACCGAGCTGTGACTGGTCATTTTCTCCCCATGCATAAAGGTCACCGTTCTTATCAAGCACAAATATACTGCGCGAGCCTGCAACAACTGTCGGTGTAACGCTCAAACCTGATTTTGATACAAGTCCTATGACCGTTGTGCGGTCTGTGATATTCAGCGTAGCGGTTTGTGTGTTATATATTTTTTCGCTTCCGCCGTTTGTAACTGTCTTTATA
>JAZTXA010000048.1:0-17720 GCA_045636245.1 Eubacteriales bacterium | reverse complement strand
TTTACTGTTTAACTGAAATAACTCTTAGCAATCTCAGCACACGATGCCGCATCCGGCGCGTATGCATCGGCGCCTATCTCGTCTGCAAATTTTTGTGAAAGAGGCGCACCGCCTACCATAACTTTAACGTTATCTCTTATTCCTGCCGATTTCAATGCCTCGATCACAGTTTTCATTTCTCCCATCGTTGTAGTGAGAAGGGAAGAAAGACAAACAATCTTGGCACCTGTTCTGGTTACGGCATCAACGATCTTTTCTGCGGAAACATCCACACCGAGATCCTCGCAGGAAATACCTGCGCCCTCTATCATCATCTTGACAAGGTTCTTGCCGATGTCGTGCTTGTCGCCCTTGACAGTGCAGATCACAGCACGCCCTATCGGCTCAACTCCGCTTGCAGTAAGCTCGGGCTTCAGCAGTTTCACCGCATTGTCCATTGTGCGCGCCGCCATCATTACTTCGGGCAGATAAAGCTCACCGCTTTTGAATTTTTCACCCACAACACTCATTCCGGCAATAAGTCCATCGTTCAGTATTTTTTCTGCAGATATTCCTTCGGTGAGCGCCTCTTTTATGAGTGCTTCAACCTCGCGTCCTCTGCCTTTTTGTAATTTTTCGGATATTTGTTCAAGTAATGCCATACTTGTTCCTCCGTTTAATAATATACATACAAATATGATATCACAAACCTGCCGAAAAATCAATATCTTTTACTTAAATAAATCATTTTGCAAAAACGGATATACAGTACGTTGCAAATGTTTGATTTAATTGGTTTTGAAATATTAATCGTGTGTAAAAAAAATCTGAACGAGGTAAAGAAAACGGTTTATATACTTGATTTTAACTGTATAGAATGGTAGAATTACACGCGGTTAAAATTATAACTTCAAATGTGAGGATATATGTTATTATCAAAAAAAAGAAAGATAAAGAAAATTGTATTCTATTCTGTGATAGCTTTGTTAATTGCTCTTGTTGTGGGGCTTTCCGTGAAATTCGGTATTGATATATACAAGGAGCTTACAAAGCCTGTGCGTGTTTACAAAGAAGAAACAATCATGATCGGAGAAGGGCTGACCATTGAAAAAACGGGCACTTATTCGGGTGTTTATACAGAAGACGGCACGGATGACGAGGTTGAGGGAATAATGTTTATTGTTATGAAAAACAACTCCTCAAGGGACCTTCAGTATGCTGACATCAAGGTCACATCCGGTGATAAAGAGTTTTTGTTTACTGCATCAAATATCCCGTCGGGTTCCTCTGTAATGCTGCTTGAAAAAAACAGGCAAAAGTCAGAAAAAAAGATAACGTCAACCGAAACGGAAAATGTTGTATTTTTTGATAAAAATATGGACATTAAAAAATCTTTATTCAGAATACAACAGCTTGACGGTGCAATAAACCTGATAAATATTTCGGGAAAAGATATAACAGAGGATGTGTATCTGTACTATAAAAACGGCGGTGACGGCTTTTATTACGGCGGTATAACATATTTGGCAAAGGTAACAGGCGGAATGAAAGCCGATGAAGTAAAACAGCTGTCAACAAAGCATTTTTTAAGTGGAGATTCGCAGATTGTTAATATAGTTCTTGTAACTGCGGCAGAATCAAAATGACGTATTTTTACAAAATTGCACATATAACTGTGAAGGTATCGGCACCGGACTGTATAATGTATACCGACAGCGGTGTTTTGTCGCCGTATCTTACGGATAAAACAGATGCCCTTTACAGTTTTGAATTTGAACTTTGCGAGGAATTGCCGAAGCCCATCGGTGATGAAATCGTCCATACGGGTAACGTGCGTGTTTTTTCGCTTGACGGCGGTGAGGCCAGATACTTCGGCGATGTAAATGAATCATGGCGCGGGGCAAATATGTGTGTTGCTTTTCAAGGTACTCTCGGAAAGGTTACGGTGAAAAAAAGCAGATTTTGCCAAAGCATTACGCCGCACCATGTGCTTGACTGCATGATGCTTGAACATTTCTTGACAGGCAAAGACGGCATTTTGCTTCATGCTTCTTTCATTAAATACGGTGAAAAAGCAATACTGTTTACTGCACCGTCGGGTGTCGGTAAATCAACACAAGCGCGTCTGTGGTGTGAGCTTGAGGGTGCTGAGCTTATAAACGGTGACAAAGCCGCAGTTTTTAAAGATGTCGTGTGCGGCGTGCCGTTTTCGGGAAGCTCTGGTGTACAGTTGAATAAAACTGCATACCCGTGTGCCATTGTTTATCTCGCACAAGCAAAGGAGAATACATTACAGCGCCTTTACGGCAGGGAAGCATTCGTGCATATCTGGGAGGGCTGTGTGGTGAATCTCTGGAATCAGAATGATGTTGCACGAGCTATGGATAACGTTAATGATATAATAACAAAAATACCTATATACCGCATGCCGTGCACCAAGGACGGAACATCTGTCGGATTTTTAAAAAATATTTTGTTCCAAAATAAATAGGGAAAGTAAATATAAGGCCTTAATCTAATCGTATTAATTCAGCTTACCTGCTGAAGCTGAACTATACACTCGGTTGATGAAACATAATACATGCACCGCTGACGGTTTCTCGGCGGTGTATGTTTTTGAAATTGACAAAGAGACGATTGTATGTTATACTCATTTCAATATTCGAAAAGAGGAATGATATGAAAACTGTTAATATATACACAGACGGCGCTTGCAGGGGAAATCCCGGTCCCGGCGGATGGGGCGCTGTGCTGATCTATGGGGAAAACGAAAAACGCATATGCGGCGGTGAGAAGGAAACAACAAATAATAAAATGGAGCTTACGGCTGTTATCGAAGCTCTCAAGCTTCTCAAATATCCTTGCCGTGTTATTCTTTGCTCGGATTCAAAATACGTCATAGACGGATTGAAGCTCGGCTGGGCAAATGGCTGGAAGAAAAAAGGCTGGAAAAAAAGTGACGGCAAGCCTGCACTTAATCCCGAACTGTGGGATGAGCTTTTGTCGCTTTCCGACATACATGAGATGGAATACATCTGGGTAAAAGGCCATAACGGTCACAAATATAACGAGATATGTGACGAAATGGCAACTTCAGAGGCTGATAAATACGGCGGTGTGAAGTGAAAAAATATGCTTTGGTCACAGGTGCAACATCGGGAATCGGAAAAGAAATTGCAAAAAAACTTGCCAAAAAAGACTTTACTGTTATTGCGTGCGGACGAAACGAAGCAGTTCTTGCAGATCTCGGCAAGTCATACGGAATGATGCCGCATGTATGCGATCTTTCAGATAAAAACGAATGTGTATCTCTGTGGGAAAAATATAAGATGCTTGACATACGTGCCGTTGTAAACTGCGCGGGCTTCGGATACGTTTCCGATTTTGACGGTATTACCGTTGACGATGATATAAAAATGATAAATGTCAATGTTACAGCGACACAAATACTGACTAAGCTGTTTTCATCATCGATGAAATGCGGTGTGATACTTAATGTTTGTTCTGCTGCCGCATTTTCACCGGAACCGCTTATGGCATCATATGCTGCATCAAAGGCATATGTTTACTCATACAGCTGCGCGGTGGATTATGAGCTTAAAAAACGAAATTCGAAAGTGCGTGTGTGCCTTTTGTGTCCGGGAGCTGTGAATACTCCGTTTGAAAAAACTGCAGGAGTTAAGAAGCCGTTGCCGTCAATGAGTGCTGAAAAATGTGCCGAATATGCCCTCAAAGCTCTCGAAGGGGCAAGGACAGTGACAATTCCCGGTATTCCTATGAAAATATCTCGTGTTCTTTCCAAAGTTCTCCCTGAAAATGTAATACTTTACATTCAATATAAAATACAAGGTTCAAAAAGATAAGATGCCATTTATAAAGAAAATAACCGCTATACTAATCCTGTCGGTGACTGTTTTCAATTTATTCGGTATAGCCTCGTTTGCAAACGAAGAAATTCCGTCTGTAATTTACCGCGATTTTCTGATTTCTCAAGAAGTTGATGTTTACGATACGTTTTTGAAAAATTCCGAAAGAATGAAAGACGGAAATTCAGTTGTGAAGATATATTTAAATGAAGGTATACAAAAGGATGAAATAGGAAAAATATTGCAGAAAGCATCGGCGGCGTTTGTACTTGATCATCCGGAATGCTTCTGGATATCATATGAAAGACTTTCGTTTACATATATTGATTCACCAAACGGCATATCGGAAATTACAGCAAAGAAAAAGGACGGGCTTGATTATTATTATCCGACAGCATACACTTCGCCAACACAGGTTGAAACTGACTGTAAATTGATAGATGAAAAAGCAGAAGAGATAATAAAAAATGCTGAAAAATATCCCACAGCATACGAGAAAATAAAATATTTTCACAATTATCTTTGTAAAAATAACGTATACAACGAATATGTTAAAAACGGAGAAAATGATAAGGCGGATTCAAGTGCGTGGGGCGCGATATCGGCTTTCACAAGTAATAACGATCCGAAAAAGGGACCTGTATGCGAGGGATATGCCAAAGCGTTCAAAATACTGTGTGACAGAGCGGGCATCCCGTGCGCACTAATTCCGGGCGACGGTATAACTGAAGGACAGGCACCCGCCCCGCATATGTGGTGTGCCGTTATGATTTCGGGAAAATGGTACGGTGTCGATATCACTTGGGATGACGGTGTAACAAGCGACGGCATAAATGTTATGCGTGACAATTATTTTCTGGTCGGTAACGAAACGGAAAAGTTTTCGCAAACGCATATTCCGAACGTGGAAAAATATTTCGAAACACACCTTCCCACACCTACACTTGAAAATGGAAAATATGAATTTAAAGAGGGCGATGGTTATTTTCTTGAGCTGTCGGATGTTTCTGCTGTGTATGGCGACGAAGCAGAGGTTGTTATAAAATTGACTGATTCGATAGGCATGGTAAAGGACGGGGATATAGCCCTTTACAAAACATCCGTAGCTGAAAAGAATAAAATCGGTGTATATAAGGCGGTAAACGGCATTTGCCGGGCAAGCGTGGATACATCGCATTTCTCGGTTGTAAACGACAAAATCATCGTTGCTGTATATACATCATCTGACGGCAACGTGTGTATTTCAAGTGCTTTATGCAGTATCACACCGAAAGATATCAAGCTTGATGCTTCTTCTGTTGTCATTTTGTATTCCGAAAATATACCGTATCTTTCGGGCGATATAGTAAGCGAAACAGGCGAAAAGATAACGTATATTGTGAAAAGCGATGTGTCGGAAGATAAAAAGAAAATGACGGTATATTATACAGATATAACGTCACTTGATCTGAACTGCAAAACACCGGGGGAGCTTACACTTGAATTTGATTTGATAGCACATCGGGAAAAAACGTATTATACATATGTGTATATAGGATTGGCAATTATCGTTTCCTGCCTGATGCTGTCGTTTTTAAAAAGAAAATAGTGTGTCAAACTTTCCTCCTTATCATATTATATAGTGAGAACGGTCAATGACCGTTGTCAGGATCATTATATGATATTATTTTACGGAGGATAGAATCCAAGTGCCAGATAACAGAAACGGCTGTTGCTCAGGGGGAATCGGTAACTCCCGAGACTTAGCCTATATAGATACTTACCGCATCCTTGACAGCTGCAGAGATAAAGACTGCTTTGAGGATGTACCCGTTTTTCTTACCGATTACGGTCGTGACGTTGTTGAACATTCAAGCAACGTACGTACCTGCTCTGCATCTATTGCGGCGACAAATATAACGGTTAATCCCGTACCCTTTAACAGAGGGTTTTACCAAGTTGATATACGCATTTATGTCAGAATGACGTTTGAATGCTGTGTATGTATGTCAAACCGCCAGATAATCGAGGGTATTGCCGTGTGCGATAAAAAGGTCGTCCTTTTCGGAAGTGAGGGTAATGTTTCGATATTCAGAAGCAACCCTGACGAAGACAGCTTCTGTACAGTTCCCGAACTTTCGAATAACTGCTGTGGAAGCACAAATCTGCCCGTTGCGGTAGTTGAGCTTGCAGAGCCTGTCATACTCACAACGCGTATCCTTGAAAGACAGCAGTGCTCTTGCTGTTGCTGCTGCTGTTCGGCCAGCGAGGTGCCGCAGAACATTTCCGGCAGAGTCGCAGGAGACCTTACAGACCCCGGTGACAGATTCCTTGCAGTTTCCATCGGCTTCTTTTCCGTAACAAGGATAGAACGCCCTGAGCAGTATCTCATCAGTGCAACAGAGTATTCAGTTCCGGAAAAGGAATGTGAGTATGTTGAAAGTGATGATCCCTGCTCCGTATTCCGTGCTATGGAATTCCCCATAAACGAATTTTCACCCCCCGGACTTTCGAAAAGCGGAAATACTTCTCCCTGCAGAAAAAACGACAGATAAAAGGGAACAGTTCTACAATTCTATATAATCATAACCACCGGTTTATTATTAAGCCGGTGGTTATGACTGTTTTTATCCGATACAGCAGATTGTAATTACTGCATTTGCACAAGTGCTAATGCGAAATTTTGTAAAAAAATCACGATACGGAAAATAGTTGACAAGTAAACATTTTTGTGCTTTATCTAAAACATTATATTGTAAGTAAAGGAGGCCGGTTATGAAACATTTGATATTTGTCATTTTATTATTATGTTTATTACTGATGTGTTCCTGTGCTAATAATAACTATGTTGATTCAAATACCACGGAACACTACGAAAAAAATTTGAACAATGTGAAAGCGGCGATGCAGTAAAACCGGACGGAGGCGGACATCCACTGTTAACGGTAGAGCGATTCGAAGAATATTAAAGACTTATTAATTTTAAAAAAACACCTGAAAATTTTGTGCTGTATGAAAAAATCGTTCTTAAAAGTTCGGTTTTTTAAGTGATGCGTACAGTAATGATCATTCGTCATATATGTATACTTTGGAAGATACGACCGGATATGAACTCGCTTTACATGTTGACAACAATGTAACGGAGAAGGTATATGGTTCGACTGACCCCGTAACAAGCATTAATTCAAATGATATGAGAATTCTTAAGGATAAAAGCAGTGGAATATTTGTGACAGATGGAATAACGTATAAATATGTTTCGGGTGAACTTCTTTCAATTGCTTGGGTTCACCGTGGAATATGTTTTAAATTGTGTGGATCATCTATGTTTTCGAATTATCCGATTACCGAATCAACATTTGCAGGTAAGATGTTGAATGTAAAGTGACAAAAATTCAAGTCATCCCGAAAGACTGTCTGACTCCCCATAAAGGGAGTTTTCTTTTTATCTTATTGCTATTATTCAATTTATTCACAAAATAGTGTTTGACAATTACATATATAAAATAGTATAATACTATGAATAGTAATATTTTGGAGGGTGTATGCGTATTTTGGGAATCGATCCCGGCTTGGCAATTGTCGGATATGGTATAGTTGACTATCATATGAACAGCTTCCGAACTGTAGCATACGGTGCTGTTGAAACACCTGCGGGCATCGATGTGGAATTGCGCATTGAAAAAATTTACGATACGCTGTCTGAAATAATCGATAAATATTCTCCGACGGACATGGCGATAGAGGAACTGTTTTTCAACACCAACCAAAAGACAGCAATTGCTGTTGCCGAGGCAAGGGGGGCAATTTTACTTGCAGGTGTAAAAAAGAAGCTGATGCTTTATGAATACACACCTCTGCAGGTCAAGCAAGCCGTTGTCGGCTACGGCAGGGCAGATAAACAGCAGGTAATGGCTATGACAATGTCAATTTTGAATCTGCAAAAGATGCCGAGACTTGACGATACAGCCGATGCCTTAGCAATTGCCATTTGCCATGCGCACACGTGCGGTTCCGGCATAAAGCAGTATTACAACGAAAAAAAGAAAAAATTACTTTAGGTGAATTATGTTTTACTATATAAAAGGCACTCTTGTTTATACAGATCCGTCTTCCGCTGTTATTGACACGGGCGGTGTTGCTTACAAAATGACAGTCAGTACTTCAACCCTTTCACAGATAGCTTCGCTTAAAAACGATGTCAAGCTTTATACATATATGGCGGTAAGGGAGGATGCAGTCGATCTTTTCGGTTTTTATACACTTGAGGAGCTTTCGCTGTTCAAACTCCTTATAACCGTTTCAGGTGTCGGTCCGAAGGCGGCAATGGGTGTGCTTTCGGCATTTACACCCGAAAGATTTGCCATTGTTGTGGGAAGTGAAGATGTTAAGGCACTTTCAAAAGCAAATGGAGTTGGTGCGAAGACGGCGGCAAGAATAATACTTGAGCTTAAAGATAAGGTTGCAAAGGAGATGACCTCCTCGAAGGCATCACCCATTCAAGCAGGCGGTGACTTTGCCGATGCGCAAAACGCTTTGATGGTGCTTGGTTACACAAAAGCCGAGGCTGTAAAAGCGCTTTCGGGTGTTTCTCCCGCGCTGTCACTTGAGGATATGATAAAAGAAGCACTTAAAAAGTTGATGAAATAAAGGATAAAATCATGCCCGATTACGAAGAATTTACAAGTGAGGATTTTGACACACGGCTTATTGATGTTGAATACTCGGCAGAGGACTGCGAAAACGAGGTAAACCTCCGTCCGCAAACGCTTGACGAATATATAGGACAAGCAAAGGTCAAAGAAAACCTCAGAATATATATTAACGCGGCAAAGTACAGAGGCGACAGCCTTGACCATACGCTTTTGTACGGCCCTCCGGGACTCGGTAAGACAACTCTTTCGCAAATAATAGCGAATGAGATGAATACTTCAATCAGAATAACCTCGGGACCCGCTATTGAAAAGCCGGGTGACCTTGCGGCACTTTTAACTAACCTCAACGAGGGTGATGTGCTGTTCATAGACGAAATACACCGTTTGCCGAGAACGGTTGAAGAAATTTTATACCCTGCGATGGAGGATTTTTCCCTTGATATAATCATTGGCAAAGGTCCTGCGGCAAGAAGTATTAGAATGCCATTGAAACATTTCACACTAATAGGTGCGACAACACGTGCAGGCCAGCTTACAACGCCGCTTCGCGACCGTTTCGGTGTGCTTATGCGTCTTGAGCTTTATACACACGACGAACTTGCAACTATCGTGACAAGAAGCTCGGATATTCTCGGCATAAAGATATCAAAAGACGGTGCACAGGAGATTGCAAAGCGCTCACGCGGAACACCGAGAATTGCAAACAGACTTTTGAAGCGAGTGCGTGACTTTGCGCAGATAATGGGCGACGGTGAGATAACTAAAGAAATTGCGGACTATGCTTTAAAACAGCTTGAAATTGATGAGCTTGGGCTTGACGGAACAGACCGCAAGATGCTTACAACAATAATTAAATTTTATGACGGCGGTCCTGTGGGACTGGAAACGCTTGCCGCAACTGTCGGTGAGGAGTCCGTAACGCTTGAGGATGTTTATGAGCCGTACCTCATGCAGATAGGATTTTTGAACAGAACACCCCGCGGCAGGTGTGTTACAAGGGCGGCGTATGAGCATCTGAAAATGGCTGTTCCCGTAAAACAGACACAGGCGGGTATTTTTGATGAGAGTGGTGAAAACTGATGTTTGTATCGGATAAATGGAAGGATTATGAACTTATAGATGCCTCAGACGGCGAAAGACTTGAAAGGTGGGGAAAGTACATACTTATACGCCCCGATCCGCAGATAATCTGGAAGGGAAGAAAAACAAGTCCTCTTTGGAAGCGTGCGGATGCGATATACAGACGTGAATCAAGCGGAGGCGGTAAGTGGGTAAAATGCGATGTTCCCGAATCTTGGATCATAAATTACGGTAATTTGCGTTTTTTGATAAAGCCCATGGGCTTTAAGCACACGGGGGTTTTTCCCGAACAGGCTGTAAACTGGGATTGGTTTTCAAAGATACTTTCCGATAATGGCGGCGGCAGGGTTTTGAATCTGTTTGCATATACAGGCGGTGCAACTATTGCCGCATCAAGTGCGGGCGCATCGGTTTGCCATGTTGATGCCTCAAAGGGAATGACGGCGCAGGCAAAGCAAAATGCTGCATTGTCCGGATTTGAAAAAAATCCGATAAGATATATAGTTGATGACTGTATGAAATTTATCGAGCGTGAGATAAGACGCGGTAACTCGTATGAAGGAATAATAATGGATCCGCCGTCATACGGCAGGGGACCCGGAGGGGAAGTCTGGAAGCTTGAGGAATGTGTTGATGAGCTTATTTCAAGAGCATCGCTCCTTCTTTCCGATAAGCCGCTGTTCTTCCTTGTCAATTCATATACGACGGGGCTTTCACCGTCAACTGTAGGTTATATGCTGAATACGGGCATAAAAAAGAAGCTGGGCGGTACTGTTGTGTGTGACGAGGTCGGTCTTCCCGTAAGCGTAACAGGCGGATTTTTACCGTGCGGTTCAGCATCAAGATGGTATAAATAAAGGCAGAAAACTTCAAATGGAAATAATCAGAACAAAAGATCTTTCGTTTTCGTATAAAGACGGCGACGGCAGGCCCATCCCCGTTTTAAAAAACATAAATATATCGGTTAAGAAGGGTGAATTTATTGCTGTTTTGGGTCATAACGGAAGCGGTAAATCAACGCTTGCAAGGCTTATTAACATGATACTTACCGAGGAATCGGGGGAGTTTACAGGTGAGCTTTCCGTTTGCGGCAAAAATATAACCGCTGATATAACAGAGGATGAAATATACGAAATACGCAGACATATAGGAATGGTTCATCAGAATCCTGATAACCAGATCGTTGCAACAACGGTTGAAGAAGATGTTGCATTCGGACCGGAAAATCTCGGTATTCCAAGAGAAGAAATAAGAAAAAGGGTGGATGAAGCCTTGGAAGATGTGGGCATGACGGAATATATCCACCATGCACCGCACAGACTTTCGGGCGGACAGAAACAGCGTGTTGCAATTGCGGGCATAATCGCGATGCGCCCCGTTGTTATAATTTTTGATGAATCTACTGCTATGCTTGATCCTCACGGACGGGCAGAAATCATGAGAACAATAAAAGAACTGCACGCATCGGGAAAAACAATACTGCTTATAACCCATTATATGGACGAGGCGGCGGAGGCTGAGAGAATAATCGTTTTGAATGACGGTGAAGTATATAAGACGGGAACGCCCGAGGAAATATTTTCTAACCCCGAACCGTTAAGACGTGTAAGGCTTGATGTACCGCAGGTAACGGAGCTTTTTACTATCCTCAAAGATGCGGGACTTCCGATTGAAAATATTCCAACCACCACTGATGGCGGTGTCGAGCTTTTAAAAAAGATATTTGCAAAGAAAAAAGGGGGAGAGTAAATGCCTCTTTCACTTGAAGATGTATCGTACACCTACGGTGAGCGTACACCGTTTGAATATAAAGCACTTAATAATCTGTCACTTACGTTCAAGGACGGCATCATAACCGGACTTATGGGGCACACAGGTTCGGGCAAGTCCACTGCCGCGCAGATGCTCAACGGTCTTTTGAAGCCTTCTTCCGGACGTGTGCTTCTTGACGGCTGCGACATAAACGAATCGAAAAAGTCAAGATATGAAGCCAAATTTAAGGTAGGGCTTGTTTTTCAATATCCCGAATATCAGCTTTTTAAAGAAACTGTATGGGAGGATATCGCATACGGTCCTAAAAATATGAAGCTTTCGGATGATGAGGTCAAAAGACGTGTTAAAGATGCAGCAAATCTTGTAGGGTTGACACGGGAAATGCTCGACAAATCACCATTTGAGCTTTCGGGAGGACAGAAAAGACGCGCCGCTATTGCGGGAATAATTGCAATGAAGCCGCGTTTTTTAGTACTTGATGAGCCGGCGGCAGGGCTTGACCCCGCAGGGCGAGATGATATATTGTCGCAAATATGTGAGTATAGAAATTCTGAAAACTCCTCCGTTATAATCATAAGCCACAGTATGGAGGATATGGCAAAATACTGTGATGAAATCGCTGTGATGGATGACGGCGCACTTTGTATGTACGGAACACCTAAAGAGGTTTTTTCGCAAAGTGAAAAATTAAAAAACGCAGGGCTCAATGTTCCGCAAATTACGGAACTTATAAATAAACTTCACGACTGCGGTGTTGATGTGGATACTTCTGTTTTTACAGTTGAAGATGCCGCAGAACAACTTATAAAGCTTTACAGTAAGGTTTAAAATGATAAATGATATAACTCTCGGTCAGTATTTTCCCGGTGAATCTGTGATACACCGCGCTGACCCGCGAATGAAACTTATCATCGCGTTTATAATGATAGGTGCAATTTTTACAGCATCATCGCTTATAAGCTTTGCACTTCTCGGATTTTTTGTCATAATGATGACGGTAATCTCAAAAATATCGCCCGCAGTGGTGCTTAAGGGTATGAAGCCTGTTTTGTTTATACTTTTATTTACCGCTGTTATACAAATATTTTTGACAAGAACAGGTACGCTTATAGCAGAATGGTGGATATTTAAAATCTATTCCGACGGTATAATGATGGCGTTTAAAATGATGCTTCGTATAGTTTTGCTTGTATCGTCTACAAGTCTGTTGCTTTCCTATACAACATCACCTATAGCACTTACAGACGGTATTGAAGGGCTGTTGAGTCCTTTGAAAAAGCTTGGTCTTAACACACATGACTTTGCTATGATGATGTCGATAGCTATGCGTTTTATACCGACGATAATTGAAGAGACAGACAAAATTATGTCGGCACAAAAGGCAAGGGGAACAGACTTTTCCTCGGGCGGTCTTATAAAGCGCGCAAAGGCAATGATACCGATATTTATTCCGCTGCTCGCATCGGAGATAAGACGCGCCGATGAGCTTTCGTGTGCAATGATCTGCCGTTGTTACAGAGGCGGAGAGGGCAGAACAAAGCTGAAGGAATTGAAAATAAGCGGTATTGATATAATTTTGCTGTTTGCATCTGTCTTGATCCTTGGCGTCGTTATTACTGCCAATATCTTAACAAAACATTTTGGATTGCCGATATGAAATATCTTTTTAAAATGTCATATCTCGGATGTGACTATCATGGATTTCAGATACAGGACAACGCAAAAACCGTTGCAGGCACTCTTAAAAAGAGCTGTGAAACCTTGTTTAATGCACCGTGTACGATACAAGGCTGCAGCAGAACGGATACGGGTGTGCACGCACTTGTATATTATGCAACTTGCGATGTAAAGGACGGCAACCTTGTGCCTTGCGATAGGATTCCTTATGCTTTAAACCACCTGTTGCCGAGCGATATTTCGGTAAGTGACTGTTGTACCGTCCCTGATGATTTTAACCCGCGTCATACAGAATATAAAGAATATAAGTATATCGTGCACAACTCACCGTTCAAGGATCCGTTTTTACACAGGCGTGCGGTCAGAGTGCCAGATAAAATAGATGAAAAACTGCTTGACAAAGAGGCGCAGTCTTTTATAGGCACGCATGATTTTTCCGCTTTTATGGCAACAGGATCACCCGTTAACACAACTGTACGTACCGTGAAATATTTTAACGTTGAGCGTGACGGTGACAGAATAATATTTTCCGTTGCCGCAGACGGATTTCTTTACAATATGGTGCGTATAATGGTCGGAACGCTTCTTGATATTTCAAAAGGAAAGATACAGTGCGGTAAGATATCCGTGATTATTGAGGGACAGGACCGTACAAAAGCAGGTGTTACAGCGCCGCCTGATGGGCTGTATCTTGCAAAAGTTGTTTATAAAGAGAATTTTTTTACTGCTTGGAGTTGATAATTTGAAAAAGAATGACCGTCGCAATATAACAGAAGAAGATATTATTGTTATAAGTGGTGATACACTCCCGAAAAATTCACGCTCGGGAGGACCTGAGCTTGATATTTACAGTGAGGAAGAAGAGAAGCTGAATGAATATTACGTTAAGCTTTCATACAGATTCAGATTTGCAAAATTTCTTTCTTTCACACTTCTCATTGTTTTTATGCTGTTTATGCTCACAGCATTTTCGGATGATATCACCACGGAAAAATTCAGATATCTCGTAAAGGATATGAATATAGACATTCCCTCAAGCACATCAGAGTTTGGTAATATTTCGTATTCCGATGATCCCGAAGCGGTTTTTGCGATATTTAAAAACGATCTTGTGAGTGTGGGCAGAAACAGCGTTGAGATAATCGATACTGCGGGAAATATTGTTTTAAACAGTGATATAAGCTATGTAAAACCCAGAATATCTGTGGGGGAAAAATATTTTCTCATATAC
This sequence comes from Eubacteriales bacterium, assembly GCA_045636245.1. GTDB lineage: Bacteria > Bacillota > Clostridia > Oscillospirales > CAG-272 > RGIG7213. The sequence continues at coordinate 3,480 of JAZTXA010000048.1, read as the reverse complement.
GATCTGTCGGGATATGAGTTTGCTGTGTACAATTCTTTTTCAGTTTTATACAGTGGAAAACTCGATTATCCCATTTCACACGCTTATATGTGCGATGACGGAAAAATACTTGTAATCACAAGAAGCGAAGACTACAGATGTGTTGCACATATATATAATAAAGAGTACGAATTGGCATATACATGGAAAACAAACGATAAATATATATTTGACGGTGTACTGCACAACGACGGATCTTTTGTGCTTTTGTGCTCGTCTGTTTCCGACGGTTTCTTTGACTGTGTGACGGTAAGCGGAAATATGAAGAATGAAGATGTCACGGTGTCGGATGCATATAGGGATACGATGGGACTCAGACTCAGTGAGTTTGATGACGGAAATCGCGTTATATTTTTATCCGGTGGAATGATATTCGAAAACGCAGACGGCGGTGTGTTATCAAAAGTGAATTACCGCTCGGATATTTGTCTTCTTGCGGCTTCAACGGATAAATACGCTGTTAATATTATAGACTCTGCATCTTTGAGTGTTGGGAATATGCTGAATGTTTATTCTTCACAAGGAGAGAAGATTTTTTCAAAATCCGTTTCTGAGCATCCTGTTTCCGTTTATCTTTACGGTGATTTCGTCTATGTTATGTATACCGATAGGATCATCCGCATTGATATTTCAAGCGGAAATGAAACAAAATACGTAAGTGAAAATGTGATAAGCTCGCTTTTGCAAACAGAAAACGGAATTTTGCTGGCAACAGGAAAAACACGTGCTTATCCGCTTGACTATTCTGATTTTACTTAAAATATTTATTTTGAAGGAGAATTGCAGTGAGTTACATAATTGATCTGATTTTTATACTTATCATAGGTATTTCCGCATATATGGGGCATAAAAGAGGGTTTATAAAAACTGTCGTAAGCCTTATTGTAAAGCTTTTGGCATTTATCGTTGCTTTGCTTTTTGCCTCTCCTGTGTCGCTTTTGTTTGCAAATAAAGTGCTTCCCGAATATCCGGAGGCGATATCAAATGCTGTTTCATACACTATTGCATTCGTAATACTGTACATATTGGCAACTATAGGAATAACAATAGCCGCCAATGTACTCGATCTCATTTCAAAGCTTCCGTTTTTGAATTTTGCAAATAAAACACTCGGTATTGCTGCAGGTGTTGTGCTCGGACTGGTTTCCGCTTGGATATTTGCAATAGTACTTAATTTTGCATTTCCTTTGCTTCAGGAGTATAATCCCGAGCTTTTCACAAAAACTTTACTTGATGATTCATTACTCTTCGATATTATATTCAACATAAATATCTTTAAGGATCTTTTTTCCAAGATATGTTCATAACACACTTTTATAAATAAGGAATGGTATATAATGCAACTTTGTTCAAAATGCAAAAAACGTCTTGCCGTTGTTTTTATGACGAGAATAGAAAACGGCAATACTGTAAATGAGGGACTTTGCCTTAAATGCGCAAAGGAGCTCGGTATAAAGCCCGTTGACGATATACTCAATAAAATGGGTGTCAGCAGCGAAGATCTTGACCGTATGGATGAGGAAATGGGAAGTATCATGGAGGGCATTTCCGACTTTCCTACGATGGCAGGAGATGAAAATAACGCAAATGCTCCCGCTGTCGATTTTGCCAAGCTCTTCGGTGGTCACGGTGCTGAAAAAAAGCAACAGCGCAAGGAAGAAAAAAAGAAAGATAAAGCCAGAAATTATCTCAATAACTACTGCCTTAATTTGACCGAAAGGGCAAAGGATGGCAAGCTTGATAAGGTTATTGGCAGGGACAGGGAAATTGAACGTGTGGTTCAGATACTCAACAGACGTCAAAAAAACAATGCGTGCCTTATAGGTGAACCGGGTGTCGGTAAAACAGCTATTGCCGAGGCGCTTGCGCAGAGAATAGCCGCAAAAGAAGTGCCGTATAAGCTTCAGGATAAGGAGGTATATCTGCTTGACTTAACCGCACTTGTTGCGGGAACTCAGTTCAGAGGGCAGTTTGAAGGCAGAGTAAAGGGGCTTATTGATGAAGTAAAAACGCTCGGTAACATTATACTCGTTATTGATGAAGTACACAATCTTGTCGGTGCGGGAGATGCCGAGGGCAGTATGAATGCGGCTAATATTATGAAGCCCGCACTGTCACGTTCCGAAATACAGGTTATCGGTGCCACAACTCTCGGAGAATACAGAAAGTATATTGAGAAGGATTCGGCACTTGAACGCCGTTTTCAGCCCGTTGTAGTCGCAGAACCGTCCATATCCGACACAGTAAAGATACTTCAAGGTATAAAAACTTATTACGAAACTCACCACGGTATAAAGATATCGGATGAGATAGTTTACCGCGCGGTCATTCTTTCCGAAAGATATATAACAGACAGATTTTTACCCGACAAAGCCATTGACTTGCTTGATGAAGCGGCATCGCATCTTGCGATACACACCCCCGTTTTGAGTGAGCTTGCGCAGAAAAACGACCTTTTGAAGTCAGTTCAGCAGGAAAAAGAAAAAATCGAATCCGAGGAAGCAAAGCCTGAAGAAGATCTTCAAGCAAGATACGAAAAGATCGCAAAGCTTAAAAGCGATGAAATGCGCCTGACTGGTGAGATACGTGAGCTTGAGATACAAAAGGAAGGCGTAAAGCTTACCCTTGAGGATCTTGCGCGTGTGATCGAGATCTGGACGGGTATACCGTCGGGGAATATAACAGAGCATGAGTTTTCGAGAATAGGAAGCCTGCAGGCACGTCTGTGCGAAAGGATAGTCGGACAGGATGAGGCGATAAACTCTGTTGTCAGAGCGATAAAAAGAAACCGTGCAGGTGTTTCGTATAAGAAAAAGCCTGTTTCGTTCATATTTGCAGGCCCTACAGGTGTGGGAAAAACAGAGCTTGTAAAAACTCTTGCCGCTGATATGTTTGATACCCCCGATGCCCTTATTCGCATCGATATGTCGGAATTCATGGAAAAACATTCCGTGTCACGTCTTATCGGCTCACCTCCCGGATATGTGGGATATGACGATGCAGGACAGCTTACAGAGAAAATAAGACGCAGACCGTATTCGGTCGTTCTGTTTGACGAAATAGAAAAAGCACACCCTGACGTTATGAATATTATGCTTCAGATACTTGACGACGGCAGAATAACGGATGCAAGAGGAAAAGAAGTAAATTTTGAAAACACCGTCATTGTTATGACGACCAATGCAGGTTCAAACTATATGGCTGCCCCTGCAGGTTTCGGTAAAGAAGAAATAAAAGCGGGAAAAGAGAAGACAGAAAAGGCGCTTTCGGATTTTCTGCGTCCCGAATTTCTCAACCGTGTGGATGAGATCATCACGTTCAATTCGCTTTCACGTGAAGATTTTAAACGTATTGCGGAAATCATGCTGAATGAATTCGGAAAGGCACTTGCTGACCGCGGTATCACAATATCGTATACGGACGAGGCAAGGGATAAAATTG
>JAZTXA010000047.1:0-17940 GCA_045636245.1 Eubacteriales bacterium | reverse complement strand
AGTTGGGTACCACAGTTGTCTTCCTAAGACCGCTTGGCCTCCGACTTCAACAGGTCTCCCCATCGCTCTCCACCTCGACCACGGCCCCGATTTCGAAACATGTAAGGCTTGCATCGACGGCGGCTTCACATCAGTTATGATTGACGGTTCACACCTTCCCTACGAAGAGAACGTTGCTCTCACAAAGAAGGTAGTTGAATACGCACACGATAAGGGCGTAGTTGTTGAAGGTGAGCTCGGTAAGCTCGCAGGAATCGAAGACGAAGTAAACGTATCCGCTGAGGATGCTTCCTACACAAAGCCCTCCGAGGTTGAGGAATTCGTTTCAAGAACAGGCGTTGACAGCCTTGCTATCGCTATCGGCACAAGCCACGGCGCATTCAAGTTCACAGGCGAAGCAAAGCTCAGATTCGATATTCTTGAAGAGATCACAAAGATCATGCCCGGTTACCCGATCGTTCTTCACGGCGCATCCAGCATTGACGAGGAGCTTGTTGCAAAGATCAACGCTTGCGGCGGTTCTATGGGCGGTGCTAAGGGTATTCCCGAGGAAATGCTCAGACAGGCGGCAGCTTCCGCTGTTTGTAAGATCAACATGGACTCCGACCTCCGTATCGCTATGACAGCGGGAATCCGTGAAATATTCACAAACAAGCCCGAAGTTTTTGACCCCAGAAACTATCTCGGCAACGCACGTAAGATCATCAAGGAAGTTGTACGTCACAAGCTCGTAAACGTACTCGGTTCAAACGGCAAAGCGTAATTCATGAAAGAAACAGCAAAATTTACAGTCAGTGTGCATGACGAGGATGCCTTCGGTAACATGAGGGCATCCGCCATGCTGCGGCGCATGCAGGAATGTGCCAATATGCAGTATCGGAAAATGACAGCCCCCAACGGCAGAAGAACAGTCGATGATATGGCTGAGAAAAACAGGGGCTTCATTGTTTGCAAGTTCAGCATGAATGTTTACAAACCCTGCCATGCATATGATGAATTAACGGTTGAAAGCTGGATATCAAAGGAAAAGGGCGTCGTCAGCGAAAGACTGTATAAGGTTTTTTTGAATGACGAGATCGTTGCCGAGGGCGCATCTGTCTGGGCAATAGTCGAAAACGGAAATAAGATCCTCCGCGCATCCGAATATCAGGATATGTCGGCGCGCGATGATGACACATGCGGGGTTGAGGTGCCGAAGCACCTGCGTATACCGCACCCCGAAAAGCTGCAGCTCGCAGGCGAAAAAACGGTGTTTTATTACGACATTGATGTGAACTGTCACATGAACAATACATATTATCCCGATATGCTCGCATCGTTTATTCCCGAAATGCGCTACGAAAGATTTACTTCCGACCGCGGCAGTTATATCTCCGGCATCAACATTAATTTCATATCCGAGGCACCGCTTGGTGACACACTCGGGATCTATTCATATAAGGAAGATGACGGAACTATTTATTTCCGCACCGTAAGGGGTGACGGAAAAACCAACATAGAAGCGCACGTAAGGCTTGCGCGGGCATAAGAGCGCACAAAATTGCCTCGGAGGCGGAGAAAGGAAAGATAAAGAAGTGAAAAACAAGTTTATAACAGTTGTCTTGATAATTGTTTTATTTATCCCGACGGTGATTGCGTTTTTATCGTACAATCCCCCGTTTGACAAACTTTCTGATAACAGTGCCATGATCGTTTCCGTGACGGTGGAATCATCGACAGGTGAGAGAACCGAAGCGACAGACGAAGAAACGATAAAGGTGGTGTCAACGCTTCTTAAAGGAGAAAAGGTAGACGCCATACCCGACGAGGCTTTTAAATTCAATTCTTTCAAAACTGTACTCAAGGGCGAAGATATAACGGAGGAATATTCCGTTTATATGAATGTCCAAAAGCTTGAGGATATATATTTTTATAATAACGAAGACAAGGTGCCGTACCGTGCTACGGCTGAGAACGGACGTAATTTTGCATCGCTTGAGCTTGCGTCTTTTCTGTACGGCTACGATGTGCCCGTGTTTACGGCAGGTGAGGGCAACACTGTCATATCTCCTTCTGAATTTTCATGGAGATACCGTAACGTAAAGGGTGATTATGTACAGTCAAACATTCCCACAACAAATGAAATTGCAGATATCGGACGTGTTTCCTCGGGTGATCTCGGAATATCATTTTCAAGAAAGCCCCAAGACACGGACGTTTATATAACAATGACGGATGAAAGCGGCAATTCCGTAACACGTCCGTTCAATGAATTTTCGGGTGTTTATCCCGAAACTGAAACGACATACACCTTCAAGCTCGATGTGCAGTGGAGGGAAGAAGAAGCGGCATCGGGTGTCGGAGGCGGAAGCTATATGTTCCGTGCTACCGTCAAGGCATCACCCTCGTTCAACATCTGGACAACGATGCTTGAGCATACGGGTCAGCCCTATCTTGAAAAGGGCGGTGTTATCATCATAGGCGGTGTCAATATCGACCCGTCAAAGGTGGAATTTACCTCTGAGCCTTCACTCGGCGTTTCACCGAAGTTCTATACCGACGGCGATAATTCCTATGCCGTTATACCGACAACGTACAAGACAGAGGCAGGTCAATATACGGTAACGCTGAAACAGGGTGTCATATCGGCAACGTATGATATCACGGTGCTTGACAAAGAATATAACCGCAAGGATATAAACGTTAAAGAAGCGGTGCTTGAGGAATATATAACGGATGAAAACATCTCGGCGCTTAAAACACTCATGGGCGAGATTATGGGCGGTGAGTCTTCATCCAAATGGCTCGGCGAAGATGAACTGCGCTTCCCGACAGATGAGCAGACGTATATCGTCGGCTACGGAAATCCGATAGAATTTGACGGGGAAAAATCAGAATATACCCACGCAGGCATCGAATCCCGTCTTTACAAGGGAGATTGCGCCACGGCAATGGCTTCGGGTAAGATAGCGTATGCGGGCGTGGATAAGCTGTTCGGCGGATTTATCGTTGTTGACCACGGACTCGGTGTAAGATCATGGTACACAAGACTTGATATAAGCGGTGTCAACGTCGGCGACGAGGTTGAACAGGGACAGGAGCTTGCACCCAATGACGGAAGCGGCTTCGGTGAAAATTCCAAACGTACATTTTCCGCAGTTTCCGTTGGGGATACATTTGTTTCTCCCTTGTGGCTTATCGAAAACGGTTTTGTATTACCTACAGCATAAAGGAATTTACGAAAGTGAAAAAACAGATTAAGAAAACAAACATACTGAAGGATGCGGTTAAGCGTGCCGATTTTGCGCTTGACGCGGTAGATTTCATTGCGGACTGCATACTTGACGTTAATGATGATATAACAGCTATAATGGAGCGTGACCCTGCGGCAACAAGCAAATCGGAGGTCTTACTTCTGTATTCGGGACTTCACGCAGTAATGGCGCACCGCGTTGCGCATAAAATAAACAAAAAACATCCGTTTGCGGCAAGGGCGATAAGCCAGGCGGCAAAGTTTGCAACGGGTATTGAGATACACCCGGGGGCGACGATCGGACGCGGACTTTTCATTGACCACGGCTGCGGTGTCGTCATAGGCGAAACGGCGGAAATAGGTGACAACTGCACGATATATCAGGGTGTCACCCTCGGCGGTACGGGTAAGGATGTCGGCAAGCGTCACCCCACACTTGGCAATAACGTAATGGTAGGCGCAGGTGCTAAGGTGCTCGGCCCGTTTAAGGTCGGCGACAACTCCAAAATTGCGGCAGGTGCCGTCGTGCTTCATGAGGTTCCCGAAAACACCACGGCTGTCGGTATCCCCGCAAAGGCTGTGGCGAAAAAAGAGCCGAAGAATGAAGCGCAGGACCTTGACCAGATTCACATTCCCGACCCTGTATCACAGGAAATAGTAAAGCTTACCGAAAGGATTGAAGAGCTTGAAAGAAAGCTGAAAGAACAAAATAAAGAGGATTAACTGTATGAAACTTTTTAACACAATGACAGGTGAAAAGGCGGAGCTTGTGCCGATTGAAGAAGGCCACGTCAGAATGTACGCCTGCGGACCTACGGTATATAACTTTTTCCACATCGGAAACGCACGTTGCTTCGTTGTTTTCGATATGCTCAGAAGATATCTCGAATACAGAGGCTATAAGGTAACATTTGCGCAGAACTTTACCGACGTTGACGATAAAATAATCAAAAAGGCAAACGAAGAGGGCATCACATCGGCAGAGGTTGCCGAAAAATACATAAAGGAATACTTCACCGATGCCGAAGGACTCGGTATCAAAAAGGCGACCATTCACCCGAAGGCAACGGAAAATATCGACAGCATAATCGACATCGTAAATGTTCTTATCGAAAAAGGTTATGCTTATGAATCCTGCGGCGACGTTTATTTCCAGCCCAAAAAGTTCAAGGAATACGGCAAGCTGTCGCATATGCCTATCGATGAGCTTGAGGCAGGCGCGAGAATCGATGTTTCCGACCAAAAGCGCGATCCCCTTGACTTCGCCCTTTGGAAAGCGGCAAAGCCGGGTGAGCCTGCGTGGGACAGCCCCTGGGGCAAAGGACGCCCCGGCTGGCATATTGAATGCTCGGCTATGGTAAGAAAATACCTCGGTCAGCCCATTGACATCCACTGCGGCGGTAAGGACCTTGCATTCCCCCACCACGAAAATGAGATTGCACAGTCGGAAGCGGCTTGCGGATGTACGTTTGCAAACTTCTGGCTCCATAACGGATTTATCTCTGTTGACAACGAAAAGATGTCAAAATCCCTCGGTAACTTCTTCACAGTCCGTGACGTTGCCGAAAAGTACGGATATGATGTTATAAGATACTTCCTTTTGTCGGCTCATTACAGAAAGCCCGTAAACTACTCGGCTGAGGTGCTTGAAGCATCGCTTTCCGCCCTTGACCGTATACATAACTGTGAAGAAAGCCTGTCATTCTACATAAAGAACGCAGTAAGCGGAACTCTTGACGAAGCAGTTAAGAAGACGGCTGACGAAAGACGTGAGCAGTTCATCACAGCTATGGACGATGACCTCAATACCGCCGACGGTATCGCAGCCGTGTTTGAGCTTGTAAAGGACTGTAACCTCCTTGTAAACGGCAAAACACCTATGAGTCTGGAAAGTGCTGAATACCTTTACGGTGTGCTTCGTGAGCTTACAACGCTCCTCGGCATTGAGAAAAAGGAAAGCGCTGACGACGACTCCGAAATACTTGCAAAGATAGCAGAGCGTGCAGAGGCAAAGAAGGCTAAAAACTATGCCCTCGCCGACAGCATAAGAAAAGAGCTTGCGGATAAAGGCATCATTCTTGAAGACACCCCCGCAGGTACAAAATATAAAAGAGTTTAAAATGAGTACGAAAAAATTCCCTTTTAAGCTTCCGCTTGTGCTTGACGGCGCAACGGGTACGGAGCTTATAAAAAGAGGACTGCCCGCAGGTGAAAGCGTCCAGTGTTGGGTGCTTGACCATCCCGAAGCGATACAGGAAATACAGAGGGATTATTATAACGCAGGTTCCGATGCCGTATACGCTTGCACATTCGGCGCAACGCCCCGTATACTTGAGGAAAACGGTGTTTTGCTTTCAGCTCGTGAAATCTGTATGCTGACGGCAAAGATCAGCCGTGAGTGTGCGGGTGAAAGGCTTCTCGGCGCATCTGTTGCCCCATCCGGTGCGATGTTTTATCCGATGGGAGAGGACACGTTTGAGTTTGCGGTTGAGGAATATAAGCAAGCCGTAATGGGCGCTGACCACTTTGTGGACTTTTTCACAGCCGAAACGTGTATTTCCGCCCTCGAAGCAAAGGCGGCGGTGACGGCTGTCAAAGAGGTTTCCGATAAGCCTGTGTTTGTAACGCTTACCGTTGACAAAAACGGAAAAACGCTGTGCGGTGATGAGGTGTTACCTTCTCTTATCACACTTGCGGATCTCGGTATATCGGCATTTGGTCTTAACTGCTCATTCGGGCCCGACCTTATAATCGATATTCTGAAAAAGGTGTCGCCATATGCAAGAGCGCTCGGAATTGAGCTGATCGCAAAGCCCAACGCAGGGCTTCCGACAGAAGATGGCGGCTTTGACCTGACGGTCGAACAGTTCGCTTCATACATTCCCGAAGCTTTGCAAAACGGCATAGGAATACTCGGCGGCTGCTGCGGAACAAATAAGGAATATATTAAAAAAATAAAAGAGTGTACGGAAAGTACCACCCTTACTTACCCCGAAGCGCTCGACTTTGACTTTGCAAACACCGTGTCAAATACACGTAAATTTGCGACAGTCGATGAAAACAATATGCCCGAGCCCATCAGTGTTTCCGACTATCTTTATGAAGATGTTGAAGAACAGGCAGAAGAATACGGTTACGGATTTGTAAGGCTTGAAAAAGGCGAAGGTGACATTTTAAATGAACAGCTTGCGTATATAACAGCCCCGCTTGCCTTTTGCGGCGACCGTGAAGAGTGTGAAAAATTTGCGTATTCCTATGCGGGAAAAATAAAAATTATCTGATTTTAGGAGATTACAGCCATGAAAAAGATTTTGTCAGTATTATTGATATGTGCAATGATTACAGCATTTGCATCATGTGCAAAGGAAGAATCAGATGTTACGGGTTCTGTTGAAACGAGTGCTCAGACATCTGCCGAAACAGAAGCAGTATTTGAACAGGGTACTGTTTCACAGCAGACGTACAAAAATGAGTTTATCGGCTTGGGCTGTACGCTTGATAATAATTGGACGTTCTACAGTGATGAAAAGATAGCAGAGCTTAACGGCATCGCCGCCGACGCTATGGACGAGGAAGTGGCAGAGCAGATAGCCAACGCTACTATCATATATGATATGTTTGCCGAAAACGCAGAGACTGCTGAAAACGTAAACATCAATCTTGAAAAGCTTACACTTGCGCAGACGCTTGTGCTCAACCTTGAACAGATGTATAAAACGCAGTCCGAATCGATCAAATCAACATATGAAAATATGGGAGCTACAGAGTTTTCTTATACTATAGGCAAGGCGACTGTTGCGGGAAAAGAGCATGTTTCTATGTACATAAAAACAAAATTAAACGGTATTGACTTATACCAGACTGTAGTTGCCATTAAAACGGGACGTTACCTTACAAATATCTGCGCAACATCATATCAAACCGATACGACGAAGGATATTTTGAATAAATTCTTCAGTATTTGAGTTAAAAATCGAAATAATATAAAAAGGTAAATATGAGTACAGAAAAAAACACAGGGGTGCCTGAATTTCAAGGCATAATACCCATTGACAAACCTTGCGGGATGACCTCGCACGATGTCGTGTTCAAGATGCGTAAACTGTACGGTACAAAGAAAACGGGACACACCGGTACGCTTGATCCTATGGCGACCGGTGTGCTTGTCGTGCTTATAGGCAGGGCGGCAAAGGCGGCAGAGTATCTTACATACGACAGCAAAACATATAAAACTACTCTCCGTCTGGGAGTAACCACCGACACAGAGGATACAAGCGGTACTGTTTTATCCGTGTGCGATAAGATTCCGAATAAAGACGACGTTTTGCGTGTAATTTCATCATTTGAAGGTGATATAATGCAAACACCGCCGATGTATTCAGCCCTTAAGGTAAACGGCGAAAAGCTTGTTGATTTAGCCCGTAAGGGTATTGAAATTGAACGTGAAAGCCGTCCCGTACATATTGATAAAATAACGGCGGAATATATCTCGGATAACGAATATTTGCTTGAAGTCACCTGCTCCAAGGGTACGTACATTCGCACGCTGTGTGCAGATATCGGAAAAAAGCTCGGTTGCGGAGGCGTTATGGCATCACTCCGCCGTACCGTCTGCGGTGAGTTTTCCGTGGATAAAGCCTACACCATAGAACAGCTTGAAGAAATGATATATGAAGAACGCCTTTCAATTCTTTACCCGACAGAGGATGTGTTTGCCCCCTATCCCGTATGTAAGCTTGACGGCTTTATGCTGAAACTTTGCCGTGACGGGGCTGAAATTTATCAGAATAAAATTAAAACAAATTATCCAAACGGAAGCTTTGTGCGCCTTTATGACAAGGAAGGCTTCTTTGCCCTCGGCAAGGTGTCGGAGTTTGATGGCGGAAGTGCGATAAAGCCCATTAAGGTGTTCAGATTGAAATAAATATTGTAGGGGTCGGCGCCTCGACGACCCGTTTTTTTCGATAATGTAATTAATTAAAACAGGTATATATGGAATTATTAAAACAATTTATAAAGTGTGACGGTGAGTATAAGGGCTTGCTTGAAAACCGCCGTATAATGCCGAAAAACCGCCCGAAGCCCGTGATGGTCGGAGGACTTTCATCGGGTGCTGCCGTGCCGTTTTTATCGTCAATTTCGGAGGATATAGAGCCGCGCCCGAAGCTGATACTTGAAAGTGATGAAAAGGAATGCCTGCGTATGTATAACAAGCTTACATCCGCAGGTCTTTTGTGCGCCGTTTATCCCGTGCGTGACTTTATGCTTCATAACATCACCTCATCGCACGAATATGAACAAAGCCGTCTTTCCACCCTCGCGGGCATTGTCAAGGGTACGCTTGATTACGTTATCGCAACCCCCGATGCGGCGTGTCAGCTCACCGTGCCCGAGGATATTTTTAAAGGTAATGCAAGAACGTATAAAATCGGCGACACACTTTCGCTTTATGAGTTTGCCGAATATCTCATTTTCTGCGGTTACACACGAGTGGAGAGCGTTGATAATATTGCACAGTTTTCCATTCGCGGCGGTATATGCGACGTTTTTGTTCCGGGTGATGATTACCCCCACAGAATGGAGCTTTTTGGGGATGAGATAGATTCAATAGGCATATTTGACATAATTTCTCAAAGACGAATTGAAAATAAAGAGGAATTTTCCGTTTTCCCCGCAAGGGAAATTATAATGACAGATGAATCTGTCTATGCGATTATCAATGCCGCCTCCGCACAGCTCAAAAAGACGAAAAAGGAAAGTGCGAAAAAAGCGCTTGAGGCGGAGCTTGATGCAATAGACAATGCCACAGAGCTTCTTTTTGCCGACAAATATATAAATGTAATATACGAAAACCCGTCAACGCTGTTTGATTATTTTAAGCGCGACGGCGAATACAGCGCCATAATCGTTGACACACCGACAAACGTCTACTCAAGGCTTGAATCAAGCGCAAAGCTTGAAAATCAGATGGTGTGCGACATCGTCGAAAGTGAAGAGCTTTCGTCAAAATACGCACGTTTTTCAATATCTGCCGATGACTGTCGGCAGATAATAAACAATACAGCATCAATAACGCTTGACTTTTTCGGAAATGCCTCGGGCAAATTTTACGAAAGCTATATTTTCAAAACGAAAAATCAGATGACATACTCAAATATGCAGGAAATGCTGTGCGAGGATGTTAAAAACTATGTGAGATTTAAGTATGCTGTGCTTTTACTTTGCGAAAACGAGGCTGTCGGCAAAAACTACGCACGGCTTTTGGAGGATGCGGGTATAGAAGCACCCGTATGCGAATACGATAAATTCATGGCGGATAAAGAGGAGCTCCGCGGCAAAGCCGTCATTTTATACGGTCAGAACCGCACGGGCTTTATCATGGAAACGAGCCGTGTTGCATGCATATCTCTTTATATTGCGCAGAGTGCGTATTCAAAGCTTGTCACCAAGTCTTCGCGCAAGGGAAGAAAGATCGATGCCAAAGAAAAAATTATGTCGTATGCCGACTTGCAAGTCGGGGACTACGTCGTTCATGACGTTCACGGCATCGGACTTTATGAGGGAATGAAAAATCTCACAAACTATGAGGGAGTCTCCCGTGACTTTTTGCAGATAAAATACGACGGCGGCTCAACGCTGTACGTTCCGTGCGACAGACTCGATGTTTTGAGTAAATATATCGGTCAAAGACAGTCGGACGGTACGGTAAAGCTGAACAAGATGGGCGGCTCAGAATGGGGACGTGCAAAAAATAAGGTCAAGGCGGCTGTCAAGGAAATGGCAAAGGAGCTTATCGACCTTTATGCAAAGCGTATGCGCCTTTCGGGCCACGCATTTGCCAAGGACGATGACTTACAAAGACAGTTTGAATCGTCGTTTGAATTTGAGGAAACGGAAGGTCAGCTCACCGCCGTGTCTGATATCAAGCGCGATATGGAAGATCCTCACCCCATGGACAGACTCCTTTGCGGGGACGTAGGATTTGGCAAAACAGAGGTTGCGCTCCGTGCGGCATTCAAAGCCGCTTCTGAGGGTAAGCAGGTGGCTATCCTTGTTCCCACGACTATTCTTGCAATGCAGCATTATCAGACAGTGTGCGCGCGAATGAGAGGCTATGCCCTTAACATAGACGTTGTTTCACGCTTCAAAACACCGAAGGAAATGGCAAATACCCTTCGCCGGCTGAAAAGAGGCGATATTGACATAATCATCGGTACACACAGGCTTATTTCGAAGGATGTTGAATTCCGTGACCTCGGTCTTATCATCATCGACGAGGAACAGCGATTCGGTGTTGCGCATAAGGAAAAGCTGAAAATGATATCGGGAAATGCCGATGTGCTGACGCTGACAGCAACACCTATACCGAGAACGCTTAATATGGCACTCGGCGGTATCAGGGATATGAGCGTGCTTGACGAGCCTCCCGTCGACCGTATGCCCCCGCAAACGTACGTTATGGAGTATGACGGGGCGGTAATCGAGGAAGCAATACGGCGAGAGCTTCGCCGAGGCGGTCAGGTATTCTACCTTTCAAACAATGTTGAAACGATAGAGCGCACCGCCTACAATGTGTCGCAAATGGCACCCGATGCGTCTATTGCCATAGCGCACGGAAAAATGGATAAAGAGGAGCTTTCCGACATCTGGCATAACGTAATTGAGGGCAATATTGACATTCTCGTTTGTACGACTATTATCGAAACGGGCGTTGACGTTCCCAATGCAAACACGCTTATTATTGAAAATGCAGATAAAATGGGGCTTTCACAGCTCCACCAGATAAGGGGACGTATCGGACGTTCCTCCCGCCGTGCATATGCATATCTGACATACAGACCGAATTCATCACTTACCGAAATTGCCGCACGCCGTTTGAGTGCGATAAGGGAATATACCGAATTCGGTTCAGGCTTCAAAATTGCTTTGCGTGACCTTGAAATAAGGGGTGCGGGAAATATTCTCGGCTCACAGCAGCACGGCCATATTGAGTCCGTCGGATACGATATGTATATAAAGCTTTTAAACGATGCCGTCATTGAGGAAACGGGCGGTGAGGTGAAGCAGAAAAAGACGGAATGTACGGTTGATGTGCAGTATTCCGCATATATCCCCGAAAAATATATCAAAAGCGGTCAGACACGAATTGAGATTTATAAAAAGATATCGCATATTCAGAACGAAGCTGACCTTGACGATGTGGCAGATGAACTGCTCGACCGCTTTGGCGATCTTCCCCCAAGCGTTGAAAACCTGCTTGATATATCGTATATCAGGGCACTTGGCGAAAATCTCGGTGCCGTGCGTATTGAGCAAAAGGGAGATAAAATAATTATCACCCCTGATATGACAGACTTCGGTAAATGGGTGGATATCGTCTCACGCTGTAATGACAGAATGGTGATATCTCCCGGTAAAACCCCCACAGTTGTCTATAAAATAAAAAAAGGCGACAAGCCGCTTTCGTATCTGAAAAAGGTGCTTGCGGTCAATTAAATAAGGTTTGTGGGAAACAAAAAACGTCTTTATAGGCTTGTTCTCATAAGGATGTTTACTTGTAAGCTGTAAATCTACTCGCAGTAAACAAATAATTCACCCCGACGGATTGAAAAAGTCTGTCGGGGTTAGTTTATTCAGTTCGATAAATTGGAATTTGAATTAGTATGTAATAGAAATTACCCTGTACAAACCCTTATCAACAACTTCATAACGCTGAATACATAAATCGTCTTTTTTATATCCTGACCATGATTCATCACTATAATAATCAAATTCTTTCATATACTCGTTAATCTCTTTTTCTAACTGTACCTCTGATTTGAATGAATAAAATATAGCAACGGTAAATCCCGATTCCTTGTGAAAATATGAATATCTGGGTATAAAGATTTCTTGATTCTGCATTCCGATATACGTATCTTTAAAAAACGTTTTGTTAGTAATTAAAAGAGTTGAAATGGTAACTATAAAAAGTACCAACAAGAGACAGACAGTGGTGTTAACAGTTGTTTTGAATATAGTGGTGTTTCTTGTTTTTCTTTTTAAGTATTCAGAATATTCAACTAATAGTTCTGGTTCAACCAAAGGTTGCGAAGATATATCAATTTGGTTTTCTACAGTATTGTTTTCTTCGCCTTTTAACAGTTCGCTTACGGAAATGCTTAATTCTTTGCATAATGGTTCAAACAGTGAAACATCAGGCATGGTTTTACCATTCTCCCACCTGCTTATTGATTTACTTGTTACACCGAGTTTTTCCGCAAGTTGTGCTTGTGTTAGTTTTTGCTTTTTTCTACACTCAGCAATAAATCTTCCTATTTTATCTTGTTCCATAATCGCCTCTCCTTTCATGGTCTCATATCAATTATACAGTATTTGATATGGATGTACAGGACAGAAACTGAGAATTCGTCAAATTCTTATTTATCGTTCTGTTTTATCGCCGGTTTCGCATTTGTATTACAAAGGCTCAGGGCAAAGACCATATCACTCAATGCTGATTTTATTATATCATAAATCAGCAGAGAAAGCAAGAGTGATATTAAAGCCTACGGCTTCAGTGATATTTTATTCGCCGTAAAACGGGGCTGGCTCATTTAAGAAAATATATGGTAAACTTTGTAGGGACGACCATTGGTCGTCCGCCTATAAATGGATAAACTGCTTAAAAACGGGAGTGTGCAGTTCGCACACGGGACGTCGTGGGCGCCGTCCCCTACAAAAATTTTAGAAAACATATGGGGTTGGCTCATTTTGGAAACAATTTCCAAGAATGAGCCAACCCCATGAGCTATTTTTTGATGAATTATATCGTTATGATACCGAAACCGCTGAGGACGGAGGATACGAGAATGAGAATGATGCACACGGGCGCAATATATTTGATAACAACTGTGAAAAGTGTCTTTGCCTTAAATTCTCCGCCTATTTCCGTTTCCTCGATTATCGCCTTCGGCTTTATGATGTAGCCGATGAAAATACAAGTGATAAGTGCAACGATAGGCATTATCACGCTGTTGCTGATAAAGTCAAAGAATGTCAAAAAGTCCATTCCGATTATCTTTATACCGCCCCAGATGCCGTTTCCGAGCGAGGAAGGAATACCGAGGGCGAGGCACACACCGAGAACGATAACGCACGCTGTACGTCTGCCGATCTTGAACTTGTCGGTGAAGATGGAAACGACTGTTTCCATGAGTGAAATTGACGAGGTCAAAGCCGCAAAGAGAACGAGCAAGAAGAACAAAAGACCGATAACGGTACCGCCCGTCATGGAGTTGAAAACCTTCGGAAGCGTTACAAACATAAGTCCGGGACCTGCACCGAGAGATTCAGGTGTGCCGCCCGAAAAAGCGAACACGGCGGGAATGACCATAAGACCTGCCAAAAATGCAATACCTGTGTCAAATATCTCAATTTGTCTTACCGATTCTTCAACACGGACATCTTTTTTCATGTATGAACCGTAAGTTATCATAATACCCATAGCAAGCGACATTGAATAGAAAAGCTGTCCCATTGCCGCAAGCACGGTCTTAACTGAAAACTTTGAAAAATCGGGCTTTATGTAGTAGATGACACCTTCCCATGCACCGTCGATCGTCATTGTGTAAATTGCGATGAAAAGTGTCAGTACGACAAGTATGGGCATCATGATCTTGCTTACTTTTTCGATACCCTTTTCAACGCCGAATAAAACTACGACTGCTGTCAGTCCCAAAAAGAGGGCGAACCATCCGATAGGCTCCCAAACGCCGCCTATAAACGAGCCGAAATAGCCGTCAGCCGCCGCCGCACTGCCGTTACCGCTTATAAATACAGTGAGGTATTTTATTACCCAACCGCCGATAACGCAGTAGTAAGGTAAAATTATTATCGGAACCACAGATGCAAGATATCCTGCAAACGAAAATCTCTTGTCAAGCGCCTTGAATGCACCTATTGCACTCAGTCCTGTTTTACGTCCGAGCGATATCTCCGCTGTCATCAGCGCAAAGCCGAAGGTAACAGCAAGAACGATGTATGTCAGCAGGAATATACCTCCGCCGTACTGTGCGGCAAGATACGGGAAACGCCATATATTGCCGAGTCCGCCAGCAGAACCTGCCGCGGCAAGAACAAATCCTATCTTGCCTGTGAAATTACTTCTGTTAGACACGAAATTTCTCCTTTAAATTTAAATTCTTCTTATTATTACATATTTCTTCCGAAAAGGCAATAGTTATCACAAAAAAAATTCAAAAAAATCGCAATACCTCTTGACAAATGATACTATGTGATGTATAGTATAATATATCGGGAGGTAATGATATGGACATACAACTCAAACGCGGATATATTGAAATATGCGTACTTGCTTCCATGTTCAAGGAAGAAACGTACGGATATAAGCTGATAAAGGACATTGAGCCTATAATGGATATTTCCGAATCTACCCTTTATCCGATACTTAAACGGCTTGAATCGTCGAACTGTATCGTTTCAAGAAGCGCCGAATACAACGGACGGCTTCGCAAATATTACGCGATAACAAATCAAGGCCGTGAAAGAATAAAGGAATTTTTATCGGATTGGAACGATATTGAAAGGGTATATAACTATATAAAGGAGGAATCGAAGAATGGATAAAAGAGAGTTTTTGAAGGCTCTTGATTATGCTTTACAGCCTATAGATAAAAATGAAAGGGAACAAACGCTTGCGTATTATGAGGAAATTATTGCCGACAGATGCGACAGCGGAATGAGCGAACAAGAGGCAGTCTACTCCCTTGGAAGTATCGAGGAAATAACACGCCCCATTCTTGAGGAGGCGGGCATTGAAGATGATATACAGGAGCATACAGAGAAGGTTAGCGTGTGGGATGTAATAAAAACACTTCTTGTCGGATTTTGTATTGTCTGCGCAAACATATGGATATGGCTGTTTGATGTCACTATCTGGTCAAGCGGCATTTCCGTTGTTGTTTTCGGAATACCGAATGTTATGACGTATACGGCTGCTTATGTAGGTGTCGGACTGTGTATGTGCGCTTGCGCGCTTGCCCTTTGTGTGCCGCTTGTAAGGTTTACGAGATGGTCGTATGCACAGCTCAAAGGGTACATTTTAAAAATAAAGTCATTTATCGAAGATCTCGGAGGTAACAGGTAATGAAAAGATCAACTATTGTTTTAATAATTGCCCTTGTTATATTTTTGTGCGGTGTCGGACTTACCGCTTACGGCGTAACGGCGCAAAAGGAGGCTTTGGAAACATTACCTACCGAAACATTCAACGCTGAGGAAATAAAGAAGATCGACATTGATGTGCGTGCATCGTCTGTTGAGATAAAGCCCTCACCAGATGATAAAATACACGTAACATACAAGGATGCGGCATTTTGCAAATATACGCATACTGTCAAAAACGGTGAGCTTAAAATCGAATGTTCAGACGTTATTCCCCATATTTCATTCGGCATTTCGTTTGGTGTAACAACATCAAGCAAGGTCGTTTTGCTCGTGCCCGATTATATGACAGCAAGTATTGACGTTGAGCTTGATGCAGGTTCGTTCTCTATTAAGGATGTAACGGTGGCGGGAAATATTTCCGTTGAAAGCGATGCGGGCGCAGTTACGCTTGAAAACGTAAACGGTGTCAGAGCTTCCGTACAAACTGATGTAGGAAGCATTAAAATAAAAAACTGTAATTTCGATGCGTTCAATTCCGAATCCGACGTCGGCAGTATTGATTTTGAAAATCTCGACAGTAAGAACATAACCGTTACAAACGATGTCGGCAACATAAACGGCACGCTTTGCGGAAAAATCGATGATTACACTATCGAATGCGACAAGGATATGGGTAAATCCAATATATCCGACAGAACAGGCGGAGAGCGACAACTTAAAATAAAATCGTCCGTCGGCAACGTAAACATCACGTTTACAGAGTGATAATTGTAAACTTTTTAAAAGAAGTATTGACAAATCACGTCTTTCGGGTATAATGGTCGTAAGTTAATAAAATGCGTTGATGAGAAGGAGTACGGAAAAAACCTTTGGCATAGAGAGGGATGGGTCGGTGTAACATCCTGCAAGGCTTTTCGGAAGGTAGTCTCGGAGCGGCGGCAAGAACGGGCAAAGCCTCATTAGATGCCGACGGGTGCACAGCCGTAAAGATGTGCGGCGGCTTTTTGGCTGATTAAGGCATTTCGGTAACACCGAGGTGTGAAATTAGGTGGTAACACGGGAATCCCTCGTCCTAATACGGACGGGGGATATTTTTTGTGTATTATATAAACCTGTATAAAATGAACGAAAATATATTTCCGTTAGGAAATATGCGCGCTTTCGCCCGTGGGCGGTTGACTCCGTCAACCGAGGGGGGACGGGCAAGCGCGCCGTTACCATGTTGAATTCAATGAAAATAAACCCATCAATTGTAGGGGCGCACACCGCAAGCGGTGTATAAATATGAAAACAGTATGATAATTAATTGAAAGGATATACAAAATGAAAGAGATCGAAAAGACATATGACCCCGGTAAGGTCGAAGAACGGCTTTACCAGGCTTGGTGTGACGGCGGTTATTTCACACCCGACGTAAATGACGGCAAGCCCGCGTTTACGATAGTTATTCCGCCCCCCAACGTAACAGGACAGCTTCACATGGGCCACGCCCTTGATGAAACGCTTCAGGATATTCTTATCCGTTACAAGAGAATGAAGGGCTTTTCCACCCTTTGGCTTCCCGGAACTGACCACGCAGGTATTGCAACGCAGATAAAGGTTGAGGAATTTTTGAGAAAGAACGAGGGACTTACACGTTACGACCTCGGACGTGAAAAATTCCTTGAAAGAGTATGGGATTGGAAGGCACAGTACGGCTCCACGATCATCCGTCAGCTTCAGAAGCTTGGCGCATCGTGCGACTGGACACGTCTTCGCTTCACAATGGACGAGGGTCTTTCCCGTGCTGTTAGAGAAGTATTTGTAAACCTTTACGATAAGGGACTGATTTACAGAGGCTACAGAATAATCAACTGGTGTCCTCACTGCCGCACGGCTTTGTCCGATGCTGAGGTTGAATATTCCGAGGATGCAGGCCATTTCTGGCACATCAGATATCCCGTTAAGGACAGTGACGAGTATGTGACTATCGCCACAACACGTCCCGAAACGCTTCTCGGCGATACTGCTGTTGCGGTAAACCCCGAGGATGAAAGATATACGCACCTTGTAGGCAAAACACTTATTTTGCCGCTTGTTAACAGAGAAATTCCCGTAATTGCAGACGATTACGTTGACAAGGAATTTGGTACAGGCTGTGTTAAGATAACACCTGCGCATGACCCGAATGACTTTATGGTAGGTCAGCGCCATGACCTTGAAATTATCAAGGTCATGAATGACGATGCAACGATAAACGAGCATGGCGGAAAATACCAAGGCCTTGACAGATACGAGGCGCGTAAGCAGATCGTTGCAGATCTGGAAGCACAGGGCTACCTCGTTAAGATCGAGGCGCACAGCCACAATGTCGGCAAGTGCTACCGCTGCGGAAATACCGTTGAGCCGCTTACATCCGACCAGTGGTTCGTTAAGATGGGCCCGATGATACAGCCCGCGATCGATGCCGTTAAGGACGGCAGGATCAGCTATGAGCCCGACAGATTCAGCAAAATTTACATCAACTGGATGGAAAATCTCCACGACTGGTGCATTTCACG
>JAZTXA010000046.1:0-12208 GCA_045636245.1 Eubacteriales bacterium | reverse complement strand
TGTATCAGGAGCAGGTCATGGAAATATTCCGCACCGTTGCAGGCTACACATACGGCAAGGCAGACATTGTGCGCCGTCTTATGTCAAAAAAGAAGTCGGAAGAAATGGAAGAACACAGGGATGTGTTTATAAAAGGTGCCCTTGAAAGAGGAATGACGGAAAACGATGCCGATGAGCTTTTTGACAATCTTGCGGGATTTGCAAAATATGCCTTCAATAAGTCCCACGCGGCATCGTATGCCTTTCTGACGTACAGAACAGCATATTTGAAATGCAAGTTTTTCCCCGAATATATGGCGTCGCTTCTTACAAGCGAGCTTGGTAATTTCTCAAAAATATCATGGTATATCACACACTGTCAACGCAATGGTATCGACGTTTTACCTCCTGATGTAAACGAAAGCGGTAAATATTTCAACGTCATAAAAAAAGACGGTAAGTCCATGATACGCTTTGGACTATTCGCTGTTAAAAACGTCGGAAGCGCTTTTGCGGACAATATAATTTCCGAAAGAAGCCGGGCGCCGTTTACGGGGTTTGACGATTTTATCCGCCGTATGGCAAAATATGACAGCAATAAAAAACAGATAGAATTTTTGATAAAAGGCGGTGCATTTGATTCATTTGGCGTTTACAGAAGTTGCTTGCTTGCCGTATACGAGGAAATGTTAGATGCTGAACTTGACGTTAAACGCCGTAATGTGTCCGGACAAATGGATATGTTCGATGTATCGGATTCCGTAAGCCTCGGAAATACAAATTACACATATCCGCAAATACCCGAATTTTCTCTTAAGGATAAGCTTAACTTTGAAAAAGAAGCATCTGGTCTTTATTTTTCGGGACACTTGCTTGATAATTTCAGCAAGAACATTAAGGATATAAAGCCAACTGAAATATCCGATATCATATCTTCCTTTGAAAGTGACAGTGGAAAATATGCAGAAAAGCAGCATGTTACTTTATGCGGTATTATCACAAGAAGAATAAACAAAAATACCAAAAAGGGCGATATGATGGCATTTATCACGCTTGAGGACAGATTTTCCGAAATTGAGGCAGTTATATTTCCGAAGGTTTTAAATTCGACGGGCGCATATCTTCTTCCTGACACGGCGGTAGTTGTTCACGGAGATTTGAGCTTTGACGAGGAAGGTGCAAAAATACTTGCTTCGTCTGTGTTGAAGCTGCGTGAGGATTCCGAATATACTCCCGAGATAAAGGTGGAAAAGAAGACAGACAAAAAGACGATGTACGTGAAGCTTCCTGATTTTGAAGGGGAAGTGTACAGGCGTGCAGTAAGCCTTATATCAATATACGAAGCAGGCAATTCCCTATACGAGGTTGTCATATATTCGGAAAAAGATAAAAAATACAGCCGTGCAAATATAAAAATAACACCGACAAAATTGCTTGTAAAATCACTCGAAGACCTCATAGGGCACGGAAGGGTAATTCTTAAGTAGTAATATTTGTTAACTTTAATTGAACAAAAATATAATTTTTTGTGCCGTGAATTGACAATATTTGTTGTATATGATATTATAATTCGGCGCATTGAAATGCGACTAAAAAATCCGCACATCTCATAAGCTGTGCTCGGTGGTACTTGTTACTCGCACAGGGGTTTTGAGATGGAGGAAAAAACCAAGGAGGACAATATGTCTGTTATCACAATCAAGCAGTTGCTTGAAGCAGGTGTTCACTTCGGACACCACACAAGAAGATGGAACCCTAAAATGGCTGAGTACATCTTCACAGAAAGAAACGGTATCTACATCATCGACTTGCAGAAGACCGTTAAGAAGTTTGAAGAAGCGTATATGTACGTACGTACACTTTCCGAAGAAGGAAAGAATATACTCTTCGTAGGTACAAAGAAGCAGGCTGCTGATGCTATCAAAGAAGAAGCATCCAGATGCGGTATGTTCTTTGTTAACGAGCGTTGGCCCGGCGGTATGCTTACAAACTTCAAAACAATCAAGAAGAGCATCAACCGTCTTATCAGCCTCGAAAAGATGAGAGCTGACGGTACATTCGATCTTCTTCCCAAGAAGGAAGCAGCTGCTCTTAACAAGGAAATTGCTGACCTTGAACGCAACTACGGCGGTATCAAGGAAATGGCAGAACTTCCCGATGCTATTTTCATAGTTGACCCCAAGAAGGAAAAGAATGCTGTTGCTGAAGCGAAGAACCTCGGTATTCCCGTTGTTGCTATCGTTGACACAAACTGCGATCCTGATGATGCTGATTACATCATCCCCGGTAATGATGACGCTATCCGCGCTATCAAGCTTATAAGCTCTGTGCTTGCAGATGCTGTTATCGAAGGTAAGCAGGGTGAAGCATTCGAAGCTGAAGCTCCCGCTGAAGAAGCTGCTGAAGCTGTTGAAGAAACAAACGAATAATCGGAGGATAATATAATGGCTAAATTTACAGCTAAAGACGTTGCAGACCTCAGAGCAAAGACAAACTGCGGTATGATGGAATGTAAGAAAGCACTTGACGCTGCTGACGGCGACGTTGAAGGTGCTATCAAGTATCTCCGCGAAAAGGGACTTGCTGTTGCTGCAAAGAAGGCAGACCGTGTTGCTGCTGAAGGTATCGTTGATATCATGGTAAGCGAAGACGGCAAAACTGCTGTTATGATCGAAGTAAATGCTGAAACAGACTTTGTTGCCAAGAACGAAACATTCGTAGCATTCGTTAAGGATATCGAAAAGACAATTCTTGCAAACAAGCCCGCAACAATTGAAGAACTTCTCGCTCTTCCTATGTGCGGCTCCGAATTCACAGTTGAAGCTTCCCTTAAGGATAAGATCTTCACAATCGGTGAAAACATGAACATCCGCCGCTTTGTTGTTGTTGAAGGTAATGTTACAACATATATCCACGGTAAGGGTACAACAGGCGTTATCGTAAAGATGGACTGTGCAGATGATGTTGCAAAGACAGATGCAGTTGCAGAATGTGCAAAGAACGTTGCACTTCAGATCGCTGCTATGTCTCCCTCTTACCTCGGTAAGGAAGATGTTCCCGAAGCAGTTATTGCAAACGAAAAGGACATCATAATCAACCAGATTAAGAATGATCCCAAGAACGCTTCCAAGCCCGAAGCAATACTTGATAAGATGGCTTCCGGTAAGCTCGGTAAGTTCTACGACAACAACTGCTTGCTGTTCCAGGCTTATGTAAAGGATGATTCTTTGACAGTAGGTAAGTACGTTGAATCCGTTGCAAAAGAAATCGGCGCAGATCTTTCCGTTGCTTGTTTCGTTAAGTACGAAAAGGGCGAAGGTCTTGCTAAGCGCGAAGAAGACTTTGCAGCTGAAATCGAAAAGCTCGTTAAGGGCTGATAATTCAAATTTTACACGGCATATGCATTATGTATATGCCGTGTTTTCTTTTGCTCATTTTTAGTCTGTTTACAATTTTATCAATACAGGTTAAAATGTTTAAGGTACAATAAGGAATAAAATTATAAGGGAAAAGTGTCATTATGAAACCTGTTTATAAGAGAATACTTATCAAGCTGTCGGGAGAGGCGCTCGGAAACGGTGCAGACGACGGCGGAATACTTAATTTCGATGTCCTTTCAAATATTGGAGGCGTTATAAAACAGCTCGTTGATTCGGGTGTTCAAGTCGCTGTTCTTATTGGCGGCGGCAACATTTGGAGAGGCGCAAAAAATGGTGTTGCCTTTGACAGAACAAGGGCAGACGATATGGGAATGCTTGCAACTATGATAAACTGCATCGCGTTTGAGCAGGCACTGAAACAAGAAGGTGTTCCCGCAGTAGTTATGTCAGCTGCTGAAATGAATAAGGTGGCAAAGCTCTTCACGTCACGCGATGCAATTGCCGCACTCGAGGGTGGTTCTGCTGTTATCCTCGGCGGAGGAACAGGCAATCCTTTCTTTACAACGGATACAGGTGCGATTTTGCGCGCACTTGAAATAAAAGCTGATATTGCATTTTTGGCTAAAAACATCGATGGCATTTATACAGCCGATCCGAGAATTGACAAAAACGCAACTAAATACGATAAACTTACATTTGCTGAGGTTCTTGAAAAGAATCTTAAAGCAACTGATCCCGCATCATCATGTCTTGCGATGGAAAATAATCTTCCCATATTGCTTTTTGCACTTGATGATCCCCAAAATATTGTAAAAGCTGCCTGTGGTGAAGCCATAGGAACAATAATAAATAACTGATTAGGAGAATTAACATGAAACTCGAAGTGAAAGAATACGAAGAAAAAATGAAAAAATCAATAGCTTCATATAATTATGAGCTTACAACGGTAAGAGCAGGCAGAGCAACTCCCGCAGTTCTTGACAAAGTAACTGTTGATTATTACGGATCTCCGACACAGATTCAGTCAATGGCAGAAGTAAAGTGCATCGACGCAAGAACGATCACTATCTCTCCTTGGGATGCTTCCACGCTTAAAAATATTGAAAAAGCAATTCAGGTTGCCGACATTGGCATCAATCCCCAAAACGACGGTAAATGCATTCGTCTTGTTTTCCCGGCACTTACAGAGGAAACGAGAAAGACACTTACAAAGCAGGTATCCAAGATGGGTGAAGATGCAAAGGTTGCGATCCGTAACATCCGCCGTGATGCAAATGACGCAAGCAAGGCAATGAAGAAAAATAATGAGATGACAGAGGATGAGCTTAAGCAGTCCGATAAGGCGATCCAGGATCTTACAGACAAATACATTAAAGAAATTGACGCTATCACAAGTGCAAAATCCAAAGAAATCATGGAATTCTGATGGCTGACAAGTCAAAACAGCTTAAACATATCGCATTTATCATGGACGGTAACGGCAGATGGGCGAAGAAACGCCTGATGCCGCGTGAATACGGTCACAAGGTCGGTGCTGAAACCTTCAGAAAGATAGTTGAATATTGCCGAGAGATCGAGGTTGAAGCCGTTACTGTCTATGCTTTTTCCACCGAAAACTGGAAACGTCCCGAAAATGAAGTTAAATCCATTATGTCTTTGTTTACACAGTATCTTGATTTTGCTGTGAAAGAGATGATGGAAAAGGACATCAGAATCATTTTTCTCGGTGACAAGGCCGTTTTTCCAAAAGAGCTTTGTGAGCGTATGGAGAGAACCGAGAATGATTCCAAGGATAATAAATATATCCTTAACATTGCAATAAACTACGGCGGTCGCGACGAGATCGTAAATGCGGTAAATGAATGTATAAAAGACGGAATTTCAAATATCAAAGAAGATGATATTACAAAAAGGCTTTATACAAAAGCATCTCCCATGCCCGATTTAATTGTAAGAACGGGCGGAGAATACAGAATTTCCAACTTCTTGATGTGGCAAAGCGCCTATTCAGAATTATATTTTACAGATGTTTTATGGCCCGATTTTTCTCCGAAAGATGTTGATGAGGCTGTAAATGCATTCAAAAACAGAAACCGCCGCTTTGGCGGGGTTTGATCGGGAGTGTTTCTTTTGCTTACAAGAATAATTACTGCAGTTATCGGTTTTATATTGATATTGCCGATACTTATCTATTCCGGTACGGTGATATTCAATATTTTCATGTCAGCACTTTCTGTAATTGCAGTGCATGAGTTTTTGAAGTGTACAGGTGAATTAAAAAACAAAGCTGTCGCTGTCCCTACATTTATAATGGCTGCCATAATTCCTTTTGCTATGAGAGCAGGAAAATTGTCCGGTCTTTCACTTGACAGTGTCAAGCTGTGTGTTTGCGTAGTGATTATATATGTTTTTGTATCATTTGCTTTGTCTGTATTTTCAAAAGGTAAAAATGATATAACAAAAGCATCGTTTTCGTCACTTTTGTCTATATATATCGTATGCGGTTTCTCAGCGATCATTCTGATAAGAGATATGGCAGACGGTGCGGTATTCTATCCGCTTATATTTGTTGCCGCATGGTCTACCGATATATTTGCTTATTTCGGCGGTATGCTTTTCGGAAAGCACAAGCTTATTCCCGATGTATCACCGAAAAAGACGGTTGAGGGTGCTGTCGGAGGAATTGTCGGAAATGTTGTGTGCTTCTTAATCTACAGCATGCTGTTTCTTGATCTTGTTACTACACAGTACATATTTTTGATTGCTATGGCACCCTTTGCATCTGTTATATCACAGATAGGCGATCTGCTTATGTCGCTCGTAAAGAGAAAATTCGGAATAAAGGATTTCGGTAAGCTGTTGCCCGGACACGGCGGCATTCTTGACAGATTTGACAGTATAATAGCCGTATCGCTGTTTTTGAGTATAGTTTGCGGAGTGATGAGTGTAATATGAATATAACTGAAAAGAGCATTGTAATACTTGGTTCAACAGGCTCTGTCGGCACACAGACAGCCGACGTGGCACAGCATTTCGGCGTCAGAGTCAAAGCCTTGGCGGCTTTCGGGAATGTTGCATTGCTCGAAAAACAAATACGTCAATTTTCGCCCGAGGTATGCGCTGTCGCCGATGAAAATGCGGCAAGGTCGTTAAAGATCTCCGTTTCGGATACAAGCTGCAAGATAATTTCAGGGTATGAAAGTGTTTGTAATATCGCAGCTGACACAAGTTGCGATATTGTTTTTAATTCAATATCAGGTAAAAATGGCTTGCTTCCCACGCTTTCTGCATTGAAAGCAGGGAAAACGCTTGCTCTTGCCAACAAAGAAAGCATGGTTTGCGCGGGTGATATTGTAAATGAAACGGCAAAAAAGACAGGCGGCTGTATACTGCCCGTTGACAGTGAACACTGCGCCATACACCAATGTCTGAATAACGGTGAAAAAAGAGAAGTAAAAAGGATAATACTTACAGCATCGGGCGGTCCCTTTTTCGGTTATACAAAGGAACAGCTTGAAAATGTAACACTTGCCGATGCTTTGGCGCACCCCACATGGAACATGGGAAGAAAGATAACGGTTGACTCTGCCACACTTGCAAACAAGGGGCTTGAGATAATCGAGGCAATGAAGCTGTTTGACGTAGGATTTGACGAAGTTGATGTTATAGTCCACCGGCAGAGCATAATTCATTCAATGGTGGAATATAAAGATAACAGCGTTATTGCACAGCTCGGTGTGCCCGATATGAGATATCCCGCAAAATATGCTTTAACGTATCCTGACAGGATTGACGGTGTTGTAAAAAGTATTGATTTTGAAACGCCTTCAACACTTACTTTTGCAAAGCCCGATGAGAATGTTTTTGCGATCCTTCCGCTTGCAAAATATGCAGCGCGCATGGGCGGTATAATTCCGTGCGCATACAATGCCGCAAATGAAATTGCCGCGGGATTTTTCCTTGAGGAAAAAATAAGTTTTACTGACATATACAGACTTGTAGAAGCTGTAGTCAAAAATTATAAAAATATCGAAAATCCCACACTTGACGATATTCTCTTGTGTGACACGGATATCAGACGCTTAACCACAGATATTTACAACAGAAAGGCTTGGTAATTACCATAGATATTTTTTCTAATTTGCTTTATATTCTTTTGGCTGTGCTTGTTTTCGGATTGCTTATATTCATTCATGAGTTCGGCCATTATATAACCGCACGTATTTTTCACGTTTCCATCAACGAATTTGCAATAGGAATGGGACCGAAAATTGTCGGTTACACAAGTAAAAAGACACAGATATTATATTCGCTCCGCCTTTTTCCCATCGGCGGATATGTCAGCATGGTGGGTGAGGATGAAGAGTCTGACGATGAAAACGCACTTAACAAAAAGCCTGCGTGGCAAAGATTTATAATCGTTTCCGCAGGTGCGCTTACAAACATTATCACCGGTATTGTACTTATGGTATTGCTTGTAGCCATTGCATTCAACATCGGCGGAACGACGATATCGAAGTTCAACGATAAATATAACGATTTTGCCGAATCCTCCGGCTTGTTGATTGGTGATACTATCAAGGAAATTAACGGCGAGGGAGTACGTTACACACAGGATCTTTTGTACACTGTGTTTGATAAGTGTACAGAACCCGTTGATATAAAAATAGAGAGAAACGGCGAAGCGCTTGTTTTGGAGAATGTTGTTTTCCCGACGGGAGAGCAAGACGGTTTAATGTACGGAGAAATATTTTTCAGTGTCGCACCTCTTGAAAAAAACTTTTTCAATGTGGTATCGTACGGTCTTTCCTCAGCCTTCAACACGATTGAAATAATCTGGGATTCTTTAACGGGACTTCTGACAGGAAAATACGGAATGGCACAGCTTTCCGGCCCTGTCGGCGCAACGTCAGCGGTTGCGGAAACTGCCAAAAACGGATTGCCCGATCTTGTTTACATGTGCATATTCATAAGCATGAACCTCGGCATTTTCAACCTTTTGCCACTGCCTGCACTTGACGGAGGAAGACTCGTGTTTATCATAATTGAGATGATAAGAAGAAAGCCCGTGCCTGCTAAATATGAGGGATATGTCCACTTCGCGGGTATCGTCATACTTATGATGTTTATGATATTAATAACGTTTAAGGATATTATTTCGTTTATAAAATGAGAAGAAATACAAAAACAATAAAGATTGGTAATGTTATAATAGGCGGCGATGAAAATATCGCAATACAGTCAATGACAAATACACCTGCAGGAGATTATGAAGCACTTTATGAGCAGACAAAGCGCCTTGTAGATGTAGGTTGTGATGTTTTAAGAATTGCCGCACCCGACAAAGAAGAAGCCAAAAATATCTATAAGCTGAAGTGTGCATTTCCGATGCTTCCGCTTGTTGCGGATATCCATTTTGATTACAGAATTGCACTTGAATGTATTGCATGCGGTGTTGATAAGATACGCATAAACCCCGGTAACATCGGTGACGAAAGCCGTGTTAAGGAGGTTGCAACAGCGGCAAAGCAGGCAAATATCCCGATAAGAATAGGTGTTAACGGAGGCTCTCTTGAAAAGGAGATACTCGCTAAATACGGCTCGCCTACTCCTGAAGCGCTTGCAGAGTCTGCGATGTTTCACGCAAGTCTGCTTGAAAAATACGATTTTGACGATATTGTAATTTCGGTCAAGTCTTCCGATACTCTTAAAATGATAGATGCCGTTAAGATAATTGCCGAAAAGTGCGATTATCCGATCCATCTCGGTGTTACGGAAGCGGGAACAAAATATTCGGGAATAGTAAAGAATGCTGTCGGTATTGGTGCACTTTTATCTTTGGGAATAGGTGATACCGTCCGTGTTTCCTTAACTGCCGATCCTGTTGAAGAAATACGTGCGGCACGTGAGATTTTGTTCAGCCTCGGGCTTTTTAAAAAAAAGATAAATCTTATTTCCTGTCCGACTTGCGGAAGAACAAAAATAGATCTCATATCCCTTTGTGAAAAGTTTGAAAACCGCATACCGTATCTTACACCGTCACGCAATATAAACGTAGCGATAATGGGGTGTGTCGTAAACGGACCCGGTGAGGCAAAAGAAGCTGATATCGGTATTGCAGGCGGCATTGGTGAAGCAATACTTTTCAAAAAGGGAACCGTAATAAACAAATATAAAGAGGACATAATACTTGATGTGTTATGTGACGAGATAAATAAAATATGAGTAACGCAAAAACTTTGCAAAATGTATTTTCAAAATATACGCCGAAGAATGATTTTCAGCGGCGTATTTTGTCGTCCTCTTTTTCGGTAAGAACGAGGGTTGACAGGGAAAGCAGATACATCGAAGTAACTGCTGAAATGGGTGAATTTGTTTCGGCAAAGCACCTTTTTTCGCTTTGCGAAGACATAAGAAGTGCTTATCAGGTAAACTTTGTAAAAATAAAACCGCAGTACAAAAGCGAATGGTTTTCGCAAAAAGTTATGGACAGTATATTCTTTGAGGCGAGCTTAAGGGGTGCTATAACCAGAGGATTTTTCAATGAATATACCGTTGAAATAACAGAAAAAGAAATTAATGTTAAAATATCCACCACAAACGGCGGAATAGATCTGATTTATTTAAGCGAAGCGCCGAGCATTATAAGCGATATTATATTTGAGCAATTCGGTTTGCGCTATGCAATAACGATACAACGTGACACATACACCGATGATTCATTTTCGTCATATGAGGAGCATCAAAGAAGATGGCTTACCGAGCAAAGAGAGCTTGTCAAAAAAGCAATTTCCGATGCAGAGGCAGCCGCAAATGCGCCGTCACTTAAAAATAAAGATGAGCTTCTTGATGCATATAAAAACAAGATGACGACTCTTTATGACGATGAGCCGCTTTGTGAACAAAACGGCGATGTTTTCTCAATTGGCAAAATGCACTTTGATATATCATCTGCCGAACCCATATACGGTGAAGCATTTACACCGACTGATCCCGTGCCGCTTCGCACGGTAAAAGGCGAATTTAAAAACATATGCGTTTTCGGTGAAATATTCGGCATGGATCAGAGGGAAACGAGAAACAAAACAAAGATTATTATTTCCTTTTATATAACCGATGGGGATTCATCCGTTACATGTAAGCTTGTACTTCCGTCCGAAGAAAAGGACAGTCCCATATGTTTTGTTAAAAACGGTACAGCAGTTGCGATTTCAGGTCCTGTAAAAATCGATAAATTTGACGGAGAGCTTGCTGTATCTCCGAAAAATATCATTAAAGTCAAGAAAAAAGGCAGACGCGACACAGCGAATGAAAAACGTGTGGAGCTTCATCTGCATACTCAGATGTCATCTCTTGATGCAACGATTCCTCCCGATGAAGCTGTAAAAACAGCGGCATCGTGGGGACACAAGGCAGTTGCAATAACGGACCACGGAAATGTTCAGGGATTTCCCGAGGCGATGATCGCCGCGGAAAGGCTTAACAAATCAAAAGCAGAGGGCGAGGAGCCGTTTAAGGTAATATACGGACTTGAAGGATATTATATAGATGACTCGTCATCTGTAATTTTCGGAGAAGCCACGGGCGAGTTGTCAGATGAATTTGTCGTATTTGACATAGAGACTACCGGCCTCAGCTCCATTGACTGCGGCATTATCGAAATAGGTGCTGTCAAGATATCAAACGGTGAGGTAACTGACAAATTCAATACATTTGTAGACCCGGGAATGAAGATACCTCCGAATATAACTGAACTTACAGGCATTGATGACTCTATGATCGAAGGTGCACCTGATGTAAAGACTGCCGTGAGTCAATTTCTGGACTTCTGCGGTGACGATATTCTGATTGCCCACAATGCAACATTTGATACGAGCTTTATTTCACGCGCGGCAAAAAATAACGATCTTATTTTTGATAATAAGTACATAGATACTGTTGCTCTTTCGAGATATGTTAACCCGGAATTAAAGCGTCACACGCTTGACAGAATAGCCACTCATATGGGTTTGGGTGATTTCAATCATCACCGTGCGTGTGATGATGCGGAAATGCTCGCTCATATTTTCATTAAAATGGCAGAAAAGCTCCGCAAAGAGGGAATCAATACCGTTGCAGATCTCGATGAGGCAATTTCGGCGTCCTCAACTCAGCTTAAGGGTCGCCCACATCATATTATTCTGCTTGTTAAAAATAATACAGGCTTAAAGAATCTTTACAAAATTATTTCCGCTTCAAATTTAAAGTATTTTTACCGTAAGCCTCTTATTCCCAAAACCCTGCTTGATGAACTTCGAGAGGGAATTATCGTGGGGTCCGCATGTTCGTCCGGTAACTTATATTCTATGATACTTGACGGCAGAAGCGATGAGGATATAAAACAGCACGCTTCCTACTATGATTACCTTGAAATACAGCCTCTTTGCAACAACGGTTATCTTGTAAGAGGTGAAAAAGTCAAAAGTGAACAAACTCTTATTGACATAAACAGAAAGATAATTGAGCTTGGACGTGAGCTCAATATACCTGTTTGCGCTACGTGTGATGCACACGTACTTAATAAAGAAGATGAGATTGCCAGAAAGATAATTCTTGCGGGCAAAAAAATGAAGGATAGCGATGATGATATCGGCGTGTATTTCCGCACGACCGACGAAATGCTTAAGGAATTTGAGTATTTGCCCGAGGATGTTGCATATGAGGTTGTTGTAACAAATCCCAATAAAATTGCCGATATGATAGAGAGCGTAAGGCCGATCCCAAAGGGAAGTTATCCTCCTAAAATCGAGGGTGCCGATCAGGAATTGACGGATATGTGTTACAACAAAATGAAAAGCATGTACGGCGAT
>JAZTXA010000045.1:0-5193 GCA_045636245.1 Eubacteriales bacterium | reverse complement strand
CTACGAAAAAAGGAAATTCTCCTTCCGTTATTTGAGGTGCAGGGGCAAACCTCTCTTCACAACCGGGAAAAGAAAACACAAGCAATAAAGAAATAACTAACAAGCAAAGTTTATTCATACCAGCACCGCCTTTCTTGGATTTAGTATAGCACAGTTTACGGTGTTTTTCAATACCACAAAGAAAAGGCGGGAAAGTTTTTTGAATGAAATCGCGCGATGCGCGATGAAATCAGAGCAAGCCCGGATGAAATCTTCGGCGTACCGCCTCAGATGAAATTAAATCCGTCCCCCTATCCCGACGAAGTCGGATTTCATCACGAAGTGATTTCACCCCACGATAGTGGGATTTATCCCGGTCCACAGCAGTTGGCGACGCCAACTGCGGACGGATTTAGTTAAAAAAAGAGAGCAAGTCGATGACTTTCTCTCTTTTTTCTGGAGGCGCCACCCAGATTTGAACTGGGGAATAAAGGTTTTGCAGACCTCTGCCTTACCACTTGGCTATGGCGCCATATTCGATTCAGTAGAAAACGACAAAAATCAGATTTTGATTTTTGTCGTTTCTGATGATGGAGCGGATTACGGGGCCCGACCCCGCCACCTCGACCTTGGCAAGGTCGCGCTCTACCAAATGAGCTAAATCCGCATATTTCGCCTGTGCTCGTGGTGAGTACAGGCTGGTGCCTCCGGTCGGAATTGAACCAACGACACGAGGATTTTCAGTCCTCTGCTCTACCGACTGAGCTACAGAGGCAAATTGGCGACCCGAAGGGGACTCGAACCCCTGACCTCTAGCGTGACAGGCTAGCGTTCTAACCAACTGAACTACCGGGCCGGATTGGTGGGAACAATAGGGCTCGAACCTATGACCCTCTGCTTGTAAGGCAGATGCTCTCCCAGCTGAGCTATGCTCCCATGCCGTGTGCTTTGCGATTGCCTCTCGCTGTACGGCTTAATTAATATAGCATACTTTTTCTGATTTGTCAACCCTTTTTTTGAATTTTTTTTATTTTTTTTCGTATTATTTTTTCGAAATAAAAAAGGGGGCTGAATACAGCCCCAAAGCATTATTTTTGCCCATTTTTCTTATTCAGAAAATACATTACTGCACCCGATGCGGAAAACACAGCAAGGATAGAAAATATCAAAATCAAAAGAAGCGTTATTTCGCCCGTTCCCTTTTCTGTGCCGTTATTTTCGCCATCGGTCTGAACTCCGTGTATAATTTCACTTTCACCGTCCTGTTCACCTTTTTCGTGGGAAACAAAGCCCTCTGCAACGCAAAGTCTCGGTGTGCCCTCACCGTTGACGCCGATTATAAATTTTTCCGCACGTCTGATACCGCCGACATCAAAGCTTATGACCGTATCCGTATCCGCCTTTATATCGACCGCACTGTATACACTCTTTTCCCCGTATACCGCACACAGAAAAACTTCAGCGTTTTCGCCCTCTTTCAGATAATCAACCTTCAGCTTCACGCTTACAGTTCTTTTTTGCACAGTAGGTGGATCGTCAGGAACAAAAACAACATATCCGCATCCCGTCTGTCTGTTATCAAGCGATGCCATAATATACTTTTCATCTGACGACACCGATGTACATCCGACACCTTTGAGCCATTTACCGCCCTCTTTACTGTCGAATATCTTATCCCTGCCCGTCATATCCGCGCCATACGAAAGATATCCCACGGCATTTTCCCTGACATTTCCCGAAAACAGCGACGTGTCACAAAGCTCTCCCCACGACCCAAGACCGAATTCAACGCACAAACCGCCCGTATATTTTTCGGCGTCCGCCGTGTCCATATATTCAAACACTTTCCCGCTTTTAACGGCATCGTTATACTTTACCGCCAAGCATTTGAACGATGTGTTTTCGTAAAGACTGTAAAAATCGCGCACAAGTTCCCCGTAAGGCTCGGAATACCCATCTGCATATACAAACAGTCCCATTTCCTTGCCCGTCATTCCCTCAAGCGCGGAAATGAGCGTGCGTACATCAAATCCGAGTGCGTTGTCAAGACACTTTCCGACACCGTTTGTAAACACCGTAACATCGGAAATGTACGGACACATTTCCGTCATGACCGATGCAAAACCGTACAAAGATGCTCCCTGTCTTCCGTCAAGCGATAAAATAACAGCGCTTTTTGAATTTTCCGACACAGAGGAAAAATAGACCGTGTCAAAAACGCACCTTAAAAATTCAAGCTGTGAAGAACCGTTTGAAGAGAGCCCGTCACCTATCACAAAGCCATTCACCGTCCCGTTTTCACCGCCGTTATATCTCGATGCGATATAACCCGCCATTGCCGAATATTTACAGACAAATTCCTCGTTTTGCATTTCACCGAATGATATGGGAAGCGACAGGGTGATATAGACAGCCGCCCCCGTGTGTGATATTCCCGTTACTCTTTTGTCAAGATATTCCGCCGAATCCGTATGAATATAAAACGTCTTATCCCCAACCGTGTAGGAATATTTCGTTTCGGAATCAGAAATAAAAGCATACGGATCTATCTGCAAAAATACAGTGCCAGCACTTCTGTAAAACTCCCCGTACACGCCTTTTTTTGAAGCATTTTGTACCGATGCGCCGACAGGTGCACATTCCTCCGGATTTGACACCGTAAGATTACGGTATACTTCTGTAAGCTCTCCGTCCTTTTCATACATTACATCATATTTATAAAGCAGGTTGTTCTTTCCGTCGTCGGTCAACGGGAAAGAAAAGACCTTCTCGCCGTTAAGGTTTGCAAGATACGGCATACCATTGCCTTCTGCAAAAAGCGATCTGTAAAGATAAACGGGGCACCCTTCGGGAATCTTTGCTTTTTCATACGAAATAACAATATTTTCCCCGTCAAAATAACATTCACCCTCACTGTTGCGCACAGCATACGGTGTCAGCGAAATATCAATAATATCAATTTCACCATTTGGCTTTGACTCAAATTCAAGCATAAAGCCCTCTATTTGATCGGTTCCCTCTATCGGTACAATATACGTTCCCACACCGTCTGTAATATCGCACTTGTGCATGAACTTACTTCTGTATGTGCCGAATGTTTCCGAATATGAAACTGTCATCCCATCTGCCCCTGCACGGTTGTCAAGCGTTATGCAAAGCGCATTTTCACCGATTAAAAGACGGTCAATGCGTCCCGACTCAACAGAACCGTTTTTTTTGCTGAATTCAAGGCTGATAAGAGAATTGCTCACATCTACCTTCGCGCCGTCACCTGTATATTCATCGGTCAGATTCTTGACACACCCAACAGGTGCGTAGACAGACGAGGCGTGAACATAATCAAGCAAAAATCCGCCATCGGCAGTTATCGAAATGCCGTTTACACGGTCCTTTTTCTTCATGTTTCTTATATCAACGCTCACAGTGTACCATCCTCCCGACGGTATAACTCCGTGCGCCTCATATACGGTATCGCCCGATAGTACCGAAAATGATATTTTAACATCACTTTCGGAAGTGCTTTTAAAAACAGCCGAAACGCCGTCGCATGGAGAAAGGTTCAAATCTTCAAACGAAGCGGACACCGTGACACCTTCCCCGCCCGCAACAGAAACAGAAGCGATGCCGCACGCAGCGGTATCGGATGATAATATCTCACCACCATCGACAGTCCAATCGCTGACATCGCCTTCAAAATCGTCAATAAGACTTTTACACGTATACGAAAGCTGTTCAGAGGAAACAAAAGGCGCAATATACAGCGCCCTTGTGTCTTCTTCCGCAACAGCAGGGACGCTGCAAAACGTCATGGCAAGCAAAAATGCTGCCGCTTTGCGAAAAATATTATTCATAATAATCCTTTACCGTTCGCCGTATTCCTTCTCAATAAAATCAACGGCACGACCGACACCGTCCTCGGCACGAAGAAGCTTTCCGATGTTTTCTGCACGCTCAATGTACTCGGGAGTACACAGATCGTTTATCGCCTCGGCAAGATTTTCAGCCGTCAGCTTTTTCTGATGTATCGGTTTCGGTCCAAGACCTCTTTCAAAAACTCTGTTGCCCCAGAAAAGCTGGTCGCTTCCGAAAGGCACAACAAGCGTCGGCTTGCCTGCGCGAAGCGCATTTGCAGTGGAACCCGCGCCGCCGTGCTGAACGACCGCTTCACACTGTGAAAACAGCCATTCATGCGGAACATATCCGACGAGATGCACGTTTTCGGGAAGCTTTTCTTTTTCGATATTCGCCCAGCTTCCGCTGATAAATGCGCGCTTGCCCGTTATTTTAAGTGCATCAAGCACAGTTTTCAAAATGTTGTCGTACCCTGCGGGGACAGAGCCGAAGCCTATGTATATGGGCTTCTCACCCTTAGAAAGAAACTCCGCAATATCTGCAGGAGGCGTATAAATATCCTCCTGTCCGACATCGGAAAAATATCCGACAACGTGTATATTTTCGCCGTAATCCTCACATGCGGGCACAACAAGCTCACTGTAGCCGAGCAAATTTTCAATGCCGCTTCCGTCAAGATATTTATTTCCGAGCTTAAGACTGTTTTTAAGTCCCAACGGCTTAAGCCATGATTTTTTTGAAGCCTTCTGTATGCGCACAGAGAAATAACCGCACAAAATGTGTGACAGCTTGTTGTATGTACCCCTGAAAAACCGTCCGAAGGGCCATTCGGGATAGTTTACGCAGCGAAATTCCTTTGTGGGTGCATCGGGATAGAAATTAAGACGTACATACGGTATCTTAAGTCCCTCGCCAATATATGCCATGGCAACGGATGTACTTGTTGCATAAATGAGCAGATCCGCACCCGTGCACGCTTTCACAAGTATCTCACGTATCAGATCCGTATCCTTTGCATATACCTTTTTGACAGCGGACATTATCTTGAACATATTGCTTCCGCCCGATATTATGGCATGCATAAGCTCCTCGGAGTCGCCGGGGTACGCTGTGAAATTTATCCCCTCACCCTCAACATATTCCCTGAATCTTTCATATGCGATAAGTGTAACGTCATGCTTTCTTGTTATAAGTCTTTTTGCGAGGTTTGCGCAAGGGCGCACATCGCCCATTGAACCTACGCCCAAAATAACGATCTTCATCTTTATCTCCGAATCTTATATAGTATAACTTGATTTTATCACAAAAATATCTCCGTGTCAAGAAAAAGAATTTGAACGTACACACCTCCTTCATTTTAAA
>JAZTXA010000044.1:0-3295 GCA_045636245.1 Eubacteriales bacterium | reverse complement strand
GCATGGCAATAAAGGCTATTGAGCTCGGTCCTGACGGTGCAATCGTCCGCAATATCACGCTTTTCGCCGTTCTCATTTATGAGATCGTCGGTCCTTATCTTACAAAGATCGCCCTTACAAAAGCAGGCGATATCAAAAAAGAAGGCCGTATCAGCGCACGTGATGAACACCTTGCGAACAAAAAAATATAATCACACTTCATACATAAAATTCCCGAACAGTGTATAAACTGTTCGGGAATTTTTGCTAAATTTCAGAATCATTACAATGACATATCAGTTTTAGCCTAAAACTGTATAAATAGATTTCCGGTGGAAAGCTTCGCTCCTGCCCGAGGTGGGAGCGAATAGCGAATGAAAACATGAGATCAATATAATAAATGATTTAACTTTATGCTTTCCAGTCAAAGCATAAAAGTGATCCCCATTTAAAAAATCCCCAAAGGCATCACCTTTGGGGATTTGAAATTTTATAATCAAAACACCTTTTCAAAATGCGGTGTTGCGTTAAACTGTTCGCAAAGCTTGAAATATTTATCCTTTTCAGGATCATTCTTATCCGAGGTTTTAATTGCTTTTATCATCGTATTTTTCGGAGTTTCCTCGGGATCGATAAATTCAAGGCACGTCACGGTATATCCACACGCTTTAAGTCCCTGACAGCGGACAGCATCTGTTACAAGCGATGAAAGCTTTTGCTTTAAAATCGGGTAATCCGTTATAAATGAAAGCTCATCTTTATTTATCTTCGCCGCAAGCTCATGCTGGCAACACGGAGTTGAAAGAATGACGGGAGCTTTTGTTAACACCGCCTTATTCAAAACAATGTCAGTCGCAACATCGCATGCGTGAAGCGACATTACCATGTGAGGCTTTGAAGGAAGCGTGACTTCATTTATGTCACCATGCAAAAACGATAATCCGTCAAACGAAAGCTTGCGTGCAACAGACGAACAGTAATCAATAACGTCTTTTTTCAAATCAACGCCGAATATCCTTATATTCTTTTTAAGGATATTATTGAAATAATAGTAAACCGCAAACGAAAGATAGCTTTTACCGCAACAAAGATCCCATATTACAATATTGTCATCGGGAAGATATTTGAGCGTATCTTTAATTATTTCAAGAAATTTGTTTATCTGTCTGAATTTGCTTTGTCTTTTGTCGTGGATCCTGCCGCTTATATCCTGTATTCCAAGCTCAACAAGAAAATCATATTTTGCATTTGGCGAAAGAATATACTCCTTTTCTCGGTTCTGTGAAGTAACCTCAACAGTACCCTCTGCTTTTTTTATCTTATTAATAAATGCAAACTTGCCGCCCTTGGACAGCTTTCCTTCTGCGATTCCGCCAACATCAACAATATTTATCTGTCCATAGCCTTTTTCGAATTCTTTTGTTATGTATTCAGCGGCATTAACAAGCGGAGTATTTGTGTGTCTGGCGCCACCCGTTGTAAAAAGGACTTCCGTTTGCAGCATCGTTTCGTCTTTTATTTTAATAAGCTTTGCAACTGCCCTGTCAATTGATCTGTTTTCGGGCTTTGAAAGTACAATTTTTTTAAGCGTGCCGTTTTCAATGCATTTTGCAACAGTTTCTGCAATTCTTACCATTTTTACCTCTTAAATATTTAAGGGAGCTGTATATTGAATTAACAACTCCCTTTCGTTGATTTTACATATTATCGGCACTCTCAAGCTCATCGCTTCGTCTGAACAGAAGCGATATGCACCAAAGACCTGCCAAAGCCACTACGGCGAATATTATGCGGCTTACAACTGCCGTCTGTCCGCCGAAGATCCAACCTACCACATCGAAATTGAATATGCCTATGCTGCCCCAATTCAATGCGCCGATAATAACGAGAATAAGTGCTATCCTGTCTAACACGGTTAACAATCCTTGTTTTATCCAAAATCCCTTTCAGAAATAATGAACGGCAGCGGTATTCGTTGCCGCAACATTATTGTATGCGATAAAACGGGAATTATTCAACGGAAACTTTTTCCGATGCTGTAATTTTGACATTACCGTCAAAAGCACAGATATCAATTTTGTTTTGAAGATTGGGATTATACGTTTTGTGAGGGATATTATACTGGGTATCAAGCAACGATATTTTGCCCAGAGGCGCTTCAAGATCGTAGTTATATTCTTCAAGATTATATCCGACTGCAAGCGTGACATCCTTGCCTGCTTCAACAAAAACTTCATTTGCCGATACTTCACCGTCAAATTTTCCTTCTGATGCGTATGCGCTTACCGTTTTGGCAATTATTCCGTCAAGGCTTATATCGCCGCCTTTGTTTATTTTAAGCGAAACGACTGAGCTTGTTTCGACATTGGAAAGCTTTATATCTCCGGATTCAACAGTTATATCATAATCAGCATCGCATGCTGAATTTATAATTTCAACATCTCCGTATCCGACATCCACATCGAAAACTTTGATATCAAACGTATCCGTTACATAAACGGTAACGCTTTTTCTGCCGAGTGTTTTACCGCTGAAAAAGTCGTTTACATAATATCTGAAGCCTTTGAATCTTATCTCGCCTTGTGCAAGGTCAGTCAGTGAAAGAATATTCATTCCCGCTTCCATGACAAGTGCCTTATTTTCCACCTGACAAACATATTTTGTTGATGAAAAATTTTTGATTTCGATCTTATTGCTGTCAGCGCCGCAGATGATCTTGACATCGGCATCGCCTGCATTGATCTCGATTTTTCCGATATCATCGGAGGAAAAATCATATGTGTTTACAATTTCATCATTTTCATTTTTTGTGTCATAAAGCTGTATTCCCTGCGCTTTAGCCTGAACCATACCGACAGAGCAGGTTATAAAGCCGACAATGATGAGGAAAACCGAAATGATAATAAATACAATTGATACGGGTTTCATATGTTATTAAACGCTCCTTTCGCATATTCATACAAGCGTTTAAGCTGTGCGATAACAAATTTAACAAGCACAATGAGCTTTTTGAAAAGAAACGGTGCAAGTCTTACAACAAAGTTGTAAAGCAGGATGCCGATGAGCATCGTCAAACCGCCGCACACAATACCGATACCTATTTCATAAATACCTGCCGGTGTTGATGTACCAAGCTGTGTTATACCGTAAATTATCGCAACAAGTGCAAAAGCAGTACCTGCCGCGGTTATAAGTACAAGCAATGCCGAGCACATTGCAATAAGCCCCGCCACGCACACGAACAGTGACGCAAGCAGACATGCAATTATCAGCAGGAAAAACAAAATAACGGGAGAAAGGATAATAAGACCTAAAG
>JAZTXA010000043.1:0-5312 GCA_045636245.1 Eubacteriales bacterium | reverse complement strand
GTTGTTGACAACTGCTACGGTGAGTTTGTTGAGGAATGTGAGCCGACAGCGCACGGCGCTGACCTTATTGTGGGCTCTTTGATAAAGAATCCCGGCGGCGGTATGGCAGAGTCG
Source organism: Eubacteriales bacterium (assembly GCA_045636245.1). Classification (GTDB taxonomy): domain Bacteria; phylum Bacillota; class Clostridia; order Oscillospirales; family CAG-272; genus RGIG7213. Next base: position 5,198 of record JAZTXA010000043.1, on the reverse strand, counting down.
GGCGGTTATCTTGCGGGAACAGCTAAGGCTGTTGAGCTTTGCTCATACAGGTTCACCTGCCCCGGTGTCGGTCTTGAATGCGGCGCAAGCCTTGATCAGAATAAAAATATGTACCGCGGGCTTTTCTATGCTCCGCATACTGTTGCAGCGTCACTCAAAACAGCCGCACTTGCCGCATATATGTTTGAAAAGCTCGGATATGAGGTCAGCCCCAAATATGACGAAGACCGTCACGATATAATCCAGACGATACAGTTTCTCTCAAAAGAGCCGCTTTGCGCATTCTGCAGAGGTATTCAGGCAGGCTCACCCGTTGAGGCATACGTTACCCCGGAGCCGTGGGATATGCCCGGCTACAGCGATCAGGTAATTATGGCGGCAGGCACATTTGTTTCGGGCGCATCAATTGAGCTTTCGGCAGATGCACCAATAAGAGAGCCGTACACCGCATTTTTCCAAGGCGGTCTTACATACGAGTCGGGCAAATACGGCATAATGACGGCGGCGGAATATCTTTTAAAGGAGCCCACAAAGTAATGAAAAAGCCCTTGATTGCTATTTTCGGTTCACTTGAAAACGGATACGATATGGTGCGCATCCACTACGCAAAGGCAATAACGCACCACGGCGGTGTGCCGTTTTTAGTCACGATGTATCAGACAGAGGAAAATTTAAAACAGCTTATTGAGCTTTCCGACGGCTTTATGTTCGCAGGCGGTATAGACGTTGACCCGAGAGCATACGGAGAAGAACCCATAAACGACACGGTAGATGCATGTCCCGACCGTGATAAGATCGAGTTTGAGGCACTGCCCTTGATACTTCAAACAAAAAAACCGATACTTTCAATTTGCAGAGGTATACAGTCAAATAACGTAGCCCTCGGCGGTACGCTTTATCAGGATATACCCACGCAGTGTCCGTCAGATATTGCGCACAGGCAAAAGGAAGCGGGCGAGTTTGACACACATACGGTATGTATTGACAAAACCTCAAAACTTTTTGACATTATAGGCTCTGAAAATGTCACCACCAACAGCTTCCACCATCAGTCGCTGAAGGACGTGGCAAACGCTTTCACCGTCACAGCAAAATCCACCGACGGAATAATCGAAGCTGTGGAAGATAAATCACACCCGTATTTCATCGGTGTACAGTGGCATCCCGAATTTACATACGATACTTCAAGCACCTCCGCAAAGCTTTTCAAATCATTCATCGATGCGTGCAAGAAATCCGATTTTTCCACACTGTAATTCAGATATTTCCGCAGGAAATCTGCGCCCTTGCCCGTGGGCAGTTTGCGTGTAGTTCGCTATACGAACCACACGCAAACTGTGGGGGGACGGGCGGGCGCAGCGGAAGCAAAAAAACGAGGTGTATAAAAAAGCGGTATTGACCGCTTTTTTATATTATCGAGCATATCCAATAAATAACACCGTAAATTACGCTTGCGACAACTCTGTAGACGATAACAGGACCCGCAACGGTAAACATTTTCGCACCAACTCCAATTATATACCCCTATGCTGCTGTCAATATAGGACACAGTAATTTTGCAAAAAATATTTACATTAAATCCGCGGTGTGATATAATGAAATAAAGCGAGGTGGAATATGATGACATATAGCATTGATGAATTATATAATCTATTCATGTGGGATAATCAATTATCTAATGAAGAAAACGAAATCAAGGCACAAAAAGGAATTGAGGCAGCCAAGCAAATTAAGAATCTGTTTCCCTTTATGCAACCAATTATCGTTCCCCCCGAAAAAAGCAAAATGGTTTGGGAACCATGTGCCAAGGTTGTTGCTATGCGAAGCGATAAAGAATTAGAGCCGTTTATGTTTATTCTCTTAGAATGGATACAGGATCTCAATTGGCCCGGTGCGATGATAATTTATAATAGACTGACTCAAATTCCTTACAACAACATCGAATTTGCATTTATGTGTTCTCGCACAAAAGCAGAACAAACAAATGATTCATGTTGGCTGGATGTGCTCGACGATTTATATGAAGATATAATTAAAAAGGCTTGACCGACCGGTCAAGCCTTTTGTCAAAGAATCGAGCATATCCAATAAACAACACCGTAAATGACACTTGCGACTGCGCCGTATACGATAACGGGACCGGCGACGGTGAACATTTTTGCGCCCACGCACATTATATACCCCTCGCTTTTAGTATCGAGCGCAGGAGATGCCATTGCGTTGGAAAAGCCCGTTATCGGCACAAGCGTGCCTGCGCCCGCATGCTTTGCGATTTTATCGAAAATGCCGAGCGCCGTGAGAAGTGCGGCAATAAAAATCAACGTTACGGACACAAGTGTGGCTGATGTTTTTTCATCCGTGAAATTCTTGTATATATCAAAAAAACATTCACCCAAAACACATATGAGCCCTCCCGAAATGAAAGCAAGCGTGCAGTTCTTCAGTGATTTTGACTTTGCCGCCTTTGCCTTTGCATATGTTCTGTAATCCTTTTTACCCTCAAACATAATATCCTCCGAATAATAATATGTACTTATTATTTATATTTGTGCTGATTATATACGCAAAAGATTGACTTTTTGCCTGCATTGGTGTAAAATAAAGATATAAAATAAAGTATGAGGATATTGAAAATGAAAAGATATTCCGTAAATTTAGACATAGAAAAGAATTTTTATCACCCAGAAATCGATCTTCATCATAGAACCGTTTGCCTTTTTGCAAACGAATTTTCGGGCGAATGTGAAAATCTCAAATTTTATAATGACGGGCTGACACTTGACGGTGATAATTTTGGTGTATTCATTTCCGATGAAATAACATCGGAACCGTTTGACGTTATGACCGCCTCGTGGAACGCACGCACGTACGGTGGTACTGTCAAGGTATCCGCAAGCATTGACGGTGAAAACTGGTTTTCTTGGGGTGTTTGGTCAAGCAAAAGCGGTGTTTCAAAATCCGAAAGCAGCGTCGGTGTCGGCGGTAAAATGGAGACCGATATTCTGACCTTTGACGAAAAACACACCTCTTTCAGATTCAAAATTGAAATTACAAATGGTGAAAAAGCCCCCGTTTTGTACTCCGTATGCTTTGCAAAAAACACGGAAAACGGTGCTTTGCCTAAAACCGAACAGTTTTCATCACAAAACAAAATCCCCGTAAGGATACAGGGGACTGTTCCCGTTATCGGTCACAGAATATGCTCACCAACTTCACTTTCCATGGCACTTGACCATCTTGACTACAGCATAAGTATGGAAGAAACTGCTGAAAAGGTTTTTGACTTTGGCGACAATATATACGGAAACTGGTCATTTAACACATCTTTCCCGGGTGAGCTTGGATTTCACTCATTCCTTGATTTTTACGACGGCGATGCTCTTAAATACGCACTTTCGCAAGGCTTTCCCGTTGCTTGCTCAATAAAGGTTACCGAGGGGATGCTCACAAAAAGCGGATATCCCGAGAGAAAAACAAACGGGCATCTGTTGCTTGTCACGGGCTTTGTGACAAAGAACGGTGATGATTGGCTTTATATAAACGACCCCGCGGTTAAAGACGGAAAAATCACCGTGCTTTTGTCTGAATTTATGGAAATATGGCGCTACGGTGCGGCATACATTGTACAGCCGAAGCCCGAAAGATACGTGACGTATCTTTGCCACGGACGCGAGGATGAAATGCCTGTAATTGCCGACATTGTTGACAAAACCCACGTAAACAGAAGATACGAAAGAGGTGCTGTCGGTGCAAAATACATCGTCATTCACAACACCGACAACTGGCGCGAGGGTGCGGGTGCGAAGGCACACTCCGTTTATCTTAAAAACTTCAAACAAGGTGACAGACCGCTTGGTTGGCATTATACGGTAGACGATGAGGCGATATACAAATCCTTACCGGAGGAAGAAGCCGGATACCACGCAGGTGACGGCGGCGAGGGTGAGGGCAACCTTTACGGAATCGGCATTGAAATATGCCTTAACAAACAGCCGAGGGGCGAAAAGCCGTCGGAGGCATTTATAAAAGCCGTCAAAAACACAGCAGTTTTGGCAGCCGAGCTTATGAAAAAATATGACCTCCCCATTGAAGCTGTGCGCCAGCACAATTCGTTTTCGGGCAAAAACTGCCCGTCCTGTATGCGTGAAAACGATATGTGGGACGAATTTGTAGAAGACGTTTTGGCACACTATAATTCGATAGAGGACACAATACTTTAATTTGAAGGAGCAAATATGTTTCACATAGGATGTCATCTTTCATCATCCGCAGGATATGAAAATATGGTAAAGACAGCGCTTTCGATAGGCGCAGATACATTTCAGTTTTTCACAAGAAACCCAAGAGGAAGCAAATCAAAAGCCCCCGACTTTGAAGATATGCGCCGTGCGACCGAGCTTATGAAGGAGCATAATTTTGCCCCTGCCGTCGCACACGCACCGTACACACTGAACCCCGCTTCATCAAAAGCGGAGGTGCGTTCATTTGCATATGATATATTCCTTGACGACCTCAAAATACTTGAAAATCTCCCCGGAAATTATTACAATTTCCACCCCGGCTCACACCTCGGTGACGGAAGTGACGAGGGGGTAAAACGCACAACTGACATACTCAACCGTGTTTTGACACCCGATCTGCACACCACCGTGCTTATCGAAACGATGGCAGGAAAAGGAAGCGAGATCGGCGCAAGCTTTGAAGAAATAAAGGCAATAATTGACGGTGTGGAGCTAAAAGAAAAGCTCGGCGTTTGTCTTGACACCTGCCACGTTTCCGACGGCGGATACGATGTTATAAATGAATTTGAAAGGGTACTTGACGAGTTTGATAAAATAATCGGGCTTGATATGCTGTGCGCCATACATTTGAACGACAGCAAAAATCCGTCGGGAGCTAAAAAAGACCGCCACGAAAAGATCGGCGACGGCTTCATAGGTCTTGATGCGATAACAAAAATAATAAATTCACCCCGTCTTTCGGGCAAGCCCTTTGTGCTTGAAACTCCCAACGAGCTTGACGGATATGAAAAAGAAATAGCACTTTTAAAAACGCTTTATACGATTTAAGAAAAACGGTCTGAGTTAATATGATTCAGACCGTTTTTTTATTGATTTCCGTAGGAAATCTGCGCCCTATGCCCGTGGGCAGTTCGCAGGAAACTGCGTTTTCCCTGCGAACTGTGGGGGGACGGGCAG
>JAZTXA010000042.1:0-2422 GCA_045636245.1 Eubacteriales bacterium | reverse complement strand
GGCACTTATTATTTTTGCAATTACATACGTTTTGATGCTCGTGTTCAGCAAATACAGGGCGTATATCGCACTTGCATCAGGAATCCTTTTTATTGTACTTGGAATGCTTCCGATAGGAGATATAATCGGAGCACTTGATTTCAATGTCATACTTATGATAGCGGGTACGATGGGACTTGTTTCGCTTTTTATTGAAAGTAAGATGCCGTCTTTGCTCGCCGATGTTTTAATGGAGCGTGTAAATACCGTTCAAATGGCAGCTGTTGCACTTTCACTTTTTGCGGGTGTTATATCCGCGTTTGTTGACAATGTTGCAACGGTTTTGATGGTTGCACCCATTGCGCTTGAAATTTGCAAAAAGCTTAAAACGAATCCCGTTCCTGTAATAATTGCAATTGCCGTATCATCCAACCTTCAGGGGGCGGCAACGCTTGTGGGTGATACAACTGCGATTATGCTCGGCTCATCACTTGATATGAGCTTTATTGATTTCTTTGTATACAAAGGAAAAGCAAGTATCTTTTTTGCGGTTGAGCTTGGTGCAATTGTTTCCGCATTGATACTTTATATCCAGTTCAATAATAAAAAAGACCGTATACCTAAGTCTGAAACACGTACAGAGGTAACGGACAATATTCCCACGGTTCTTTTGTGCGGTGCGCTTGTGTTGCTTATTGCAGCTTCGTTTATTCCCGAAAAGCCGTATGTAACAAACGGTGTTATTTGCTGTGTGCTTTTCGCAATCGGACTTGTTATACAGCTTATAAAGAAAAAGGAATTTTCTGCCGTTGTTGAACATTTGAAGTCTATTGACTTTGAAACGATAGGTATTCTTGTCGGCTTGTTCCTTATGATAGGTGCTATAACAGAGCAGGGAGTTATAGATGCCGCGGCTGACCTTCTTGCAAAAGCGGGCGGCGGTAATTTGTTCTTACTTTATACGGTTATCGTTTGGGCATCTGTCCTCATTTCGGCATTTATCGATAATATTCCGTATGTTGCAACGATGATTCCCGTTATAATGGGACTTGCGGCAACACTCGGAGTTGATCCCACACCGTTCTTGTTTGGTCTGCTTTCGGGCGCAACGCTCGGCGGTAACTGCACACCTATAGGTGCATCTGCTAATATCACGGGTATCGGTATACTCCGCCGCGAAGGATACGAGGTTAAAAACAGCGATTTCTTCAAAATAGGAATCCCGTTTACCTTGGCGGCAATAATTCCCGCGTACATTTACATTTGGCTCGTATACGGAATATAAATCCAAATTTAAAAGCGTTGTCCTTTCGGGCAACGCTTTTAAAATGCTTATTTCGTTATCTTGGATATAAAATCATTTATTTCTTGAGTGGCTTTCTTTTCTTTTCGGGTGAATGCGGAATTTATTGCACTTTTGCCGCTGTTTACTAAAGTTGCATAGTCGTAGGCGATATCTCCGAAGCCGCAGATTATTCCAAGGTCATATGTTCTGTTTGCGAATATAAGTCGAAGCATATCGACTGATTCATCATCTCTTGTAGATTTACCCATAACAGCTTTTTCGATAAACTGCGGTGTTATGTATTTGTAACCGAGGTATGCCATTGCTTCAAGTGCATAGCTTGCAAAATATCCGCCGTCACGCGTTTGTTCGGATTTAGGTATGGCGACGAATGATCCTGCCGGATTTACAAATGTGATGTAATTTTCCTGCTGTTTATCATACTTGGGCAAGGGGATTATACCGAAATCGGTCTCCATATCTCGCAGTTTGATAACAGCGTCAAGTGTTTCGGCGAAGAAAAGTGCGCGGTCCTCCTGGAATGCCTGGATAGTAATTTCGTGTGCCAGAGGATTTACGTTTATCCAGTCGTGTGCATTTATTGTTTTGTTTTCTCTTTCCTGAATATCGATGGTTTTTTCGGCAATATCAATGATCTTTTTCATTTCTTCCGTGTTAATTATCGGAATGTCGTCGGAGTCTTTTGTCACGAAGCGCAAACCGCACGAGTAGAAAAGACCGTATGCGTTGTCGTTGTGTGTTGCAAGTGCATATGTGTCTGTGTGATCCCATATGCTGTCGCCGTTATCAACGGAAATGTTCAAAAGCAGTTCGTTGAATTTATCTATAGTCCATTCGTTATCGCGTACAAGCTGATAAAGATCGGGCAGATCATTGGCCTTTGCCATCTTTTTGTTGAATGTAAGAACCCAAGAGGCAAGCTCCTCCATTGTGAGAATGTCGCCCGTCGTGAAGAACAGCTGATTTGATATCGACAAAAGCTCAGGCACGTTCTGATCCCAATAGTGTTTCGATAAATCGAGGTTTTCCGCTTCAAAAAGATCCATCAGGTCGCCGTTTGCGGCACTTGTTGTGATTTCTGACTGGAGTGCAAATACAGCATTGTAAGCATTGTCGCCCGCCTGTATACTTGTATGC
>JAZTXA010000041.1:0-1940 GCA_045636245.1 Eubacteriales bacterium | reverse complement strand
GACGGCAAGATTACCGTAAAAGCACAACTCGGTACGGAAGACTATATCCAGTTTGTAAAGCCTGTAACCGATATAATCGACAATCCTGGTGCTTTACAGATTAACCTTGAAGACCATGAATTCGGTACAGTACCGGGAACGAGTAATACGGCTTTACACGATGCATACTACAACTGCGATTTGCGTGTTGCACTTACAGAGAATTCCGATTATAAGAATACCGGATATAACGCAAGATGGGTGTTCCATGGTCCCGGCGCAGGAAACTTCAACAATGTCGGCGGAAGCAACCCGTATGTTGTTTCTTATGCAAACAGCTTTACTGCGTACAGATACATCGCCAGAAACAATGATATTTTAGGCCGTGGCGTTGCATTGTCTTTGAATTTCATAAAAGATACTGCAAATGGCGGAAAGATTCGCTTGGATTCGACTTATAGCGATAATAACACAGGAGAAGACACCGATAACCTTACTTCGTATGCTCCTGCGGCAGAAACGCCGACCTATGTGCGTGTTATTTCTAACAAAAAACAGACTTATAACATTTGTCTTAATTCTGATGATTTGCTTTTAACTCCTGATACTGATGCTTTTGTCGGTGCTTCACTTACGCTCAGCGAAACTTTGCGTCTCAATTTTGTTGTGCCGAAAGATTTGGTTGACAAATTAGAGGATCCGTTTGTCAGCTTTACTACTCTGAGTGGCAACGACTCGACTGTTTCGGAAAAATACCTTAGTGATGACGGCGAAAACTATTGCTTTGGTTGTTCTAACATTGGACCTGATCGTATAGGCGAAATCGTCACCGCACGCTTATGTGGTACATTTAATGGCGAGCCTTATGAGAGTGAGGAATTTAGCTTCAGCGTTAAGCAATACTGTGAGTCATTACTCAGTAGCACTACTGATAGCGATGGTTTGCTGCGTACTTTGCTGGTCGACCTTTTGAATTACGGTGCGGCGGCACAAACTTACAGCGGTTTTGCTGTAAACAGTCTTGTTAACAAGGACCTTACAGAAGTACAGCGTGGATATGCCACGGATCTCATTGCTTCCCTCGAAAACGACAAGAGTACTAGCGGTTCAGGCAGCGTTAAGTGGAAATCAGTTTCGCTTAACCTTAAAGATTCTACGAGCATAAAATATACTTTTAATCCCGGAGACAATGTTGTAAGTTATATAAAAATCACTACCGCGGACGATTCAAATACGCTTGCAACAATAAGTACCTTTACTGATGCTGCAAACGGTCAAAAGGTAGCTGTTTTCTCAGGAATAAAGGCATATCAGATGCGTGAAGTATTCAAGGCAACCGCTTACGACAATAATGATAATGCTATAAGCTCAAGCCTGTTTTACAGCGTGCAGACATATGCGGGCAACCATCAAAACGATAACAACAAGCTCTCTTCTTTGCTTGTAGCTATGATGAAGTATGGCGATGCTGCAGGTGCGTATAAAACCGCACAATAGGACACAGCATTTATTAGCAAATATCATTTAATCATTTAATTTTCATCTATTGGTACGTAAGAAGACACGAAAGTCTTCTTGCGTACCATAGATTTTCTATCCAGCTTAAGATAGCATTTTAAAAAAGGAGATACAACATGAAGAAAGGCTTGGCTCGTCTAATTTCGTTGGTTATGATAGTCTCATTGTTATTGTCAATGGTGCTATCATCATTTACATCTTCTGCATATTATCCAGATGATACATATGCGGAGCTTCTTCATATCTACAATACCAGCGGAACTGTTACAAGCAGTGCGGAGATACTTAGCTGCACTAAGAAGGATGGACACATCATTGCCAAGGTAAAACTTGGCGAGGGCGATTACATTCAGTTTGCAAATCCTGTAACTGATATAATCGATAACCCGGGTGCTTTGCAGATTAACCTTGAAGACCATGAATTCGGTACAGTACCGGGAACG
>JAZTXA010000040.1:0-4645 GCA_045636245.1 Eubacteriales bacterium | reverse complement strand
AGCTTTATAATCACCGGACTTAACTTTAACGTTGCCAAGTGCCTCACGGATTGCATTTTCATATCCGTCAACAATTTCCTGATCGCATTTCTTAAGACCGGTAACAACTGAGCCCACAGCCTCTGCAAGAGCTTCTACATTTTCATAAATGCCCTTTTCATCATTTATGTACCGGTTTGCTTCTGCAATAAGAGCATCAACCTTTGAGTAGTCAGCGTCAAGAATTTCATCTTCATTCAACCACACAGCATAAAGAGTGATTGTGTCTGCGTTATTGTCTGTAAGCTCTGATACAACCTGACCGGGGGTATATGTTACAGCTTCAGCTGATGCACTTGTTGACCATCCGAGAAGTACGTAACCGTCCCTTGTGAATCCTGATGATGCAAGAGCAAAGCTTTCAGTATATGTAGCCGTTTTATTTTTAATATAACCTGAACCACCGTTTGCATCATAAACAACATTATATCTGTTTTCTGACCATATCGCATAAAGCTTTGGCATAAGACCTGCTTTAACAGATGCAGAACCTTCTGCTCCATTTGCATCTGTTGACCAGCCCTTTAATGTATAGCCTGTACGAACAGGAGTGTAAGATGAGGCATCGTAAACATGTGTTAAACTTGCACCCACAGTTACATTAAATTCTCTGGTATCAGAGCTACTGCCTGATGATACAAAGCTACCACCGTTTGCATTAAGTGTAACCTTAGTCTGAAGAGCATTTCTTGCATTTACAAGAGCTGAAGTATCAATCACTGAACTTGCAGAAGGATTACCCAGATTTGCTGCTGCAATACGAAGTTCTTTTATGTAGTTACTCCATGAAGCTGATGTATAGTTTTCAGCATTCAGCGTTGTACCCTCAATAACAAGACTACGAAGGTCTGCTTTGTCAACAGTTATAATCTGTGTCGCAGCATACATATTAGCATATCGTGAACTGTTTTTTCTGATCTGTGCATACAGATAAATATACTGCGTTCCTGATGATTTTATTGTCAGATCAGGTGCTGTATAAATTCGAAGTGACCTACCGCTATTTGCATCTCTTAATATATTGACAAAGTTAGACAAATTAGTAATACTCAGAGTAGATGCAACAGTACCGTTGTAAGAACCGCCGCTGCTGCTGAGAGTCATAAACTGAGTCCATCCGCTTGGAGTAGCACTATCACCCGGATTTGTAAATTCACTTCCTGTGCCCAAAGTGTAGAATGAATAGAAATGACACGACGAGTTGGTGCCCGAATCAGCTTTCAGCAACTCTGCACCCACATACACATTGGGGATTGTATTAGTGTTTTTATTTCGGGAATAGTCAACATACAATATTCCCACGGGGCTTTGCTCGTTACTGCCACCCTCAGAGTTCTTATAATATTCTCTTGCATAAATCAAGCCATCTGATGATGTAGTAAGATTGTTGGCTGAACCCCAATCCTGCGGAGTCATAGGTTTTGATAAGCCAAGAAGCGGTTCACTCTTGAAAGCACCCTGGCCGTCCACTCCTGAAGACTTGCCAAAAGGAACAATGGATGTTGAAACAGTGTGCACACCCGAAATCCATCCTGCACCGTCAACACGGTTGCTTGTATTATATCTTGCTTCTGCCGTTGCACCAACAGAATGGTAATTAGGTGCATAAAGTGTTGAATATGCATAATAGGTTCTTACAGAATTATCATTCATTGTAATTGTGAAAACCCATTCTGCAACTGCAGACTCTCCCGATTTAAGACCCGTTCCTTTGATATACAGACCTGCCGTCTGATAGTTGAAATATCCGTCCGCATTAATAATTGACCCAAGTGATATACCCTCATAGCTAAGAGTCAGATTGCCATTCTGAATGTTCGTTGCTTCATTGAGAACAATATCACCGATACCGCTTGTAACTGTGTTTACGGCAATTGTGACATCCTTTGCACCGGGAATATTAAACTGAACATAAGCATTGGTGTTATTATTTTTCGCTTCAGTTATAACAGTATTTGTTTCTTTATCAAGAATGTTATTTACATAATACTGACCTGTTTTTGATTCACCTGCTGAAGGTGTCATATATATTGTTTCAGGAACAACAATTTTGCCTTTTTTATGTTCTGCTGCAAATTCTTCATCATCAATGACACCAAATGAATTACGGATCTGCTCTACAGTACCTGTTGAAATATAGAACGCATATTCGGAAGGCTTGAAGCTTTCGAATGTTCTTACACCTACCGGCGCAATATATGAGCTGTCATCTTCTGCTGCAGGGTTAGTTGTCTGAGCATGTCTGTAATTAAGTGTTTCTGTCTGCCCGAAATCAGCAGTTTCAGCATATTTCTGAGGATATACACCGTAAAAGAAATTGGTTACCTCAGGTGAATAAAGACCAATACCGAAGCTATCTGCATCTTCACTGGCTGTAAACGCTGCCCAATGCTCTGTACAATCAGAATTTGCAGAGAAACCGTTCGGGTAGTGTGCATCTCTGTATTCCTGTGCAACGCCCCAGAATTCCGGCTCTTTTTCATACTTAAGATTTTTTGTTTTCCATGCCTCATCTTCACTGACATCGTTATAAACATAGTGGTTAAGAGGCTCAATTGTGTAGAACGCAGGTAATTCCTGAGTTGTCTGAGCTGACGGATAGCCTGAATAGTCAACCATACGGCAGTATGTTTTAACTAATCCGTCTTCAAAGACATACTTAGCTTCTATATAAGTGTCAGTAATGTATTCGTCACCGTATATGGGGTTATAAGCATCAGATGAACTTTTATTTGCAAAGTCATCTGACCATTTTGCCCAGTCAAGAGGACGTGCTTTTATGTAAATATAATTATCTGTTATTTCGTAATCTATAACTTTACTTGCTTCGTTAATTACGTTACCTGCCTGAACTGGGTTATAGTTCCAGTCCGCTCTGTTATAATAACCCTGCTCATAGGGTTTTTCACCTGTACCGTAATATGACTGCTGAAGCTCACGTCCGTTATCGTAATAGTTGATGAGGTTTACATTTTTATTCTCGGATATATACCCACCCGGTAACTTATCTGCATAGTCAACCCTTGTCATGGTTGTAGCATTGCCGTAAGCATCAGTTGTGTTATAAACACGGGCAACAATGTTACTGTTAAGCACTTCAAGGTAAGTAACAGCACCGCCGTTGAGAATATCGATACCAACCTTGTATCTGTCGTTATTAAAGTACTTGACTGTTTCACCGGTATTAACCGCTTTCTTGGTTGTATCAACAGTAAGCAGGTCAAAAGTACCTGTTTTGTTGTCAAGCAGTGTGAAGCTGATTGATTTTATTCCGTTACGGGTAATGCTGTTAATTGATACAGTTTCACTTTTCGCATTGATAACCTTTTTAAGGTATCCGTCAATGTATGAAGAAAACTCACCGTTAGCTGATGCAAAGTTTGTTGACGGTTCAAGGAAAAACTCCTCTGATTCTCCGTCACCGTAAGTGATTATGCCTTTCACATATGCATCCGAGTAATATGTAAGCTTATAATAGTTGAAAGCCCCCGTATTAAAAGGACTTGTCAATGTGTATGTATTGTTTGCAACATTTACATTTAAATTTGAACCGTTAATAACAACAGATCTTGAAATATTATTCTTTACATCAACCGTAAATGTTGCTGTCTTGCCACCGTAGTGAGCAGTGATAGTCTGTACACCTGCTGATGTCAGATATTCAGGAGTACAGTAATAACCTGAGTCAATTGTACGCTTTACACCCGATACAGTTGCTTCAAGTACAAGTCCTGCAGGATTAATCCTTTCACCTACAGTGTATTCTCTTTTAATCGGCATTTCTGAAATTGCAAGTGAATCTGCAATGGGATCGTATTTGGGATAAACAGTATGGCTTGAATAATCAACAGGTGTATCTTTTGTTATCAAAGTGCCGGTGCCGTCTTTACCTGTGTACCAACCTGCAAAAACAAAGCCTTGGGGAGCATATGTGGGAACGGGAAGTTCACCGTAAGTTGCGTCTGAATTTCTTGAATATGTATAAACAAGACGATGAGGCAAGCCTGAGCTTACATCATCCTGAAGATTGATTTTCTGAATAGCAAGGTCCTTTACTGTACATGTCTTTCCTGCCTCGGCTACTCCGACAATAGCATACACAATCTGAATAAAATCAGCATCTGCAGGAGACGTAAATACAAATCCGTTAGCACCAAGACCTACAGATTCTGTATTCACATAGCTTATAAATGAACCGTCTGCTCTGTAAAACACCACATAAGGCTGATATGCACTGTAAGCAAAATTGCATGAGGCAAGATTGTAGGATAAATTATACAGCGTATCGGGATCAACATCTATTGTATAATATCCATCCTTACCGTTACCGAATGTAAAGTTTGTAAAAACATAACCGGTTGTATTCTGCGAAACAGTAAGAGTAACACTTTTATCTGCAGCATTTGTAGCTACCGTACCACCTGCATATGTTGCTTCATCACTTACCTTGCTTGACTTTGCATTGTTGTTCCATGCATTAAAGTCAAAAAGATTTTTGCTATGTGAAACAACCTCCGTCTTACGGATTGCAATATCCTTGATATCAGCATATCCGGTGTCGGGGATAGTAAAACGGATCTGAATATAATGTACATTTGAAGGAGCA
>JAZTXA010000039.1:0-4228 GCA_045636245.1 Eubacteriales bacterium | reverse complement strand
ATAATTGAAGACGAAGCGAAAAAGAGAAGCGAAGATTGATCATTTCACACACTCTTTATTCAAAGTCGGATCAATTGGTTTAAGATGATCAAAGGTAGGGGCGGTCCAACCGTCCGCACGGTAAAGTGTATTTCAGACGTGCGGAATGACGCCCCTACATAACTTTTGTTAAAACATATCGAATTGATTGAACAGTTCAGGCAATTCAGATATAAAATTAGCCAAAACACCCAGAAAGTTGATTGCAGGTTTCAAATGTACCTACGTCGGAGAAATTAAAAATGAAAAAGAAGAATTTTATATTTAAAACAGTTTCCACACTTTTACTCTTATCTTTTGTACTTGCTTCGGTATGTGCAGCATTGAGTACATCTGTAAATGAAATGGCTGAAATATCAGCCGCTGTAACAAATGAATATGCCTTTACAACTACGGCTGATACATCATTACAGATAAAAAACAATATGGTTGTAAATATTCCCGCAGGTACTAAAGCGTATTACATCATGGATTCATTCAAAGAACCGTGTTACATAAGAAACTACAGCGATAATATAATATCCAAAAATACACTTGTCGGCACAGGATATACACTTGTAAACTCTGTAACCTCCGAAACTATGCAATTGGTAGTAAACGGAGATATAAACGGCGATACACGTATCAACGGTGTAGATATCATACGTGCAAAGAAGTATTTGGAAAAAGCTCCCGAATATTCCTGCTATTTAGAAGCGCTTGACTTCAACCGCGACGGTAAATATACAGAGGATGATCTGGATATGATGTTCACGGCAGTTGCGGAGGATCCGTATGAAATGCCGGATACAGAAATAACCGAGATCCCACTTGATCAAAGACAGCCTCTTGACATCGGCACGGATTTCTATGCAACAATAGATATAATGTACACAAACAGCTCTATTATGCCTTTATATGCAGGCACAAACAGCGTTGTCGCATACAAGAAAAACCTTTCTGCCGAGCAGACGTGGCACTTCACACGTAACACAGACGGCACATACACAATCAATAATCTTGCATACAATATGGTTTTGGATCTTAACAGTGCACCTGTATCGGGTACTGATGTAAAGATTTATACAACAAGCACCTCTCCCGCACAGAAATGGTATATCGTTGATGCGGGTGACGGCATACATTCCGTTTTGTATCCCTCAAATTCAAACAGCTCAGTTCTTACCGTTGTATCGCCCTCTGTATCCGACAACACAAATGTCGCACTTGGCGAGTTTGACGATTCAAATACACAGAAATTCCTCATATCAAAGCTCACGCTTGACACATCCGCAAGCTATTTCGATATGGTAGGAAAATCAGACCTCGGCGATGTTTTCTATTCCACGATCAGCGCAGGCGGAAAGCGCATAAGCAACCGTTATTCCGAGCTGTATTTGTATACGAATAAGAACCAACCCGGTGAAATGTGGAAATTTGAACGTCAGGAAGACGGCTCATATTCCATCACAAATATGGCAAAACCCGGAAAAGCACTTGATATCACCGAAGGAAAAGCAGAAAACCTCAACAGGGTTCAGTTGTACTCATCCAACAAGACATCTGCACAGCTGTGGAATCTCTACATAAAAGACGGTAAGGTCGTATTCTCATCAGCGCTTTCAAAGCAACACGTTCTTGACATATACAGCGGTGCTTTCACCCACGGTCAGGCTGTTGACATCTACACATTCAATAACTCCGATGCACAGAAGTTCACACTCGAAAATATGACGGGCAATTACAGTCCTGTTTTACCCAAAGATAAGCATTACGATATTCTCTTTATCGGTAACAGCTTTACGTGGTATCATCAGATGTCCATATACAGATTCAAAAACATTTGTGATGCAGGCGGCTACGACGTAAGCGTTACATTGATCGAGCACGGCGGCGCAAGACTCGTAGACTATTGCTCAGGCTCATATGCGGCAGAAGCGGCGGCGGCAATCAACAGCGGTATATATGAATATGTTGTTCTTCAGGAACAGAGTACGACACCGCTTACAGCTCCGTCAACGTTCTATAATGCAGTAAAAACTCTTACAAATATGGTAAGACAAAAGGGCGGCGAGGTCGTTCTTTACCAGACTTGGGGCTTCCATCCCAGCCACGGCACAACGCAGTCTTACGGAAACACCGGTAATATGGAAATGGCACTCCGTAACTCATACGATGCCATCGGATACGATATAGGCGCTATAATGGCTAACGTAGGTAAGGCATTTACAACCGTTTATAACGCTCACGGACTTAACATTAATCTCTGGCTCCCCGCTGACCTTTATCATCCCTCCGAGCTTGGCTCAACACTTGCGGCATACACAATATTCGCATCAATTTTCAGAGCCGATCCGAGAATCGGAATCGACCATACTTTCGGAAGCGATGCAAATAAAGTTGCGATATTGAAGGATGCAGCATACACAGTAACATTTGAATAAGTTCTTTCGGCACATCCTCTCGGGTAAAGATATCCGAGAGGATGTCTTCATCTGCCGTATTATTCGTTTATTTTTAAAAATAAATATATTTTTTAACATTTCTATAGTATAATTCATTTAAAAAAGAAGGTTTATAATATGAAAACTTGCGTAAGTACATACAGCTTCGGCTCATACATAAAGCGTGATGATTTCGGAATTTTCGGTGCTGTTGATTTTGCAAAAGAAAACGGATTTGACGGAGTTGAGATAGTTGACGGTATGCACGAAAACTGCTCCGATATTGAGCTTGCAAAAAAAGTAAAAAGCTACTGCGATGAAAAGGGACTTGAAATTCCCTCCTTCTGCACGGGAGCTGATTTTCTTTTCGGATCGGGCGGTGATCTTGATGCGGAAATAGACCGTGTATGCAGGATAGTAGATCTTGCGTGCGAATACGGCGCAAAATGCTTCCGCCACGATGTGGCTTACGGTCACGGCGACAAGCTTGAATATAAATTTTATGAAAATGCAATACCGAGACTTGCCGAGGGCTGCCGCAGAGTATCTGAATACGCCGCGTCAAAGGGCATAGTAACAACAACTGAAAATCACGGATTTTACTCTCAGGACGCTAACCGTGTTGCAGCACTCATAAGTGCGGTAAATTATGAGAATTTCGGTGCATTGGTGGACATAGGTAATTTTATGTGCGCCGACGAAACACCCGCAAAATCGGTAGCAATTGTTGCCCCATACGCAAAAATGGTACACGCAAAGGACTTTTATTTCAAATCCTGCCTCGATGTAAACCCCGGCGAGGGCTGGTTCAGATCCCGCGGTAACAACTACTTGAGGGGCGCTATAATAGGTCACGGCGATGCCGGCGCATTCCAGAGCCTTTCGATCTTGAAGAAAAACGGCTACGACGGCTACATTTCAATAGAATTTGAAGGACATGAGGACAAACTCGTCGGAATCAAAATAGGTCACGC
This sequence comes from Eubacteriales bacterium, assembly GCA_045636245.1. Taxonomy (GTDB): domain Bacteria; phylum Bacillota; class Clostridia; order Oscillospirales; family CAG-272; genus RGIG7213. Next base: position 792 of record JAZTXA010000039.1, on the reverse strand, counting down.
AAACGTAAAAAGATTTTGGGAAATGGCATAATTATGAGTAACGAAAAAAAGCGAATTTCAATAAAAGCGGTCATATCGGTAATTGTCGCTGTATGTCTTATAACCGTTATCATTTCAGTTTTCAGACAATGCTTTGATCCGTCAAATACACAAAAGGATCCGACAGTACATTCATACGATCCGTTTATGTACAAAAGCGACGTTGGATATTACACGCCCGAGGACGGAGAAAATATATTTGACGATGAAGAATATATGGACAAAAACAGATATCTCACAGTTGACTATCAAGGCACTACAATGACCTATACTGAAAATGAGATAGATTCAGCCCCGCTGTCGGTTCAGATGTTTTTTGACTATTTCAGGGCGGCTATAAACGGTGACGGCGCATCGCTCAATACTTTCTTCACGGATTACTATTTTAACAACCTCGGCGCTCCTATTGCAAAATACGAAGACACATTTTATCAGCAAAAGATATATAACATAAAAATTTCTCTCATATCGGGTCCCACATCAATCGCACAGACATCCGGGATAATTACAAGAGAAATTTTTGAAGTTTCTTATTACATCATGGATAACAACGGTGCATTCCGACCCGACTTACCCGACCCTGCGGATGGTACGATCCCCGTATTTTTCGAGGTACTTACAGAGGACAGCGTTTCGAAAATAAACCAGATATTTGTTTATTCCGAATAAAATAAAAAATTCAAGGCAACAATCACCGTAAAACATACGGAGGTCGTTGCCTTGTCACTTTTTGACATTATGCCGTCAATATGG
>JAZTXA010000038.1:0-1501 GCA_045636245.1 Eubacteriales bacterium | reverse complement strand
CTGTCGGCGGATGCCGACAGAGGTTTTACTGTTTTATTTAATAAATGAAATATCCGTATATACAGGAGCGTGGTCCGATGTGGCTGCAGATGTCATATTGACAACTGATCTTGAACGGAGCACATTCACCTTAGATGTTGTGAAGAAGAAGTCGATAACGCTGGAAGGCGATCCCACTAAAGGTATCGTAGAATTGAGAACGTGACCGCCACGAATCATTATTCCGTTTCTGAGCGCTGTGAATCTTGTTTCAGTAAGAATGCCGTCATCTACCATTATCTTATATGCATCATCGTACGTACGCATATTATAGTCACCCATATTGATAACTTCACATCCGTATTTATTAACGATATCCTTTGTAACATCCAGTATCATTTTAGAGTTTTCCTGACGGATAATGACCTTATCCTCAAGCACACCCACATTGTAGAAGTGTGTTGATGTTGCCGCAAATACCTGAGATGTTGTTTTGTCCTTCAGAACTGCCCATGTTACGCCAAAACGTTCATCTCCGCCCGGCAAGATCTTCCAGCCTTTTTCAAGACAAGTGAATTTAGATGTCTTATAAGCAAGCGGAACGCGGTTGCTTTCAGTACCGGTAAATACTTCCTTCTGAATTACCGTGTAGCCCTGTGCTGTGAGCAAAGGCATAAATCTGTTCATATTTTCAAGACAGCATTCCTGGAAGCCGATAACATCAGGCGAGTAGTAATTGATAAACTCAATCATTTTGTTATATCTGCTTGTGTCTTTATTGCTTTCGTACCACAGCATATTGAATGTCATAATTCTGTACTCAGCGCCGTCTGTAAGCGGAAGATGATCGTTCTTTGTGTTAAGTGTCTTGGGAATATCTGCGCAAATGCTTGTAAGCTCTACTGTGCCTGTTGCATTTATAAGAAGCTGTACAAGCTGCTGTGAAGCAAACTCAGCGGCGATCGCATTACCGCCCACGATATATATTTCGCCCGATGTCTTGCTTATGATGCTGTACTGGTTAGCGCCTACAGACTTGTTGTTTGCAACGAGTGCATTACCGCCTGCGCCGTCGCCTGATGTTGCAATAACGATCTGGGGATATGAAGCTCTCGGATCGTAGATACCTGTTTGTACTTCAACGCCTGTGTAGTATTCGATATCGTTTGCAAGAAGCTCAACAGCCTCCTTGATACCGGTTACGTCATTTGCGGGAGCATTTACTTCGTTTGCAAGGTATGTTACCTTGAGTCCTTCAATGCTCTTACCGCTGATAGTAGCGGACACAAGAGGACATCTGATCTCTTTGGAGATACCGTTGATACGTGTTCCCGTTTCAGAATATATAGCATAAGGAACTACGGAAAGAACAACACTTCCATCGTTAACGGGAAGACCGCTTACCTTAACGGAATATGAATATCCGCCGTCTACCTTCTTGAATGTTGTTGTGTTTACTGTCTTCTTTGCAACCGTCTTACCTGTTGCTGTATCAACAGTTGTGATAACAAATCCGATCTGA
>JAZTXA010000037.1:0-10091 GCA_045636245.1 Eubacteriales bacterium | reverse complement strand
CGCATCACAGAACATAGACTCGTCTTCATTTGCTGTTGCGGCATTTTCAGCACCGATCAAAGCATATGTAGCATCTACGAGATGTGAATAAAGGGGATTATCAAGCTCACGGCAAATAAATTCCTGACGGGGGGAGTTGATATCAACACCACTGATCTGGAACAAATTGTATTTGTCGCAAAGACCCATAACACGGCGAAGCTGCGCTTCTGTGTTTCTTGTGGGCATATATGTAACGGCATCAAAACCGAGGTCGACAAGCTCCTCGAACAAAAGGTCGAGGTAATCGTCTTCAAATTTCTGTGCCTTTTTGTCACCCGTTACAGAGTCACCAACGTCACCGAGGTATGCATATGCGGAAATACCGTGGCATTTTTTAGCCAAAGCAATATAATCGCGGACATCGGGACATTCCTCGTCAGCGTCAATATAGATTTTTTCAACCATATTGCTCTTAAGAGCGCCGAGTATATCATACTCATAGAAATCGGGTGTCTTATCGCCGTTAAGTATCTGCGCCTCAACCTTGGGAGAGATCTCTATCTTCTTTTCGTTCTTGAAGAAATCTACTACCTCAGCGGGTGTCTTATACTTTTCCGTTACCTTTTTTGCAAGTCCGTAAAGAACGTGGCGCTCTGTGATAGAACCGCCCTCTGCGCATTTAGAAAGAGGCATAACGTCCTTTTCGAAATCAAGAGAAAGACCGTAAGGCTCAACAAGCTTTGTGATATTTGCGCACATCTTCTTGTTTCTTTCGTTTCTCTTTGCACGGTAAGGTGTCAAGAATTCGTCAAGCATATCCACATACTGGTGAGGAATACCGTGAATTGCAACATAAGCAACAGATTCCTGGTCGGGGTTGTTGATCTTCTTGCCGTTCAGACGTGTATTTTTCATTCCTACTCTGCATTCAAAACCGCAGGTTACGGGCATGCCGATAATTTTGCCTGCTTCGATAAACTCTTTAATACCCGAAACGGAATCATGGTCCATGATTCCCGCAGTCTTAAGACCTGCCTGCCAAGCCATATAAAGAGCCTTTGTGGGGGAATACGGAGAGAATGAGTATGTTGTATGGATATGATTGTTTACATAAAGCGTATCGGGAACTGCGGGCAAAACACCCTCATCCGTAAGCTTTTTGATTTCTGCAAGTGCGTTTAAACGCACTTGCATATCATTATCGTTAAGTTGTTCAATAAGCTTCTGTGTATCCATTTTGCACCTTTAGTTAAGCATTTCCTGACCGCCTGTTACGGGAACAGCCTGTCCTGTTTCATAATCCTGTTCAACGATATAGAAGATTGCTCTTGCAACGTCGATAGGCAAGCATCCTCTGTGAATAGGAGTTTTGCTTTCGTATGATTTTCTTACATCCTCAACTGTTTTAGCGCCGGGTACCTTACCTGCCTTGAGGTACTGTACGAACAAGCCCTTAACAGGGTCGCTCCACAAGGGACCGTCAAGATAGTTACCGGGGCAAACAGCGTTTACCTTGATGTTGTAATCAACAAGTTCAAGTGCAAAGCTCTGTGTAAGGCCGATACCGCCGAACTTGGAACCTGCATATGCAAAGTTCTTGTTGGAGCCTGCAAGACCGGACTTGGAGTTTACTGTGATGATATCCATCATGTACTTGGGAGCAAACTTATTCTGGATCTTCATAGGACGGCTTGCATACTTTGTGCAGAGGAAGTAACCTGTGTAGTTTACAGATGTTACAAGTTCAAATGTCTTCTTCTGCATTTCTTCAACATTACCTGCAATTGCAATACCTGCGTTTGCAACGAAAATGTCAAGACCGCCGTATGTGATAACTGTGTCATTTACAAGGTTTTCAACGCTTTCTTCATCAGCAACGTTTGCCGCAAGCGGAATAGCCTTACCTGCGCCGTATTTAGCGCAAAGCTCATCAGCGCAAGCCTTGGCGCCGTCGTAGTTCATATCAGCGATAACAACGTATGCACCCTCTGCAACCATAGCGTCTGCAATACCCTTACCAAAGCCCTGTGCGGAGCCTGTAACGATTGCGATCTTTTCAGCAAGTCTCTTTGTAGCAGCACCCGCCATTGATACCTTTGAACGGTAGGATTCAACTTCCCAGTTTGTGATGAAGTCAATAAGCTCTGTGGAAAGTGCCTTGTATCCGCCGAAGGACTCAGCGTATACAGCGATCTTCATCATATCTGTGAAGACTTCAGCTGTTGTGTCGGCATTCTTCTTCGTTGTGCCGATGCTGAACATACCGAGGTTCTGTACGAAAACGATCTTGGGAGCGTAACCGTACTTAGCCTTGGAATCTGCAATTCCCTTTTCAATTGCCTTATACGTTTCTTCTACAGTCTTTCCCTGCTTTACGAAAAGCGGATAAGCCTTGCAGTATACGATATGGTCGGGAGAATAGCTCTTTGCCAAAGGAGCAAACGATTTTGTATCCTTTGCAAAGTTGAGGATTTCTTTATTAGCCGTGAAAGTAACTGTTGTCATTTCATCGGAGTAAAGCATTCTGATAGCGGGAGCGATCTGTGCAGCGAGCTTCTTATCGAACTCAACCTCAGAGAAGTCGGGCTTTCTTACGATCTTTGCTTCGATCTTTGTCATAACATCGGATACGATAGCATCGATACCTTCAAGAGTGTCAGCCGCATAGAAAATGCCGTGGTTTTCAAGGAAAAGCACATCGGGGCATTTGCCGTTTGCTTTCTTATACTTATCTATTGCCTTCTTGCAGTAAGCGGCAAGAATGTAACCGGGACGTGAGGAAGGAACCCATACCGCTTCGGGGAAAAGTTCCTTAACGATAGCCTTGCCCTGCTTGGAGCAAGTGATACCGTTTACCATTGCGGGGTGAACGTGAAGCACGTATTTCTGTGTGAAGAGGTTGTGAAGAGGTGTTTCAACGCTGGGGCGCTTTGCATATTCACCCTTGCAGCGTGCATCCATCATATCCTCAAGAACTTCAGCTTCTCTTGTAGCCTCGTCATCGGAATATTTCTTTTCGAGCATTGCATCAAGTGCCGCTCTGTTCATTTTTACGAACTGCTCTGCCTTGATGGTTGCGAGAGATGAACCCGAGCCTTTAACATAAAGCTCATCATCTGTTTTGAATGAAGTGTTGCCGCCGCCTGCAAGTACGAATGCGGGATCCGAGCCGTACTTGTGGGACATAGCAACAAGGTTGTTAAGTCCTTCTGTAAGCATTTTAATTATCCTTTCAACAATTATTTGCCTGCGTTTGCAAGAAGATATTTTTCAGCTTCTGCGCACCAGAGGTTGTTGTTTGCCTTTACTATCTTATCAAGCTCTGCACAGATGGGGCATTCCTTACCCTTTTCTTCAAGATCTGCAATAGCTGTCAAGGGGAACTCAATGTTTGTGTAAATGAGCTTCTTGCCGCCGGGGATCTTGGGAAGGTTGAGAGTTGTATCGATAACAGCATTAAGACCGCCGAAGTGTGTGATCATAGCGGAAGGATTGAGTCTGCCATCCTGCATCATTGCAAGTGCTTCTCTCATATCGTCTGTGTTACCGCCGCTTGTACCAACAACGTGGTGAGCTGCATAGTGAACATCATAGAAGTTGAATTCAGCGGAGAATGCTGTGTTTGTAGGACCTGCGAAGAAGTTGAGACAGCCGTCGTGAGCAAGGATTCTGTCAGCCTGTTCAACAACGGGTCTTACAGGAGCGTAAACGAATACATCGTTGTAGCCCTTACCGTCTGTGAGATCTCTGAGGTATGCTACAGCATCATCAAGCTTTGCTGTGTTTACATACATAAGCTTAACACCGTTCTTTGCAGCTTCTTCAACTGTGATAACCTGTGCTGCTCTTTCAAGACGGGCATCGTCAATATCAGTAACAACGAGAAGCGAGGGCTTTCTGTCGCAGTGGATAGCGTAGTCGATAGCGCCGAGACCCATAGGACCTGCGCCTGCGAGAATTGCTGTGCAACCGCCTTCAGTGATACCCATGGAGTGAACATAGCTGCCGCCCTTTGTATGGTAGTTTGCGTGGTAACCGCCTACGATACAGGACATAGGTTCAGCAAGTGAGCCGTAGTAGAATGCTTCGCCGCCGTAAGGAAGCAAGCAGTTCATTTCCATAACGCAGTTATCAAGAATGATGTATGTAGCATCACCGCCCATGTAGGGGAATGAATAACCGGGAGCATCAAGTGTACCCTTATAGTTAAGAGCCGCCTGAACAACGAACTTGTCGCCGGGCTTGAACTGATCCTGCCACTTCTTACCTACCTTTTCGATAATACCGCAGAATTCGTGTCCTGTGATAACAGGATTTTCAGCGATGTCAGCGGGAACTCTCTTGTGTTCGCTGCCCTGAAGAGCCGCTTTGTGTGTGGACATACAGATACTGTCGGAAATTACATGAGCAAGTATCTCGTCATCTTTGATTTCGGGAAGTTCAAACTCCTCGAGGCGAAGATCATTTTTGCCGTAAAGGCGTACTGCTTTTGTTTTCATAGTTACATACTCCTTAAAATATAATTTATGTAATTTATTTCTTATTACCTTATTTTACGATGCGCAGATCACTTATCGTTTTTCGTAAGATCTGCATTTCTTATGTCAAGACGGCGTATTTTACCGCTTGATGTTTTAGGAAGCTCATCAACAAACTCAACAATTCGGGGATATTTATACGGCGCTGTATGAGTTTTGACATATTCCTGAATTTCTTTTTTAAGCTCTTCGGACGGTGTATAGCCCTTTGTAAGAACGATAGTCGCTTTTACAACCTGTCCTCTGACTTCATGGGGCACACCCGTTACAGCGCATTCAAGTACTGACGGATGCTCCATAATAACGCTTTCAACTTCAAACGGCCCTATACGGTAACCGGATGATTTGATAACATCATCCTTACGTCCGACGTACCAGAAATATCCATCCTCATCGCGCCACGCAACGTCGCCTGTATGGTAGTAACCGCCTTCCCAGACCTTTGCCGTTGCTTCCTCATTTCTGTAATACTCCTTGAGGATACCCGTGGGGTGCTTTCCGTCACGCTTTTTAACAACGATCTCACCGTTTTCACCGGGGTTAACACTTGTTCCGTCATCGCGCACTATGTCAACATCGAGATACGGCGCGGGAAGTCCCATGGAACCGGGCTTCGGTTCTGCATAATAAGGTGTACAAACGATAACCGATGATTCACTCTGTCCGTAGCCCTCCATAAGTGAAAGACCAGTAAACTGCTTGAATCTGTTGAACACCTCGGGGTTAAGCGCCTCGCCTGCAATATTTGCGTTCTTTATCGATGAGAAATCGTATTTAGAAAGATCCTCTTTGATAAAGAAGCGATATATCGTGGGAGGAGCGCAGAAGCTTGTTACTTTGTATTTTGTTATTATCTCAAGCATCTCTGCAGCATTGAATTTTTCGTGATCGTATACAAGCTGAGCAGATCCGCCCATATGCTGTCCGTACATTTTGCCCCACGCTGTTTTCGCCCAGCCTGTATCAGCAACTGTGATGTGCAGACCGCCGTCAAGAACTCTGTGCCAATAAACACCCGTGAATATGTGGGCAAGCGGATATGCAAAATTGTGCGATGCCATCTTGGGCATTCCCGATGTACCCGATGTGAAGAATATCAGCATCGTGTCATCATTTTTCGGAAGCTCGTCGCCCGTAGGCTTTACAAATTCGGGGGCTGATTCAACAGCCTCATCAAAACTTACCCAGCCCTCGGGGGGATTCTCGCATTTTGTCATTATCTTCAAGTCGAGATCTCCGACCTTTTCAATAGCAGACTCAATATGCTCTATAACCTGAGGATCGGAATTTGCAATTATTGCTTTAACGCTTGCCGCACCGAAACGGTAAACGTAATCCTTTTCTTGCAGCTGATACGTTGCGGGGATACATATAGCACCTATCTTATGAAGTGCAACATAGCTGTACCAAAACTCAAAATTGCGCTTCAGAACGAGCATGACCGCATCGCCCTTTTTTATACCCTGTGTAAGGAGATACGAAGCAAGTTTATCACTCTGCTCCTTCCATTCACCGTATGTAATTTTCTTTTCAAATCCCTTATCATTTACGTAAAACACGGCAAGCCTGTCAGGCTCTGCCTCTGCAACAACGTCGACAAAATCATATCCGAAATTGAAAGGCATGTCATCTTTTACGGAATATTCGGAAAGAATGCCGTTTTCGTCAAACGTTTCGTTAACGAAGCGCTTGTAGTAAACTGCCATTAAGTTATCACATCCTATTCTCTCAGTTCGCCGTGCGAACTGAATGGTATTATATCACATTCTATATTATTTTACTACATCTTTTCCGATTATGCAATACCTAATTTAAATATTTTTTTGATATTTTCAAAAATTTTTTGTGCAATTATCACAAAGTTTCTTTACTGTTACCTTTTTTTCGACGAATATTCCTTGACAAAACATAACATATAGGGTATAATACACAATTGAGTATGAATGCTGTTCACACAGCATTCGATACAAAAAAAACAACGAGGTTATGAAATTAATGAAAAAAGGTTATCCCACACATCACGTACAAGATCTGCAGTGTATACGCGATCTCGTTTATGTGAACGCAGGAATATACGGCGATAAACCGCTGTATATTCACCTTGAAAACGGACACAAGATAACATTTACCTACAATGACAACAAACGGCGTTTTGATGCTTTGGGCACAGCGTATGCTGAACTCGGACTTATGAAGAGCACCGTGGCTGTTGTAGGCGATCAGCATCCCGACTGGATGACAGCATATCTCACTACGATTACCGCAGGCGGCGTTATAGTTCCTCTTGATAAAGAGATCTCGTGTGACCAGATGGTCAATTTCATAAAGCAGACAGAATGTAAGGCAGTATTTATTGCAGAGAAAATCTTCCTTCATATTGAAGAATATCTTTCAGAGCTTGACTGCGTACAGCATTTTATCATTATAGGTCCCGAACCCGACAGACAAAAGATCGCAATCGACAAGCGTGTTATGGTATTTGACGATCTTATTGCGCTCGGCACACGAGCTCTCAGCAACGGTTCAAAGGAATTTATTTCTTACAGACGAAATCCCGATAGACTTTGTGCAATCCTGTTCACATCAGGTACAACAGGCACAAGCAAGGGTGTTATGCTTACCGAGGGGAATCTTATCGGTGCTGTTATGTCGTGCTGTAAAATGATGGCTGTCGATGAAAACGATACATTTGTTTCCGTCCTCCCGATACATCACACATTTGCCATGACATGTAATCATCTTGCAATGTGCAATATCGGCGGTACAACGTTTATGAATGACAGCGTGAAGCATGCGCTTCGAAATTTTGCTGACTTTAAGCCCACAACACTTATAGTTGTTCCATTGTATGTGGAAACTATATGCAAAAAGATATGGGACGGCATACGTAAAAAAGGCAAGGAAAAGCAGGTACGTGCCCTTATTAAGGTCAGCAACGGTCTGCGCAAGGTCGGTATTGACAAAAGACGTGAGTTTTTCGCAGAGATCCTCAATTCTTTGGGCGGAAATATCAAGCAGATCGTTTGCGGCGGCGCACCGCTTGATCCGCAATACATCAAGGATTTTGACGATTTCGGAATTTTTATTGCAGAGGGCTACGGAATAACGGAGTGTGCTCCGCTTATATCGGTCAACCCCTTCAACTGGAGAAAGCTCGGCTCTGTCGGTCTTCCCGCTACAGGTATGGAAGTAAAGATAGATGCGCCTAACCAATCAGATGACGGGGAAATACTTGCAAGAGGCAAAAACGTATTCATCGGTTACTATAACAATGAAGAAGCTACAGCCGAAGCATTTACGGAAGACGGCTGGTTCCGCACCGGCGACATCGGTCATATGGATGAAGATAACTTCATATACATTACAGGCAGAAAGAAAAACGTCATCATTGCAAGCAACGGCAAAAACGTATATCCCGAAGAGCTTGAAGAGCATCTTCTTAAAAACGAAAAAATTGCAGAAACTGTTGTAATAGGCAGAGAAACAGACGGTACTACGGTTATAACAGCGGTTGTTTACCCCAACTTTGACATATATGCGGGTGCAAACACCGATGATATTCTGGCAGATATTAAAAAGGATATCAACAATCTCAATAAGACATTGCCTGTATACAAACAGATACGCGACGTTGAACTCAGAGGAACGGAATTTGAAAAAACAACCACAAGAAAAATAAAGAGATTTCTTGTTAAATGATAAGGAGTGATATTATGTTTGAAGAAATTAAGGATACACTTATAAAGCAGTTGGAGCTTGATCCCGAAATTATAACACCTGATGCAGAACTTGTAAACGACCTCGGCGTAAATTCCATTGAGCTTGCAGACCTTATTATGTATTGTGAAGATAAGTATGATATCGAGATAGATGATGACGATATCAAGAATTTCATAACAGTCGGCGATGTTGCCGATTACCTTTCGCAAAACATCTGATATTTCGAATCCTGACATAAAAACTGCACGGAAGCAATTCCGTGCAGTTTTTTTGTTCTGTGTTATTTTGTATTGACCGTTATTTTTGAATAATCGGATATTCCTTTGCAACTTTCCCACTCGTCCGATGTGCCGAGAAAGTTTATGACTGTCATTGCAGAGTCATAAAATACATCCTGTCCGATACTCGTCACGCTTTGAGGAATTGTGACTGTGTTTAAAGAACGGCAGTTATAAAAGAGATTGTCATTCAGTGTTTTGATACCGTCGGGAATATTTACTGTTTTAAGATCGGCACAGTTAAAAAATGCACTTTCGCCTATTTTTGTAACACTGTTCGGTATTGCAAGCTGTTTAATTTTAAGGCATGAGAAGAATGCTCTTTCTCCTATTTCCGTAACACTCTCGGGAATGGTAACACTTTCTAAAAGTTCGCACTCATAAAACATCATATCCGTTATAGCTGTGATATTTTCAGAAAGTTTAACACTTGTAAGCTTCTGACAGCTTGAAAAGATTCCGCCGCCTATTTCTTTAACCGAATCGGGCATAACAAACTCGGAAACAGGACAGAAAGCAAATGCATCGGCACCTATTTTTTCAATTCCGTCAGGCAAAACAATATTGGAAAGTGCTGTGCACTTTCTGAAAAGCCCGAAGGATATTTCTTTAAGCTCTGTGGGCAAAGTGATGCTTGCAAGATTTTCACATTCTGCAAATGCACACGCACCTATGACTGTAACGCTTTCGGGAATAATGACACTTTCTAAGCCGTCGCATCCTTCAAACGCACAGTAATCTATAACTTCAAGCGACTCCGGTAATGTTACCGAAGTAAGCGTTCTGCAAAACGCAAAGGCATTTCCGCCTATTTTTTTGATTCCCTCGGAAAATGTGACAGATGTTATTTCTTTCTTTGTAAATGCATCTTTATAGATGCCGACAACAGGATATTCTGCAATTTCAGACGGGATATTTATTTCTTTGCTCTCACCCGTGTATGCGCTTATATACGCATCACCGTCAAATACACAGTAGGAAAAATCGCCCTCTGTTCCCTCTTTTTCAGGGTTTTCCTCAGGCTTTGATGTTTCAGGCGGTGCCGTTTCCGCTATCGGTGCCTTGGTTGTTGGTGACTGTGTAACACCGGGGGCATTTGTTTCAAGGCTTTCCGTCTGACACGATGCAAGTGCTGTGCAAAGCAACGCAAATATCATAAACAAAGTGTATGTTTTTTTATATTTTTTGATTCCAGATGACATTTTATATTCATACCTCACATTCACATAAATTCAACAGTAATCCTTTACCGAACAATTATACATGCGTTTATGTGAATAAATCAATATTCACAAGTAATATTTTCACAAAATAAAATCCTCCACATATAATGTAGCATCATTATTTGGGAGTTTAATTATGGATGTAAATAGCATAAAATTTTCCGTCATAGGTGGAGATGAACGTTTTGCTTACCTTGCCGAAAGTCTTGGAAAAAACGGATATGAGGTTTCCTCCTTCGGATTTGATACATTTAAATCACCGCTTGGATACACTGTAAAATGCCCTTCGCTTGAAGATGCGAAATCGGGTGCCGGCTGTCTTATCCTTCCGCTTCCTTACACAAAAGACG
>JAZTXA010000036.1:0-5020 GCA_045636245.1 Eubacteriales bacterium | reverse complement strand
CGTAACACAGGTGACAAACACACCGAACCGTATTGCTGTAACGATAAACAAAGAAAATTATTCTCACCATGTGATTTCACAGACCGGTGTTATGAATATAAACTGCCTGACGGTTGATGCACCGTTTAAGGTGTTTGAAACATTCGGTTTTGCAAGCGGACGAAATGTTGATAAATTCGCAAATTGTGAGCCGCTTCGCTCGGATAACGGTCTTGTTGTGTTGCCGAGATATATAAATTCGTTTATGTCGCTTAAGGTTGAGCAGTATATCGACCTTGACACGCACGGTATGTTCATATGCTCCGTTACCGAATCAAGGGTGATATCTGACAGAGAAACAATGACATATACGTATTATCAGAACAATGTGAAGCCCAAGCCCAAGACAGAGGGCAAAAAAGGCTATGTATGTAAAGTATGCGGCTATGTTTACGAGGGGGATACGCTTCCCGATGATTTCGTGTGTCCGCTTTGCAAGCACGGTGCCGCTGATTTTGAACCAATAAAATGATAAGGAGAAAAAGTTATGAAAAAGTATGTATGCGATATTTGCGGTTGGGAATATGACGAGGCAGTAGGCGATGCAGACCATGGAATACAAGCAGGCACGAAATTTGAGGATCTTCCCGATGATTTTGTCTGCCCCGTTTGCGGTGTCGGCAAGGACAGCTTCAGCGAGGCGTGAGGTGCAGTATTAAACAGAGATTTTTAAGGATGTGAGCATTGCGGCAGCATCGTTGGTATCGTAAAGGATACGGGCGTACCCATGATGTGCGGCGGCTGTTACAGCAGAGTAATTGCCATCATATCCGATGTAATGAGCGGTAAAAAATAATCGAATATTAAAATTAAAAGCGGTTCAAGTGAAGTGAACCGCTTTAATTTTTTTTACTTATACTCTTTTCTTTTTTGACATTTCGTTATTTGAGCAAACGTATCTGTTTGTTATGTGTGCATCTGACTTTACTTCTTCTGCATCGAGCACCATGTGCTCTGTAGTTGTGCTCATGGCTGTCGGATAAGCATTTCCGTATGTTACCTTTGACTTGAGTATATCGTTGCCTCCTGCGATCGATACACTGCTCCACTGTGAGGACGAGCCTGTAAAAGCTGCCTTTGAAAGTGCTGTACAGTTCTTGAATGCGGAAATGCCAACTGTTTTAAGCGTTGACGGAAGCGTGATAGTTTTAAGTCCTGTACACTCATTGAATGCAAGTGCGCCTATCGTTTCCGTGTTGGACGGAAGTACCACGTTATCAAGCTTGTAACAGCCGTAAAATACCCCTTCGTCAATAACCGTAACATTACGGGATATAACCGCTGTTTTCAACGCTCCGCAGTCCGCAAATGCATGTATGGAAATAGTTGTTACGTTTGACGGTATCGTTATGCTTTCCATATTTATTCCGCAAAATGTACCTCTGCCGATAGTCGTTACCGTATTTGCATCTGTCGGAATAGTGCTGTTTTTAAAACCTGCTATAACAGTCTTTGTCGATGCTTCTATAAGACAGCCTCCGTTTACCGTATATTTTGAGGAAGCGGATGTTATAACGGGTGTTGCATCCTTTGCGTATCTGAATACACCTTAGCCGATATTTGATACAGACTTCGGAATGTTTACCGACTTCAGAGATGAACAGTATTCAAATGCGTGAATATGAATTGTTGTGAGTGATGAAGGAAGTGATATGTTTTCAAGTGACTTACAGTTGTGAAATGCATAAGCGCCTATAACCTTGATTCCTGACGGAATAGTTACGCTTTTAAGGCTTGTAAAGTCATAAAATGCATAGTCGCAGATATCTGCTATTCCCGACTGAATAACGACGGATACAGTCTTGTCACGCACTTCCTTCCAGAGGATAGTGTTGGGGGTGAAGAATTTACCCATTGATTCTGCGCCCTCTGCCTTTCCGATGATACCGCCGACATATGCGGTTTCCGCGCGGCGTCGCTTGCAACGGTACCGTTTATATCATTGCAAAACTGACTTAAATATATTCCGTTGTATCTGTGGCTGTTAAAATCCCCCACGCAGAATATACGCACACCGGGATACTTGATTTTATATGCATTTACTATCGCCGCTTCGGATGATGCACATTCGTTCATCTGATACGGGCGTGCACTTGTGAGCTGACCGGCGTGGTCCCAGTGTGAATTTATAACGATAAAGCGTTCTGAAGAATTATTTTTATTTTGTAAAACGAGCTGTGCGGCGCCTCTTAAATAAGTACCGTTTTTATCGGCAGAGCTTGTATGGTAATCGTAATGCTGATATTTACATTCGACAGCATCGTATTTATCCGCACGGTATATCATCGGAGTATAGTTGTTTTTTCCGTTATATGAAGAAAGAACAAATTCGTAACCGATACCGTAATGCTCATTCAAAACATCCATATAATGCGGCAGCTGCTCCTGCCATTTGTAACATGCCTCCTGAAGCCCTATGACATCGGGAGAAGAGGAAATGAGCATTCCTGCAACTATTTCCGCCCTTTCTCGTACAGGAAGGACATTTACATATTCCGCTTCACCGAGGATGTACGGCATTATGTTAAGTGTCATTATACGGGCATCTGTCCCGCTTGGCCGCGTCAGGCTTGATGCAAGTAATTTTTTGTAAGTATATCTTCCCTCACCAAGCACCTTATTGGAATTTGCACTTGTGAATAAATTTGAGTTCATGTACTCAACTGCTTTCCTTGCGGTGAATGAACCGCCGCAAAGTATCTGGAGCGAGCCGTTATTTGCAACTATATCATACTCCATAATGTAACCGTTATCATCATAGTATGACTTTGAAAACTCACGGTCGGTTTCTCCGATAAGTATCTCTCTGCCCGACGGTAACTGCTCGTCCTGCGAGTAAACGGGAACATTTACGTTATAAACGCTCTTTATCCTGTTTTTGAGCGTTTCGGCAACGATACGGTAGCCGTCAAGATTCGTTGCGTATACTATTTTGGTTTTACTGAGGTCGGCGATCTTAAAGCCGTCGGGAAGTATATCCTTGCCCTGATTGTAATATCCCTTGAACGTGAGAGTTTTTGTAGAGCTGTTGTAAAACGGTGCCATAAGATTGCTGACATAATGCTCAGCTGCTTTTATAAGCATTTCATCATAGTTTGCATCTATTATGATGTTGCCGTTTTCCGACTGTGCGATAGCGTACGTATCGGATGCGTTGTTGAATACCGCCCTTACATCCGCTGTGTCAGAAAGTATAGTTTCGCCTACGATTATATATTTTCCGCCTGATACAGCTGCTGTGTCGTATACTGTGTCGAGCGTAATACCCGTAAGCTCATATATACCGTTTATCAGCGTGTGCACGGCGGAGCTGACGGCATCGGATGCTGATTACGAGTATACGATTTTATAATTTGATTTTCCGTTTTGGATAATGTTTATTTCATTTGTGAAGAACGGATATACTGCATTCGCATCTTCTCTTGAAATAACACCGTCGCCGTTTACGTCAACGGCTTTGCTGAATGGATAAACGTCAGGGTCTTTTATGTGCTTGAAGATTCGTACTATATCCTTGCCGTTTATAATTCCGTCACCGTTGACATCGCATTTGAGCGAAACAACTGAAGCAAAAACGTTTGATGTTGCAACAAATACTGCACCCATTACAAATACAAGTGCCAATGCGATCGATAATATCCGTATCAAAGATTTTTATTCATAAGCTTCTCCTATGATAAATTTACGCTTTTTATATTTAAACTGTAATGTCTGCGAATTACACTATCTCAAATACAGATTGCTATATTTTTTGTTAATTGTCAACAGCATATATATTTTCTAAATTATTTTTTTTGTGTATTTTTGCACAAAATATTGTATTTTTAAAATTTATGTAGTATATTATGTAAAAACACCTTAAACAGTAAAACAAGGAGGAAAAAATGACGACGACACCTGTATTATACCAAATAACACCCGACTGCGATATGCTTATGAATTGCTATGTAATAAAAACTGCGGGCGGACACCTGATAGTTATAGACGGCGGCGGTGCAGGATCGGAGAAAAATAACGGTTATTTATACAAAAAACTGCAAGAAATAAGCGGTGAGGACTGTCCCACAATCGATGCGTGGTTTTTGTCGCACATGCATGATGACCACACAAATGAATTTATCATCATAGGAAATGACAAAACAAAAAATATAACAGTCAAAAATGTGTATATGAATTTTGCATCAAGGGAATTTATGAAAAGCTCCGAGGGCGGACACTTCTACTATCTTTATGACGGGATAGTGTCAGCATATGACCGTTTTTTCGGTACAGGTGCATTTGAAAAAGCAAACGGAAAAACCGCATTTGAAGGTGACATTATTGAAATTGACGGGGTGAGGTTTGAAATAATGCTTACCGTGTCGGATGATGAAAAAGAAAATAATATCAACGATACATCGATGATATTCAAGGTATATATAAACGGACAAAATATACTTTTCTTAGGGGACGGCTACCTTGAAGTGAGCGAAAGGCTTATAGAAAAGTACGGCGATGCTTTAAAAAGCGACATTGTGCAAATGGCACACCACGGTCAAAACGGCGTAACATTTGATGTGTACAAAACCGTTTGCCCCAAGCTGTGCCTGTGGCCGACACCCATCTGGGTATACGAAAATAAACAAGGTATATACCGGACAACAGAGGTAAGACGCTGGATGATGGATATGGGTGTAAAGTACCACATAGTCGCAGGGGTGGACCTTACACAGTCACTTACATTCCCCGTTGATTTTGAATCACTTTCCGAAAATGATATAACACCGTAACATTCTATATATTTCCGAAGGAAATATGCAAGCCACAAGCGGTTGACGTTGTCAACTGCGTCAGTTTGCTTTGCAAACTGATTGCAGGTGGGGGGTGCAGGTATGGCGCCGTTGACGTATCGACGATATTGCATTATACTTAAAACAAAATTCCCACACGTGGACGTGCGGGAATTTTATTGTATGTGATTTATTAAAGAACCAATGACGGG
>JAZTXA010000035.1:0-9772 GCA_045636245.1 Eubacteriales bacterium | reverse complement strand
AGCGTTCCTTCACCATCCAGCGTCCATGTGAGATTTTCTCCGCACGTACCGCTTGATACTTTTTGAGTTTTAACTGCCGATTCAGTCATTACCTTTTCTTCATTACTTTCAGGCACCGCTGTAACTGTCGCCGAAAGAAGCACCGCTGTGCTGAGTAAAACCGATAAAATTCTTTTGATGCTCATATTTCCTCCGAATTGAAGTATTAACATACCAATTATACCACACATATATTTGTTTACATGAATAAACTGTAAATTCAAATAAGTATTTATTGCATACACACACGTAACCATTCGCCGATACGTTCTCTGCAGGGGGGTAAAATACACAAGGCAGGCTCATTTGAGCCTGCCTCCAGATTGATGACAAACCCTGTCCGAAAACATGTGTTCGTCATTTTGCACAAACGCAAGGCTCCCTCCGGGAGGGAGCTGGCATCGAAGATGACTGAGGGAGAGCGCGCAATGGCAAAATTCATCAAAACGATGCCATAACGCAGGCTCCTTCCACCGCTATCAAGGTGTATCGAAGATACACCGGTAGTTGACTTCGTCAACTACAAGTCCCCCTTCCTCTCGGAGGAAGGCATTATAAGCAAGCCTCTGTACATTTTGACAAATACGATAAAAATATTGTACTTTGTCAGTAGTATGAAGGCAGGCTCATTTGAGCCTGCCTCATCGGTTATTAAATTAGCTGTACATTGAATCATACCAGTCATTGTAAATATATACAATGCCTGTTTCTGCATCTGCGCTCATAAATGCGACGTATGTTTCGTTCTTTCTGAGCTCTGCATTAAGCTGTGAGAAGAATGATTCGTAGAGATCGAAGTAGATCTGGTCGAGTTCTTCAGTTGTTACGCCTTCTATATTCATAGAATCAACAAGCTTCTGATTTGCTGCGATAAGCTCCTCATTTGCTGTGATTTGTGCTTCGTTTTCGTCAAGCGCTGTCTTAGCCTCAACTGCCTTTGCCTTTTCGGCTTCAAGCTTTTCTTCAACAGGAGTGATTTCTGCCGTTATGGAATCAACAACTGCCTGTGTAGGCTCCATAGCAACTTTAGCGGCATCAAGCTTGGGCTGTGCATCTGCAAGCTTCTTTTCCGCATCAGCAAGTGCTTCCTGCATAATTTTAAGATTCTTCTGCTGGAAGTCGAGCTGTTCAAGATCAGGTGTTTCTGAAGCATTGATGTCATCGATCTTCTTCTGTGTTGCTTCTATATCAGCTGTCTTTGTTGTGATGATAGATGTCTGCTTATCAACCTCAGCCTGAAGCTTGGAAACTTCATCCTTGAAGGGTTTGTTTGCTTCATTTGCCGCATCAAGACGAGCTTTTATACCGTCGTACTGCTTCTGGATAGGATCGATAACAACACGGAACGGCTCATATGCCGCTACGAGCGCAACATTTTCAGCACGGAGTGTTGTGAGTGCCGCTTCAGCATCTGCAATAACCTGATTGCAAGCGTTTATTTTTGCAACACGTTCCGCTTCGGGGTCATAATCATTTACCCTTTGGAACATTTCATCCGAAAGCTGCTTTGCCGCCTTTATAAGCTCTGCATTGTTTTCGTTTTCAAACACAAAACCGAGATAAGGGGAAACAAGTGTTGACTTGTTTGTTTCCTTTGCCTTTTCCCAAACATCAAGGGGCATATCCTCTTCGGGATGTGCAATGAATGTGTTACCCGTAACGTAGATATTCATCATGTAATCACGGTTAAGACGTACAAGCTTACCTGTATCTTCTTCAATTTTGTAGTTCACACCGGGAATACCGTACTGGAGAAGATTTCTGAACTCAGAGTTTGTGTTAAGGAAAGTAATTATTTCCATACATCTGTCGGCATTTTCAGCGTACTTACTGATACCGAGCATGTATTCGCCTACCGTTTCTGTTGAAGCAACGGGCTTTTCAAGAATCTTAACGATATACTTGTTTGAATCCACTGTTGAAGCAAAAGCTTCGTCGCCGGAAACGACCTTAAGCGCATACTTTGTATCCCCTGTAGGATTTTCACAGAAGTAACCATTACGCTCAAACTGCTTCATATATGCATAAAATTCAGTATACTGCCACTGGTTAAGTATGTTCTTGGGAACTGACTTCATACCTGTGGTGGAAGCATTTGAAAGATATGTGCCGAACATTGTTGTTTCACCTGAGAACAAGCCTACAATACCGGGTGCATCAGCAAGGCTTATGGGTTCGATAAATGCATCGTCATCAGCCTTATCGTAAATACCCGCAAGCGGATTGAGGATAGGAGAAACATCTGCTTCGCCCGCGCTTACAGCATTGAGGAATTTTACTGTTTCCTTATCTGTAAGACCTGTTATCTTCGATTCATCGATACCGTACTTTGATACGAGTTCTTTATCAAGAACGAGGTATGTATATTCGGAAGCAAGCTGTCTGTTTGTCGGGATAGCGTATGTTCCGTTGCCTACCTTACCGGCAGCAAGGGCGTTGGGATTAAGATAGTGATGGAGCTCACATGCAGTACCTGCAAGCATTTCATCAAGCTGAAGCAGGAACGATTCGCCATCGGAAGCATATGCTTCGTCATTTACATACTTTGTGAGGTTTTCAGCACCGCAGATAAGGAATATATCCATCTGTGTCGACGTTGCTGTGGGATACTTTTCAACAGAAGCGCCGAGAATGTTGAATTCCGTTTCGTAAAATTCAGTTTCGGATTCTTCCTCTTCCTGAACTTCTTCTTTATACCACTTACTCTTTCTGCCGCCTTCATCTTTGTCAGCTGCAATAAGCTTATCGATTGCCGAATGACGCTTTGATTCCTTTTCGGATGCGTCTGCCTTGCTTTCGAGCTCAGCCTTAAGCGTCTGCTCTTCTGCGATATCAGCAACGATCTGGTCTATCTTTTCTTCATATTCGCTTTCCTTGAAGTAACGGAGGATGACCTGTGTCTTGAAGCGCTGTGTCGTTATGGAGTTGATCTCATCCTGAACAGCTCTAATTGCTTCTTCTGTCGTTTCATCGCCAGTCATAAGCGTGAGTACAACTGTTTTGGGTTTTCTTGCCGCAATTTCATCTTCGGCAATAACTTCGCCGTTTTGATTGCTTGCAGTACCGCAGCTTGCGAATACTAAAGGCAACAACGTTGCAAGAGCAAGAAAGAGTGCGAATAATCTCTTTTTCATGTGTTATGTGACCATGCCTTTCTTTTGTTGTGAAGCGTGTGCCTCACTCAAAAATTGATTGATACGGGCAAAAAGCCCCGTTTTGAAAATATACACATATATACTACACCAAAAATGCATTTCAGTCAAGTAGTTTTTTTAAATAAAATATAAACAGGTATGATAAATGTGCGTAAATTAATCAAGATAATCCTTCAAACGCTTCGATCTGCTGGGATGTCTCAGCTTGCGAAGTGCTTTAGCTTCGATCTGTCTGATTCGCTCACGTGTAATATTAAAGACCTTACCGACTTCCTCAAGCGTTCTCGTTCTGCCGTCTTCAAGACCGAAACGCAAACGGAGCACCTGTGCCTCACGGGGGGTAAGTGTATTAAGAACTTCATTCAACTGTTCACGCAAAAGTGTATAGAATGCGGCATCCGCAGGCGCAGGTGAATCGTCATCGGGAATAAAGTCGCCGAGGTGGCTGTCCTCTTCCTCGCCTATAGGCGTTTCAAGCGAAACGGGATCCTGAGCTATCTTCATGATATCGCGCACTTTTTCTACACTCATACCAAGCTCGTTTGCAATTTCGTCCGCCGTAGGCTCTCTGCCGTAGTCTTGCAAAAGCTGGCGTGTTGTTTTTGTGACTTTGTGGATAGTTTCCACCATATGAACGGGAATACGGATAGTTCTTGCCTGATCCGCAATAGCTCTTGTTATAGCCTGTCTTATCCACCAAGTCGCATATGTCGAGAATTTGTAACCCTTTGTATAGTCGAACTTTTCGACCGCCTTCATAAGTCCGAGGTTGCCCTCCTGAATAAGGTCAAGGAAGAACATTCCCTTGCTTACGTATCTTTTCGCAATACTTACAACAAGACGGAGGTTAGCCGTTACAAGTTCTTTCTTTGCCTTGTCGTCGCCGTCTGCCATGCGCTGTGCCAAATACAGCTCTCTTTCGCTATCAAGAAGCGGGAACTGACCGATCTCCTTCAGATACATACGAACAGGGTCATCGATGGGAAGCCCTTCCTGCGCCAGCATTTTTTCCATATCCTCGGCGCTTTCGTATTTTTCAACCTCGCTTTCGATCTCGTCAAACTCCTGCTCGCTGTCAAGATATCCAACGACCTCGATTCCCATACCTTGAAGAGTATCGTAAAATTTTTCGATCTGGTCAAGATCGATATCTACCTCTTCAAACGCTTCCATGATCTCGTTATTGGTCAAAGAACCTTTCTGCTTGCCCTTTTCCATCAACGATTTCATTATGTTTTTCTTTGTTTGTTCCATATATCAGGATTTCCTTTCCGCTTTTAGGCGTAATTATTTCTTTCTTTTTGACTGTATCAGCGCTTCGATCTCGCTTACAGTGTCGGACGGTATCTGTGCGTTTTCATTTGCTTTTGAAAGAGTTTGCGCACTTTCGGCAAACACATCGTATGTATTATTGGAAAGTGACTGGCGGTCGATACGCATCTTTGTAATCCGACCTATCTGTTCTGGGGTAAATTCTCCTGCTAAAAATGCAGGGTCAAATCTTCTTTCCTTCTCAAAAATCTCCCGCATAACGGTGTAAACTTGTTTTCCGAATGATGTGAAAAACATTTCGTCTGACAGTATTCCCTCTTTTTCAGCCTTTTCCATATACTCGGGGTTTATCTGCATAATGCCTAAAATGGCTTCCTCTGCCCTTGCCGCCTGTACATTTCTGGCTGTATCGGGATTTATCCTGTCGCCGAGTCCCATGGCGCTCCGTCTGACGTCCTCGTTAAACTTTTTCTTCTCCCGTCTGATAAATGCAGTTCTTTTCTTCTTTACATCTGTTTTAAGGCTTTCCTCGGAAACATCAAATATTTTTGCCGCTTTTGCAGTATAAACATCGCGTTCAACATCCGATGCCATACCTGCAAGAAGTGCACAGACCTCACTTGATGCCTTTACCTTTTCTTCTGGTATTGCGATATTATATTTTGATAAAATGGAATCGCATTTGAATTGGAACTCGCTTTTCGATTCATCTATCAGATGCCTGAAGCGCTCCTTGCCGTATTTTTGCAAAAACTCATCAGGGTCTATACCAACCGGCAATGACAGCGCACGCACCTCAAGAGATGCCGCGGTAAGTATGGGAATGGCACGATTGGTTGCCTTTCTTCCCGCTTCATCACCGTCATAGCAGATAACGACCTTGTCCTTGTATTTTTTCAGAAGCGATGCCTGCTCCTGTGTAAATGCCGTACCGAGTCCCGCAACAGCCGATGTAAATCCCGCCGCATGCAAAGCAATAACATCCGTATATCCCTCACAAAGAATGAAGTAATCCTCCTTTGAATTTTTCGCAAAATTAAGCGCAAATATACTTCTTCCCTTTTTGAATGCGGGAGTATCGTTCGTGTTTAAATATTTCGGCTTTTCATCGCCGAGTGCGCGTCCGCCGAATGCAACAACATTTCCCGCAGGGTCGATTATCGGAAATATAAGACGGTTTCGGTAATAATCGAACAGCTTGCCGGACTTACCTTCTCCGCACAGAAATCCTTCCTTCATCTCAGCAGAGGTATATCCGAGGGAACGCAGATGAGATGCGAGCGCACCAAAGCTGTCAGGGCAAAAACCTATGCCGAACCTTTTACCGACAGAACCCGAAAGCCCACGCCTTTCTGCGTATGCAACTGCATTTTTATATTTCCCGCTTGTAAGCGCGGAATTAAAAAAACGCGCCGCCGCCTTGTTCATTTCAAGAATACGTTTTCTTTTATTTGCGGAGGCGTCGGAGTGATTATCGACCGGTAATGCCAAACCTGCACGCTTTGCAAGAAGCTCAACCGCCGAAACGTAATCAAGATTTTCAACACCCATTATAAAGGTTATAACATCTCCGCCTGCACCGCATCCGAAGCAGTAGCACGAATCACTTTTTGTAAATACTGTAAAAGACGGAGATTTTTCATTATGAAACGGACAAAGTCCAACATAATTGGAGCCCGCACGTTTTAATCCGACATAACTGCCGACAACGTCGACTATATCGCAACGTGCTTTCAGTTCCTCGATAAAACTGCTGTCGAATCTCATACCTTTCCTCCTCTTTTTCTCCTAATATACGCAAAAAAAGTCTTTTTTTCTTTTTTGACAACGCAAACAATTGTAAATAAATCATTAACGAGAGATTCTGTATCCAAGTCATATTCAATGTTTACATTTACAATGTTGATTTGAACAGCTTTGTAAGATAAAATGAATTAAATCTTAAGTACGGAAGGTTAAACATATGAAAAACACAAGAAGATTTCTCTGTATATTATTGGCATTATCATTTACTTTTTCACTTTTCGGTTGTTCCGGAGAAAAACAGAAGAGCAGACTGGAAATGACATCAGATGAAAGACTGAAAGCCGCCCTTGAAGATCTTTTCGTCGGCGGTAACTATGATATATCAATAGATATAAAATACGATATAATTGACGGTAATAAAACCACGAATATCAAAACCGAAATCATAAAAAATACGGACGAAAACGGTACAATCGGTTACGTTAAACGTCTGAATGGCGAATACAATGACGAGTATTACATTGATAACGCATATTATAAGCCCGACGGTACGCTTTCACACCCCGATTTTCCTTTGGTGCTTGAAAACGAAACACTTGTTCGTGACATCACTCCTGAAATAATGGGCGATTATATTTACGTTGATGGTGAAAATTTCAAAACGTATGAATTTACAGTACCGAAAGATAAGCTTAAGGATCTTATAATTCCTTCAATAAAAATGACAGCAAACGAAGCAAAAGGCAGTGTTGTTCTCAGTCTCAACGGCTATCTTATGGGTTACAAAATAAAGGCAAAAACAGAACGTTGGATAAGCGAAAATATGTACTATGAATACGATTTCACACTCACAGTCACAGTTAATGCAATAAATGAAAAAACAGAAAAAATTGTTTTGCCGTTTGAATATAAAAAAGAAGATGCTTAACCAAACAACTTTAATGTGATATATCAATTTTTAATTTCACGAAATCATTCATGGAAATAAAAATATTGATACCGATCATTCTTGCAACATTCTTTTTGACAACAGATCTGTATTTACGGTAAAAATGATGTCGATTGTAAAGAAAAGCCAAAACGATACGGTGGAAAACAACCTGAACTCATATTTAAAAGTAACAAGCATCGTAAATATCCTTATGGCAATTTGCATGATAGTCATCATAATTACAAGATAAAACATTATTAATTCGAGGAAAAATATCATGGCAAAAGACGAAAGATTTAAAAAAATTTATTCACAAAACGGGTTTATAACAAGCGTAGAAATTTGGGTCGACAAAGAAACGGGAGTTAATTACATGTTTTACCAAAGCGGTCACGCAGGCGGTATAACACCGCTTCTTGACAAAGACGGAAAGCCTGTAATAACGCCGATTGAGAATGAATAAAAATAAGCCTCTCATACGGTGTTGCTGTGTGAGAGGCTTGTTTTGATTAAAAGACGAACTGCAAAATATCATGCGGAGGAGAATATAATATGCTTCATTTCGGGCCGATAAATATAAGAACCGATATTTTTGTATTCATTTTATTCTTTGCTTTCCTTTTGCTTCAAATTTTACTTTGTTCCAAGGTCAAAAGCAAGCTTTTGCGCTTGATACCCGTTCTTCTCTTTTCAGGTGCATCCGTCATATTTGCAATTACTGCTTTCTTTTTTGACGGTTGGGATACCGTCGGATTCCTTTTTCTCGCCATATGTTCCGCGGTGCTTCTGATTGCGTGCGGTATTGGCTGGCTTATTTACTGTTTTGTCAAAAAGCAAAAATGAACGGAGGTTTTATGAAAAAGAAATATATAAGTATATCTTTACTTGTCATTGGCACAGTTCTTATACTTACATCAATTATTTTGGCTGTTATTGCAACATCGAGCAGGGATATCATAGGCGGTGCCGATCTTCCCACCTTCATGTTTGTGTTTACACATGATAAAAAAGGGCTGTATTCCTTGCTTGCAAACTGCGGTATTATTTCCGTTATCTCTTCCGTGATTATATCCGTAACAAAAAGATCCTCAAAATAAAGCTTAAAAGGAGATTATTTCATGAAATGTCCCGAATGCGGAAACGAATGTAAAAAAGGGTTTGTTGAAATAAGAGATGCAGGAAGTCTGTTACAGTCACTGACCACGGCAACATGGTTTCCCGAAGAAAATAAAGGTAAAATAATAAGAAAAGATTTTGTCACGCTTAAGATCGACGCTGTGGGTTATTACTGTGACAAATGTATGAAAGTATATTCCGTATTTGAAGAAAAATAATAATACCGTGACCATACAATTATAGAAATATCACCGAACACTGTAATTAAACGCGCATCATACATATTCCGATATTTTTACGCCGTGGTGCTTTTACTTACGATCGGCACGTTGATATATGGTATCGCATTGGAAAATCATGCACAATAAGCAACAAATATACTGTATCATTTATAATATCAAATCAGCTATCAATAATTGAAATAACAGTAGGGGGCATTTAAAATGTTCAGAGATATCTCAAGAAAGAATCAACGTCTTGAACTGCCGCAGATCATTAGCATTCTGAACAATGAAAAAAGAGGTGTTCTGTCCGTCAACGGCGAAAACGGATATCCGTACGGTTTACCGATAAATTTTTGGTATAACGAAGAAAACGGATATGTTTATTTTCACAGCGGTAAAAAAGGTCATAAGATCGATGCAATAAATTCTGATAACAGAGTTTCGTTTTGTGTGTACGACAAAGGCTTTAAAAACAACGGCGAATGGGCGTTGAACATCAGCAGTGTTATTATTTTCGGAAAAATCCACATTGTTGAGGATTTTGAAAAATCCGTTGAAATATTCCGCTGTCTGAGTCTTAAATTCACATCTGATACCGAATACATCGATTCGGAAATACATAAATTTGCAGAAGCGACTCTTTGTTATGAGCTCAGACCTGAGCATATCACAGGAAAAATAGTCAACGAATCATAAATTTCCAGTGAGATGCAAAAAGGCATCCGTTTACACATCGTCAGGTCTTTGAAGATGTGTGTGCGGATGCTTATTTTTCAGGAGGTATAAATTGAAAAACTATTTTTCAAAATCGGAGATAATTTTATGGTCTTCATCTGCTTTACTTATAATTATATCATTTTGTCTTTTTGACAGAGAAAATTTTATGACGCTTACCGCATCGTTAATCGGCGTGACGTCACTTATATTTAACGCAAAGGGCAATCCGTTCGGACAATTACTTATGGTTATATTCAGTATTTTATACGGAATTATATCATATACATTCAGTTATTACGGCGAGATGATCACATATCTCGGAATGACGTTGCCAATGTCAGTATTTGCTTTGATCTCATGGCTGAAAAATCCATACAAAGGCAACAAAGCCGAAGTTAAAGTTAACAGTATAGGCAAAGCCGAGGCGTTGTTTATGTGTGTTCTTAGTGTTTTTATAACTATAATCTTTAACTTTATTTTGAAATATTTTAATACCGCAAATATAATACCGAGCACACTTTCCGTTACAACAAGCTTTATTGCGGTGTATCTAAGTCGGAGGCCAAGCGGTC
>JAZTXA010000034.1:0-3873 GCA_045636245.1 Eubacteriales bacterium | reverse complement strand
CGCGGATATGACAGAATACAGCGTGTTGCAAGAAGTGTTGCTGATATAGATAAAAGTGAGCTTATAACAGAATACCATATGGCTGTGGCAATAAATATGCGCTCACTTGACAGAAAATATTGGCACAGATAAATAAATGATAGGAGATGTTAACATGAAAGAACTTAAAGGCACAAGAACAGAAGCGAATCTTCACGCAGCGTTTGCAGGCGAGAGTATGGCAAGAAACAAATACACATACTTTGCTTCTGCGGCTAAAAAAGAGGGATATGAGCAGATCGCCGCAATATTCCAGGAAACAGCAGACAATGAAAAAGAACACGCAAAAATGTGGTATAAGCTCCTTAACGGCGGTATAAGCAAGACAGCTGAAAATCTTTTCGATGCGGCTGAAGGCGAAAAGTACGAATGGGTTGAAATGTATGCCGAATTTGCAAAGCAGGCAAGAGAAGAAGGCTTTGATTATATAGCAAATCTTTTTGAAGGCGTTGCAAAGGTTGAAAAGGAGCATGAGGAAAGATACCGCAAGCTTCTTGAAAATGTAAAGGACGGCAAGGTATTCATCAAGGAAGACGTTGTCATCTGGAAGTGCCGCAACTGCGGACACATCCACGTTGGTAAGGAAGCTCCCGAGGTTTGCCCCGTTTGCGCACATCCCAAGGCATATTTTGAAATAAAGAGCGAAAACTATTAATCGAATAAAAAACGGTCGCAAGACCGTTTTTTTTTATTTGATATGAAATTTCTGTAGGAAATCTGCGCCCGTGCCCGCCCCCACAGTTCGCAAAGCGAACTGCCACGGGCAAAGGGCGCACACCGCAAACGGTGTAATGTAGATGCTTAAAAATATCACAAGTTCAAAAAATATTAATCGATAAAGTGTATAATATTCAGTTTTGATTTGGTATACTGTCGGAAGTTTATTCGGGAGATTAAAATGTTTACACAGTTTAAGAAGAAGTACATAGGTGACAGGCTGTTTTACAGAAAAGTAATGCTTGTCGCAATACCTATAATGATTCAAAACGGAATAACGAATTTCGTAAATATGCTTGACAACATAATGGTCGGCAGACTCGGCACGGTGGAGATGACAGGTGTCGCCATTGTCAACCAGCTTATGTTTGTGTTCAATCTTACGATATTCGGTGCAGTCGCCGGCGCAGGTATATTCACGGCGCAATTTTTTGGAAAGAAAGACGATAAGGGTATACGTGCAACATTCAGATATAAGATAATCATATCGCTTTTGATAACGGTAATCGGAATACTTATTATGCTGTTTTTCGGTGAGGAGCTTATAAATCAGTATTTAAAAGGCAAGGGAAGCGCTGAGGATATCGCACAAAGCCTTGCTTTTGCAAAGCAGTATCTTAAAATAATGCTTATCGGTATCGTACCGTTTGCATTGACACAAGTGTATTCCGGTACACTCCGTGAAACAGGCGAAACCATGATGCCTATGAAGGCGGGTATTGTTTCGGTGTGCGTTAACTTTGTATTTAATCTGCTTCTCATATTCGGTTATCTCGGTTTTCCGAAGCTCGGCGTTGCGGGTGCGGCACTTGCCACTGTAATAGCACGCTTTGCGGAGCTTGCATTTATCGGATATATAACACATAAAAACAGCAATAAATATACATTTATCAAAGGGGCTTACCGCAGTCTTAAAATACCCCGCAGACTTGCGTTCGAAATTACGAAAAAATGTATTCCGCTTATGTTTAATGAAACGCTGTGGTCGGGTGGTATGGCGATGCTTATGAAGTTCTATTCGGTAAGAGGGTATTATGTTGTTTCTGCGCTTAATATAAACTCAACGGTCAGCAACGTCTTCAATGTCTCGTTTATCGCAATGGGAAGCGCTATTGCAATCATAATCGGCCAGCTTCTCGGCAGAGGGGATACGGAAGAAGCTGTTGATTCCGCACGTAAACTTACGGTATTTTCAGTACTTCTTTGCTCCGCTGTCGGTGTTGTTATGGCACTTTTCTCACCGATTTTTCCGCTTATATACAAAACGAGCTATGAGGTGCGTGACCTTGCTGCACAGTTCATCATGTGCTCCGCTTTGTGTATGCCGATACACGCCCTTGCAAACGCATGCTATTTTACGCTTCGTTCAGGCGGTAAAACATTTATAACTGTAATTTTCGACAGTTGTTTCGTGTGGGCGATCTCTGTTCCGCTTGCGTTTATTCTGAGCATATATACACAGCTTCCGGTTGTTCCGTTGTATTTTATTTGTACGGCGATAGATATAATCAAGTGCGCTATAGGACTTGTGATGATAAAAAAAGGAATATGGATAAACAACATAGTTGATAACCAAAAGGTTGAATGATAAATGAAAATCGGGTCGGCTCGTTTGAGTCAACCCGATTTTATTATTTATTTTCATATATCATATTCAAAAGCAAAGCCGCATTCTCACGTGATAGCTGACGTTTTTCTTCCCCGAAATTGCCCGTTTGAATAACGGTGTTGTCGAGAAAGGAAAGTACTTCATCTGCATTATCGTGGGAAATGATTGCGGAAATTATTTTCGAAGCATCGTATTCACTTATAGGCTCATTTGCTGCAAATATATTTTCACCGCTTACTGCGCAATCAATGCCGAGATTCATCGCAGTTATAACGTATCCTTTTGTATATGAAGGGATATTTTTATCATCATCAAAACCTGTATTTGTCTGCGTGTAGATGTTGGGACTGTATCCCGCACACTTCATAGCCATTACAAGAAAATCGCCGCGCTCAACTGCTTCTGCTGGAGAAAAATAAAGTCTGTCACCTATTCTTTCACCGACCAGTATATTGTTTTCAGCAAGTACAAGCGAAGCGTACTGCGCGGGATTTTCTTCCATATCGGCATATATCATTTTTGATTTATTTTTTGATGTTTTGACCGTTACCGTGGCTATATCGCTTAAGTTGCCGTATTTATCTGACACCCTGTATGTGAAGCTGTCAACACCTCTGAACTGCGATGAGGGTGTATATTTGAAAATTCCGAGCTCCTTGTCCGTGATTGTCAGAAGTCCGTTTTCGGGTTGTGAAACGATGATAAAATCAAGCTTGTCCCCGTCGCTGTCACTACCCTTTAAACGCGAAAAAACGGGTATATCCTGGGCTGTATTTACCTTAAATGATTCACCGACGGGGGAAGAATTTTCTTTGTCGATAACGTATAAAAGACATTTTATATCACCGTCATTTACAATGAAATCAAACGCGCACGATGCGTTCGATACGGCAGGCACAAAGGTGAGAAATTCTATTGCGCCGGCACTTATCACCTGATTTGCAAATGCATCTAAATTTCCGAATTTCAAACATCCGTATTTTGCGTCAGGCAGGGAACTGATGGTGATGCTTTCCAGCTCATCTTCACCGAGTACGTTTGCAAAGTCTGCTTTTGTAAAACATATTTTTTCGCCATATGAGCAGGTCTTGATAATCTTAACATCCTTTTGTATTATCTGCATGCCGGGGGATAACACACTGCCGTTTGCGGAGATGACTGATAATATAAGGATAAAGACTGAAAATAAAACAGAAAAGATTTTTTTAAGCATAGCACAACTCCATTCATTTTTATGGTACTATTTTATCCCGTCAAAAATCTACTATTCGGAAATATTTGTTTGTTGACAATTATTTAATATTATTTCGTTTTTTGATATTGACACAGTCATTTAATTTTGGTAAAATTAGGTGATTATATGAAAAGAGGTGATTTTTACGTCAGATAATATACTGAAGCTTTCAGCTGTCGATTTCAAGGACGGTATGGTATCGTGCGAGGTGGATTATTCTGTTGGTGAATATCCTGCAAGTATGTTTATCAGAAAGGATAAAGAGGACGGTGAG
>JAZTXA010000033.1:0-6562 GCA_045636245.1 Eubacteriales bacterium | reverse complement strand
CCCGAGATCATCAAGCAGGCTCTTGAAACAACTCATCAGGGCAGAGACGAGATCATCGACAAGATCCTTCTCGCAGCAATTCCTGCTCCCAGAGCTGAGGTTTCTCCTTATGCTCCTAAGATGATCACAATGCACATCAACCCCGATAAGATCCGTGAGGTTATCGGCTCGGGCGGTAAAACTATCCAGAAGATAACAGGCGAAACAGGCGCGAAGATCGACATTGAGGATGACGGCTCCATCTTCATTCTTGCTGTTAACAAGGCAAGCTGTGATGCGGCTAAGGCTATGATCGATGCTATCGTATTTGAGCCTGAGGTTGGCTGCTGCTACACAGGTAAGGTAACAAGAATCATTCCCATCGGTGCATTTGTTGAAATTGCACCCGGTAAGGAAGGACTTGTCCACATCTCCAAGCTTGATACAAAGCGCACGGAAAAGGTTGAAGACGTTGTCGCAGTAGGCGACGTTGTAACTGTCAAGTTCCTCGGAACAGACGACAGAGGCAGACTCAACCTCTCCAGAAAAGATGCTCTTACAAAGGTAAGCCTTAACTGACCTCTCGGAGGATAAGGTTGAAAAACAGTTTTAACAGGCGGCGTGCCGTTATGGGCAAAAAAGCCTACCGCAAGGCAAGCGGCGGCACGTCCGTCTTAAGCATTGCCATTATCATCATGCTTGTGATGATAATTATAACGCTTTCGGTGATAATCGCAAAAAAATCGGGCGGTAACAATACGCCCGATATAAATTCCGATATACAGCCCGACACGGTTTTCGAAACGGCGACACCCGAAACGGAAGCACCGTTTGATTATACAGTCTACAACAAAATAAGCTGTACGGAGGAGGAGCTTTCAAAGGGCTCGCTCGTGCTTGTCAACAGACAAACGGAATATAATTTTCCCGACAGTATTCCGCTTATAAATCTGTTTTCAAACAAGGACCGCCATTACACCGTTGCATCAGCCGATATTACACTTGAAACAGAGGCTTATATGGCACTCGGCAAGTTGACGGATGCCTTTTATGAGGAAACATCGCTCGGCATTTTGCAGATAACGGCAGGTCACAGAACGGAAGCACAGCAAGAGGCATACTACTCATCAATGGTGGAGCTTCCCGAGGATGCGGATTATTTTGAAAATGCGGGCTTTTCCGACCATCACACGGGATATGCATTTGACGTAAAGCTTTACCTTGAGGATGGAACATCGCTGTCATACGGAAAGAACGCGGCGGAGCATGCGGCGTGGGTAGTTGAAAACTACCACAGATACGGATTTATCATGCGTTATCCCGGAAATAAGACTGACCACACGGGTATTATATCCGAGGAAAACCATTTCAGATACGTCGGTGTGCCCCATGCGGTCTATATGCGTGAAAACGATCTGTGCCTTGAGGAATACATTTCCTATTTGAAAAGCTTTTCGGTTGAAAAGCCTTTGCAAATACTGACAGGCGGTAAAACGTATTACGTTTATTACACACAGAAAACGTCAGATGTGACGGAGGTATACGTACCGAAGGACGGAAATTACACGCTCTCGGGAAACAATACCGACGGTTTTATCGTCACATATTACGGTTGAATAATAAATTCAGGGCGGCTCATTTCAAAATGAGCCGCCCATCTGTATTTTTTGAATAAATTTTTGTAGGAATCAGAGTCACGTTGAATCGTGTATGGTGTCGGTTTACTCCGCCGAATGAAACAAACAAAACGGTATTATTCCGTTTAAAACCTGTTTCTGTTTACTGCTTTTACACATTCAGCGTCATGTCGCCGTGATTTATCCAGCCTGCTTTTCTCATTCCCTCCGATACCGCAAGGCTGATAACAGCCGGCAAGATGAAGTAAATGAGCGCAATTTTGATAAGCACCGTTTTCGCATCCTCACCTGCCGATGTCATATCGGTAAATGAAAGTATCGGACCTACAAGTCCCGCTGTGCCCATGCCTGAACCTGCGGGTGTATTCGTCATTTTGAACACCATCGTGGATAACGGACCGAGCACCGCACTTGCAACTATCGGCGGTATCCATATTCTCGGATGCTTGACGATGTTGGGCATTTGGAGCATACTTGTGCCGACTCCCTGCGCCAAAAAACCTCCGAGCTTGTTTTCGCGGTAGCTTATTACCGCAAAGCCTATCATATTCGCACAGCAGCCAACCGTTGCCGCACCTGCGGCAATACCCGAAAGACCGAGTATGACACCTATTGCCGCAGAGCTTATCGGAAGCGTCAAAAACATACCCATAAGCACGGAAACGATAAGACCTGTCAGAAACGGCTGTGCCTGTACTCCGTATTCGACCAATCCTCCCAGCCAGCCGTTGAACTGTGCTATAGGTGCGCCCGTCATAAGACCCACGGCACCGCCCGATATAACGGCGATAAGAGGTGTTAAAATAATGTCGATTTTTGTTTTTCCCGCAATAAGTCCGCCAAGCTCGATACAAACATACGCGGCGATAAATGCGTTAAGCGGATCGCCCGCACCCGACAGCGACACCGTCTGCATTGAGGGAATTTTCGATGCAAATGCGCCGATAAATCCGCACGCGGCGGCTGAAAATATCACAAGCGGCTTTGCATTAAGCTTCACCGCCACACCGCATCCGATGCCCGCACCCGTTGCAACCTGCGCCACAGCGCCGACATTGACAAGCATCACGCCGAACTGTCCGGGGATATATACGCCGAGCTGTTTTAATATTGTACCCACTATAAGTGTGGAAAAAAGCCCTAAAGCCATACCGGAAAGTCCTTCAATGAAAAGTCTTGTAAGATATGCCTTTAAAAGCCCCCAAGGGGTTTTTCTTGTTTTCTTTGCCATTTTTTACTCCTGAGATGTGTTTGTGACAATATAATATATCAAATTCGGGAAAATGTCAATATTTAATATTTCAATTCACATTTATGTTGATCAAAATTCGCGGCGCCGTTGTAGGGGTATAGCAGCCAATCAGTTCGCTTTGCGAACCGGACGACCCGTTACAAACCCGTTTCGTTTATTTCATAAGGAAGCAGCTCGCCTTACAAACAGTATGCACATCCCTGCAAGGCGTCCCGATTCAATCGTATTTAAACCCCTGTGTTTAAAAATAATTAATAAATACTTTTCTTTAATTCACAAATAACGCACTGCTAATACATTGAATCTATTGCCGTTATGTTATATAATGGTTAGAAATCCAACAAGAACAAGGGGGCATTTTTTTGCACAACCGTTATATAGGAAAAGAGCTGGGCAATATTACCAACCGCATAAGAAGGTATATAGATAACGAAACGATGAAATACGGCATAACTCATATGCAGGCTATGATCATCAGATTTCTCAAGCACAGCGGCGACACACCCGTGTTTCAAAAAGATATTGAAAAGGAATTTGACATCCGCCGTTCATCCGTTACAAGTGTTTTACAGCTTATGGAGAAAAACGGTTTTATCACACGTACCTGTGGCGGAAACGATGCAAGACTCAAGCAAATACACCTGACCGACGAGGGGCTCACCGCATGGCAGAAAACGAAGGGAGTTTTGCACAATATGAACGAAAAGCTTTCCGAGTGTATAACTATCGAAGAAAAAGAACTGCTTTTTGACATTATAGGCAGACTTGAAGCATGTATAACAGAGCTTGAAAGTTCGGGGAAGGAAGGATAACACATGATAAAAAAGCTCGCCCGATATATCGGGGAATTCAAGAAACCGACAATAATTACACCGTTTCTGATGATCGGTGAGGTATCGCTCGAAATACTGATACCGTATCTTATGGCATCGATAATTGATAACGGTGTTGAAAAAAGCGACATGAGGCATATCGTTATAACAGGTATTACGATGGTGCTTATGGCACTTCTTTCACTCGCATTCGGTGCCGCTGCCGCAATGACGGCATCAAAAGCAGCCGCAGGCTTTGCAAGAAATCTGCGCTTCGGCATTTTTTCAAAGGTGCAGAATTTTTCATTTGCAAACACGGATAAATTCGCAACATCAGGTCTTGTCACAAGAATGACAACGGATGTTACAAACGTGCAGATGGCTTTCCAGATGATCATAAGAATATGCGTGCGCGCACCTCTTATGCTCGTTATGGCGCTTATTATGGCATTCCGCATAAACCGTCAGCTTTCGCTTATGTATATCGGTGCCGTTCTGTTTTTGGGTCCGGTGCTTATACTTATCGCAACAAAGGCTTTTCCGAGATTCAGATACGTTTTTGAAAAATACGACAAACTGAACGAAAGCGTGCAGGAAAACCTCACGGGTGTTCGTGTCGTTAAATCGTTTGTACGCGAGGATTACGAAACAAAGAAGTTCCACAAGGCCTCCGATTTCATTTACAAGGGCTTTGTCAATGCGGAAAAGATCGTTGTTATGAACGGCCCGTTTATGACTCTGACAATGAATATATGCATGATACTCATTTGTTGGATCGGTGCGCACATCATTGTCGGCTCCGGCGGTGTTGAAATGACAACGGGTAACCTTACCAGCTTTCTTTCGTATACAATAAATGTTCTGATGAATCTGATGATGATATCAATGGTATTCGTTATGATGACGATGTCAAAATCGTCAGCGGAGCGTATCATCGAGGTTCTTGACGAAGAGCTTGATATAACAGACCCCCAAAATCCCGTAACAGACGTTAAAAACGGAGATATCGTTTTTGAAGACGTTTGCTTCTCATACTCCAAAAATAAAGACAATCTCAATCTTGAGCATATAGATCTTACCATTCCGTCAGGCTCCGTCGTCGGTGTCATCGGCGGCACGGGAAGCGGTAAAACAACATTTGTTCAGCTTATACCCAGACTTTATGACGTTACATCGGGTAAGATAACCGTCGGCGGTGTCGATGTAAGAGATTACAGCATAAAATCACTCCGTGATGCTGTATCAATGGTGCTTCAGAAGAACGTCCTTTTCTCCGGAACGATCAAAGAAAACCTCCGCTGGGGCAACAAGGATGCAACCGATGAGGAGATCATCGAGGCTTGTAAATCCGCCCAGGCGCATGACTTTATTATGTCCTTCCCCGACGGCTACGATACACTTATCGACCGAGGCGGCACAAACGTGTCGGGCGGTCAGAAGCAAAGACTGTGTATCGCGCGTGCACTTTTGAAAAAGCCCCATGTGCTTATACTTGACGACTCAACAAGTGCGGTCGATACAGCAACTGATGCAAAAATAAGAGATGCTTTTGCAAGATATATCCCCGAGGTCACGAAGATAATAATTGCACAGCGTATCTCCTCGGTATCCGAGGCTGATATGATAATCGTGCTTGACGAGGGCAAGGTAAACGGTGTCGGTACACACGAAGAACTGCTTGAAAACAATGCCATTTACCGTGAAGTGTACGAATCTCAGATAAAGGGGGCTGATTTCGATGAATAAGATGAATAACATGCCTATGAAAAAGCCCAATCCCATTCCCACAATAATGCGTGTTTTGCGCTTTGTTATCAAGGATTACCCCTTTTTGTGCTTCGTTGTGCTTATCTGTCTTATAACAAGCGCGGTAACGACGGCATACGGCACGATGTTCTTCAAAACGCTTATTGCCGATTTTATTGATCCTATGCTCAAAACCCCCGAAACAGCGCCCACATACACCGATCTTGCAAAGGAGCTTGGAAAGGTTGCCATCGCTTACGGTCTCGGTGTTCTGGCGGTATTCGGTTCAAACAGAATAATGGTAAATATTTGCCAGGGCACGCTTAAAAAGATACGTGACAGCCTGTTTGAGCATATGCAGAAGCTCCCTATAAGATATTTCGACAAAAACTCTCACGGCGATATAATGAGTGTGTATACAAACGACACGGATACGCTTCGCCAGCTTATAAGCCAAAGCATACCGAATATGATATCGTCCGTCGCAACGGTTGTTTCATCTGTTGTGTCGATGCTCATTCTTTCCCCGCTTCTGACGCTTCTTGCGCTTACAGTTGTATTTTTCGCCGTTATCATAACGAGAGTGCTCGGCGGAAAAAGTGCAGGATTTTTCCGTGCGACACAGAAAAATCTCGGCGCTGTCAACGGTTATATAGAGGAAATGGCAGACGGTCAGAAGGTCGTCAAGGTCTTCAATTATGAGGACGATGCAATTGAAACATTCAAGCGTCTTAACGATGAACTTTATGTCACAACGAAAAACGCAAACGGCTTTGCAAATATAGTAATGCCTATCATGGGCAACCTCGGCTATCTCAACTATGTGCTTGTCGCAATTATAGGCGGTGCAATGGCAATAAACGGCTTCGGAGGATTCGGTATAGCATCGCTCGTTCCGTTTTTGCAGTTCACAAGAACATTCAACATGCCGATATCGCAGATATCACAGCAGATAAACTCGATAATCATGGCTGTTGCGGGTGCGGAAAGAATTTTTGCCCTGCTTGATGAGCCTGTAGAGCATGACGAGGGCTATGTAACGCTTGTCAACTGCAAGGAAGAAAACGGCGAAATTGTTGAAACCGAAGAGCGCACAGGCAAATGGGCTTGGCGCCATCCCCACAAGGCTGACGGCA
>JAZTXA010000032.1:0-6639 GCA_045636245.1 Eubacteriales bacterium | reverse complement strand
GTAGATGCGCTTCATAAGGTTGGAATAAAATGCTTCGGTCCGTGTGCCGATGCCGCAATAATCGAAGGCAGTAAGGTGTTTTCAAAGGACCTTAAAGTCGGATCGTAGCCATGTCGTTCTGTGAGCCAAGGAGTTGGGTACCACAGTTGTCTTCCTAAGACCGCTTGGCCTCCGACTTGTGCTGTAGATGCGCTTCATAAGGTTGGAATAAAATGCTTCGGTCCGTGTGCCGATGCCGCAATAATCGAAGGCAGTAAGGTGTTTTCAAAGGACCTTATGAAAAAATACGGCATACCAACAGCGTTTTACGAGGTATTCACCGATAAGAAATCAGCTATTGATTATCTTGAAAACTCATCATACCCGACAGTTATCAAGGCTGACGGTCTTGCTCTCGGTAAAGGGGTTGTAATTGCAGAGGATTTTGAATCCGCTAAAGCGGCTGTCATTTCGATGATGGAGGATAAGATATTCGGCGAAAGCGGTTCAAATATTGTAATTGAGCAGTTTTTGAAGGGGGTTGAGGTTTCCGTTCTGGCATTTACCGACGGAAAAACAGTCGTTCCCATGGTTTCTTCAATGGACCACAAGCGTGCGCTTGATAACGATAAAGGTGACAATACAGGCGGTATGGGTACGGTTGCCCCCAATCCCTACTATACACCCGAAGTTGCAGATATCTGTATGAAGGAAATATTCCTGCCTACAGTTGAAGCAATGAAAAAAGAGGGAAGAACATTCAAGGGCTGTCTTTACTTCGGGCT
The DNA here is from genome assembly GCA_045636245.1 of Eubacteriales bacterium. Classification (GTDB taxonomy): domain Bacteria; phylum Bacillota; class Clostridia; order Oscillospirales; family CAG-272; genus RGIG7213. Next base: position 5,875 of record JAZTXA010000032.1, on the reverse strand, counting down.
TATGATATGTGACGGCAAGCCGTACGTAATTGAATACAACTGCCGTTTCGGCGATCCTGAAACACAGGTCGTCTTACCGCTTTTGAAAACCGATCTTTTTGAAATTATGAAAGCGGTCGAGGATGAAAGACTTGATGAAATAAATGTTGAGTTCGATAGCGGCTCTGCTTGCTGTGTCGTTGTTGCTTCGGGCGGTTATCCGAAGAAATACGAAACAGGTAAGGTGATCGACTTCGGCGATGTCGAAAAGCTTGATAATGTCACAGTTTACCACGCGGGAACAAAGCTTTCCGACAGCGGTGAGATACTGACATCGGGAGGACGTGTCCTCGGCGTGACAGCTGTGGCAGACACACTTGAAAATGCAATTAAAAAGGCATATGAAGGCGCAGAAATGATAAGCTTTGAAAAGAAGCATATGCGTTCTGATATTGGACAGACTGCGCTTAAAGCACTTAAATAAGGAAGTTTAAATATGGTTTACAGAATATATACCGAAAAAAATCCCGCCCTTTCAAATGAAGCATCTTCCCTGTGTGCGGAGCTTTCCACACAGCTTGGTATAGCTTCACTTAAGGGTGTAAGATTGCTCAACAGATACGATGTTGAAAACCTTGATGAGGCATTGTTTGAAAAAAGTATAAATACAGTTTTTTCAGAGCCTCAGCTTGACTTTGTATATAGAGTTTTGCCCGATGTTGGCAACGCTTATGTTTTCGCCGTTGAATATCTCCCCGGTCAGTTTGACCAGAGGGCAGACTCAGCGGCTCAGTGTATACAGCTTTTGACGGGCGCTGAACGTCCTACTGTAAGAACCGCAAAGGTTTATTATCTTGACGGTGAGCTTACTGACGAACAAAAGGCAAAAATTGAAAAATACATCATCAACCCCGTTGAATCAAGAAAAGCAACCCTTGAAACAAAGGACACATTGAAGGCTGTATACGATATTCCCACATCCGTTGAAAGGCTTAACGGCTTCATCGATATGGAAGGGGATCAGCTTGCAGAGTTCGTAAAGAAATATTCGCTTGCTATGGATGCAGATGATATCCGCTTCTGCCGTGACTATTTCAGAAGCGAGAAGAGAGACCCCACAATAACAGAAATCAGAATGATCGACACATATTGGTCCGACCACTGCCGTCATACAACATTTTTGACGACTATTGACTCTGCCGATATCGAAGACGAAGACGTTAAGGAAACGTATGACGAATACATCAGAATAAGAGCAGAGCTCGGACGTACAAAGCCGATAAACCTTATGGATATCGCAACAATCGGTGCAAGATATCTCAAGGTTAAAGGCAAGCTGCCGAGAATTGACGAAAGTGAAGAAATAAACGCATGTACCGTTAAAGTCGATGTAGACGTTGACGGGGAGATACAGAAGTGGCTTCTTCTTTTCAAAAACGAAACACACAACCATCCGACGGAAATTGAACCGTTTGGCGGTGCGGCAACATGTATAGGCGGTGCTATTCGTGACCCGCTTTCAGGTAGAGCATATGTCTATCAGGCGATGCGTGTAACGGGTGCAGCTGATCCTCACGTTTCGGTTGAGGATACTATTCCCGGCAAGCTTCAGCAGAGAAAGATAGTTACAACAGCGGCGGCAGGATATTCATCATACGGTAACCAGATAGGTCTTGCAACAGGACAGGTCGATGAAATATACCATCCCGGATACGTTGCAAAGAGACTTGAAATTGGTACAGTAGTAGGTGCTGCGCCCGAGGAAAATGTAGTGCGCGAGGTACCCGCACCGGGTGATGTTGTTGTGCTTTTAGGCGGAAGAACAGGCCGTGACGGTTGCGGCGGTGCAACAGGCTCGTCAAAATCCCACACAGCTGAATCCATACACACATGCGGTGCCGAGGTGCAAAAGGGTAACGCGCCCGAAGAAAGAAAACTGCAAAGACTTATGAGAAATCCCGAAGCATCAACTCTCATTAAGAGATGTAACGATTTTGGTGCAGGCGGTGTTTCAGTTGCCATCGGTGAGCTTGCAGACGGTCTTTACATAAACCTCGATGCTGTGCCTAAAAAATATGATGGTCTTGACGGTACGGAGCTTGCAATAAGCGAATCACAGGAAAGAATGGCAGTTGTGCTTGATCCTGCAGATGTTGAAAAGTTTATTTCAATTGCAAAGGAAGAAAACCTCGAATCAACTATCGTAGCAACTGTAACTGAAGAAAAACGTCTTAAAATGGAATGGTGCGGAAATGTTATCGTTGATATTTCACGTGACTTCCTTAATTCAAACGGTGCTGAAAAGCATATTTCCGTTTCAGTTGGTGAAAAGTATATAAGCAAAAAGGCTGTAAACGGTACGTTTACAGATGAATATAAGAAGCTTGCGAGTGACTATAATGTTTGCTCCAAGCGCGGACTTTCCGAAAGATTTGACTCAACGATCGGTGCGGCAACCGTGCTTATGCCTTTCGGCGGTAAGTATCAGCGTACGCCGGCACAAACAATGATAGCAAAGCTTCCCGTAGGTCCTCACAAGACAAATACGGCATCCGTTATTGCATGGGGCTACAATCCTTACATAATGTCGGAAAATCAGTATGTAGGCGCATATCTTTCCGTTGTGGAATCACTCTGTAAGCTTGCGTGCAGCGGTGTTGAAAGCCCTGATATGTACCTTACATTCCAGGAATATTTTGAAAAGCCCAAGGACGATCCTTCACGTTGGGGTAAGCCCTTTGCGGCGCTTTTGGGCGCACTTAAAGCACAGCTCGATTTTGAAATCGCTTCTATCGGCGGTAAGGACTCAATGAGCGGTACGTTTGAGCATATAGACGTTCCCCCTACGCTTGTATCCTACGCTGTCGGATGCGGTGACTGCAGAAATGCAATCTCTCCCGAATTTAAGAAGGCAGGCTCCAAGGTTGTTATAATCAATCCCGAATACCGTGCAAACGGTCTTCCCACTGTTGAATCCCTTAAAAATAACTTTGCATATGTTGCAAAGCTTATCAAGGATGGCAAAGTACTTTCAGCGTACACACCTGTATACGGCGGTGTTGCAGAGGGTATAATGAAAATGTCGCTCGGTAACAGACTCGGCTTTGCTTTTGACGGCGCAGTTACTAAGGATGAAATATTCGGTTATTCATACGGAAGCTTTGTTCTTGAGCTTGCGGACGAATCCGATATCGGTAAGACTCTCGGCTATACGACAGAGGAATACGCACTTACTTATAATGACGAAAAGATATGCCTGTGTACACTTGAAAAGCTTTACGAAGATGAGCTTGAGAACGTATATTCCTGCAATATCGAAAGCAAAAAAGAGGAAATAAAGGCATACTCATATAAGGCAAGCTCATACCCGTCCCCGAAGGTGGGTGTTGCAAAGCCCAAATTCCTCATCCCAGTATTCCCCGGTACAAACTGTGAATACGATACAGAAAAGGCAATCGCATTTGCAGGCGGTGAGGCTGAAATATTCGTTATAAACAATATGACAGCGGCTGATGTTACGTCAAGTGCCGAGGCATTTGCAGAAAAAATATCGAAGTCACAGGTAATATTCGTTCCCGGAGGATTTTCGGGCGGTGACGAACCTGAGGGCTCAGGTAAATTCATAACAGCATTCTTCCGTAATCCCCTTATCCACGAAAAGGTTGATGAGCTTCTTAATAACCGTGACGGACTTATGGCGGGTATTTGTAATGGCTTCCAGGCGCTTATTAAGCTCGGTCTTGTTCCGTTTGGAAAGATCGTTGAAACGGATGTAAACTGTGCTACTCTTACATTCAACACGATAGGACGCCACCAGTCCAAGATAGTAAACACACGTGTGGCTTCAAATAAATCTCCTTGGCTTTCTGCGACATCACCCGATGAAGTATACGCTGTGCCGATATCTCACGGTGAGGGTAGATTTATCTGCCCTGATGACCTGTTTGCAAAACTCGTGGAGAACGGTCAGATTGCAACACAGTATGTTGATATGGACGGCAAGCCCACGTATGATATAGCATACAATCCCAACGGTTCATATTATGCTGTGGAGGGTATCACATCTCCCGACGGCAGAATTTTGGGTAAGATGGGACATACGGAAAGATACAGCGAGGGACTTTATAAAAATGTGCCCGGCAACTACGATATGAAGCTGTTTGAGTCTGCTGTTAAGTATTTTAAGATATAAGGTGCTTATGAAAAAAATATTGATATCTTTGTCATCACTTTCCGGTGTCGGTGCATTTGTGCTGATGCTTGTAACGATGCTTGGCGGTGTAAGAAAGACACTTTTGGATTCAGGAACTCTCACCGAAGCCGAAAAACAGCTTTTAAAGGATCTCGGTGACCCAAAGTGGACTGATTATTTCTTTACGATGCTTACGCTCGTAGCCCTTCTTATGGCGGCGATATTTATAACCGTTGTCATATTCAAGGACAAAAGTAATTTTGCCTCGGCATCGCATATTGTATCGCTTATAGCGATGCTTATGATGTTTGTCTGTGCAAATTCTGCTTTTAACGGCGAGGCGGCACTGTTATATAATAATATACTCGTTATCGTTTCGCTTGTGCTTTCTGTGCTTATGTATGCATTTCTCTTATTTTATTCGGCTGTTGCCATAACGAAAGAGGAGTTTCAAAGGTACTTATGAAAATAACCGTACTTGATAAATGCACGCTTACGGTGGGGGATATAGATTTTTCCCCCATCGAAGCACTCGGTGAGGTGTCGTATTACGACATTTTGCCCCGTGAAGAAATAATAGATGCCGCAAAGGATTGTGAGGTCTTGATTTGTAACAAGGCTATCATCGATGCGGATATTATGGATAAGTGCAAAAACCTTAAATATATCGGGCTTTTTGCAACGGGTTATAACAATATATCCATTGATGAAGCGAAAAAAAGAGGGATCATTGTTGTCAATGTTCCCGGCTATTCTACGTATTCGGTCGCACAGCTTACAATGGCATTTATACTTTCGCATGCAACATCACTTCACAAATATGATGCTTCCACCCACAGCGGTGAATGGATAAAATCGTATGCATTTTCGTACTTTCCGTACCCGATTACGGAGCTTTACGGAAAAACTCTCGGTGTTTACGGAATGGGTGCTATCGGAAGAAAAGTGGCGGAGTGTGCAAAGGTTCTCGGAATGAACGTAATTGCAACAACAAGGACTGTCCGTGATAACGACTATGAGTATGTAAGTATTGATGAGCTTTTTAAAAGAAGCGATTATCTTTCACTTCACGCTCCGTTAACGGATCAAAACCGTGAACTTGTATGTAAAAAAACGCTTTCTTTAATGAAGCCCACAGCATATCTTATAAACACCTCGCGAGGCGGTGTGATAAATGAAACTGACCTTGCGGATGCACTTAATAACGGCACGATTGCAGGTGCAGCACTTGATGTTTTAACGGTTGAACCGATGAAAGAGGGAAATCCCTTGCTGAAGGCTAAAAACTGTACAATAACACCTCACGTTGCATGGGCATCGCTGCAGTCACGTATAAGACTTATAAATACAGTTGCCGAAAACATAAAAGCGTACCAAAACGGTACGCCTGTAAATGTGGTCAACTGACCTTATTTAATAAAATAATTTTAAAGCGGGAGAATTTTTGGGCAAGCGTCAAAAGTTCTGCCCGTTTTTCTTCTTCCTTTTTATCATAAAATGCATCTGCCAAGGTGTCTGTTGCCAAACGCAGAAAGTCCATTGTAATGCTTCTTGTTCCGTATTTTTCCGACTGATAAATAAAACCGCCGTTTTTTAATATTTCCTCGGCAAATACAAGTCTTTCGCTTGAATTCAAATCAAGCTCGAACATATTTACAAATGAAATATACACAATTTTCAAAAGGTGTTTTTTATCCGCTAAGT
>JAZTXA010000031.1:0-8623 GCA_045636245.1 Eubacteriales bacterium | reverse complement strand
GTTTGTGGATATATAATGAAAATTGCTATTCTTGTAAAGGGGGAATATACTGTGGCGATATCTATCTTCAAAAGATATGAAAAAAAGTTTCTGATCACAAAAAAACAGTGTGAAGAGCTGTTGCCTACGATCGAACAGTATATGAGTGCCGACAAGTACTGTCTTGACGGAAAATCGTACAGGATTTGCAATTTGTATTTTGACACGGTGACTAACGACGTTATACGGCATTCCGTTTCAAAACCCTATCACAAAGAAAAACTGCGCTTGCGAAGCTATGACAGGGCAAAGCCCGGTGACAGGGTATTTCTTGAGCTTAAGAAAAAAACGGGTAAGATCGTGACAAAAAGACGTGTGGCTATGACAGTCGAGGAAGCAAACGACTACATATACAAAAACATACGTCCCGAAAAAGAAAAGTATCTTGAAAATCAAGTGCTTAACGAAATTGACTATTTCAGAAAAGTCAACCCGTGCTTCCCCGTTGTGTTCATTTCATATGACAGGCGCGCATATTTCGAAAACAATAACGGCGATGTAAGAATAACGTTTGATTTCAATATTCTGACAAGACGGTATGACCTTGATCTTACCTCCCCCGTCACAGGCGAAAGACTTATTCCCGAGGATATGATGGTAATGGAAATAAAAATTCCCGGTGCAGTGCCGCTATGGCTTACCCGCATACTGTCAGAAAAGGGTATTTATATGACAAGCTTTTCAAAATACGGGCGTGAGTACCGCAAGCATACCATAGGTGAATATTTAATATCACCCGAAGATGATGCCTGAACAAAATAACAAAAGAGGTTTATATTTATGTTTCTTACAAATACAGTAACCGGGGCGGACGGCTCCGTAAACTCGGTAATAGATTCGATATTCAATGCACAGATAGCATCTGAGGCTCTCACCCTTCCGTCTGTGCTTCTGATACTTTTTGCCTCGCTCCTGCTCGGTGCGCTTATAGGATGTGTTTACATATGGACGCAAAGAAAAAACGGAAATGACACGTCACTTTCAATATCACTTATAATGGTACCTGCCGTTGTTGCGGTCATCGTTATGCTTGTGGGCAACAGCTATGCAAGAGCATTTACACTTGCAGGTGCATTTTCCATCGTCCGTTACAGAAGCTTACCCGCAACGCCAAAAGATATTTCATACGTTTTCATGTCACTTGCGATAGGTCTTGGCTGCGGTATAGGATATATCGGATATTCAGCACTGTTCTGCGTTATTTTCATCCTCGTTATGCTCATCATATCCGCAACGGGCTTCGGTTATCCGAAAAAACGTGAAATGCAGCTTAAAGTTGTTGTACCCGAAAACCTCAATTTTGAAGGACTGCTTGATGATATCCTTGACAGTGACACAGTTCACTGGCGTCTTTCAAAGGTAAAAACAAGTGATTTCGGTACGATGTTTGAGCTTATATACAGACTCAAGCTCAAGAACAATGTACAGACAAAGGACTTTCTTGACAAGATAAGATGCCGCAACGGCAATCTTAACATCGTCATGACATACGCAGCTGACGAAACAAACTGATCTGTAAAGGAAATTTACATATGAAGAAAAATTCAATCACAAACCTTAAAAAAGCGCTGGCAACAGCGCTTTGCGTGCTTTGCACCTTTTCGTTTTTTTCGTGTGATAACCTCGAAGAACAGCTCGGAATCAAAACCGATCCGCCAAAAACGGAGGCACCCGTCACCGATGACGAGGGTAAAAACCTCTACACGGGCGCATACGGCGGCTTCTTTGACGGAGGAAAGGTCTTAAACATAAATATCACAATGACACAATCCGACCGCGCGGCAATGCTTGCCTCCCCCGAAACAGAGGAATATTATAATGCCGATGTGACCGTTGACGGTATTGAATGTAAAAATATCGGCTTCAGAACACGAGGAAATGTAACGTACATAAGCACGGCACAAAAGGAAAGATTCTCATATAAGATAAATTTCGGCAAATTCACAGATGAAACCTTCAACGGACTTGATGAGCTTTGCCTGAACAACATGGCATATGATCCGTCTTATATGCGTGAGTACCTTACGTACATGGCTCTTGCAGAGCTTGGTGCGCCCGCACCGCTTGCAACATTTGCAAACGTGAGCATCAACGGTGAATTTGCAGGTCTTTATCTTGCAGTCGAAGCGGTTGACGACAGCTTTTTAAGCCGTGTGTACGGAAACTGTGACGGCACACTTTACAAGGCAAACCGCGGAAGCACGATGATAAGTTCCGACATAACGACGTTTGAAGTAAAAAGCGGAAGCGACGGCACAATGTCACACCTTAAAAATATGCTTTCATCTGTATCGGATATCACAGAGCTTTCAAAGCATCTTGATATAACGAGCGTGCTTAAATACACTGCTGTAAATGCCGTTATCGCTAACGAAGATTCATACCTCGGAGAGAAGGCGCAGAACTTCTATTTTTACTCGCAAAACGGCAAGCTTTCGATGATCCCATGGGACTTCAACCTTGCATTCGGGACGGATACATCACAAAGAAAAGATGCGTATACAATAAAAACAGAGCTTATAAACAGTGACGTTTCAAGTCCCTACTTCGGTGTTGAGGCAAATACTCGCCCGCTTGTTTCAAATATTCTTGCGAATGCAGATTATTTTGCCGAATATATGGGCTATGTAACAAAGCTTACGGAATTTCTTGAAAAGCTGTCAAGCGATATACAGCCTGTAAAGACACTCATTGATAGCCATGTCAAAAACGACACCGAAGCGTTTTACACCTATGATATCTTTGAGAATGAGTTTGACGAAAACGGTGAAAACTCCATGATGGGATTTGTTAAAAAGAGAGCTGAAGCACTCCGCGCACAGCTGAATCAAAATTGAGAGGATATAAAAAATGAAAAAGGTTATAATATTAGCCCTAATGGCTTGTATGATATTTACACTCGGCTGTTCGGGCGGACAAACGGACAACATTGATGTTTCGGTTCCCGCGGGCATGCAGCTTGCATCGGATAAGGCGGCATATTTCAACTTCTTCGTTCCCTCGGAATGGAAGGTCGACACATCATCGGGAAGTGCATGCGCATATGTTTCGGAAATTGACCCGACAAACGTTTCGGCAGTTCGTGTTTCAGTACCCGATGCATCAGTGACAACAGCTGAGCTTTATTGGGAAACGTACAAAAAGGATTTCACAGAGTCATTTACAAATTTTACAGTAATATCAGAGAACGAAAAAACGACGCTTTCGGGTAAGGATGCATGTAAATACGTATACACGGCTTCTCTTACGGGACAGTCTTACAAATACTGCTCTGTTATCTGTGTACTTGACGGAAGCGTATATATGCTGACCTACACGGCATCGGCTGACAAATATGATTCACACACGGAAGAATTTAATTCTATCTGCAACAGCTTTATGATAAAAACGGGAATGCTTGACTGATAAAATGAAAGAAATTTACATGGACAATTCCGCCACAACGCCCCTGTGCGATGCGGCAAAAAAGGCTTTGATCGAAAGCTTTGACACATTCGGCAATCCGTCCTCGCTCCATTCTCTCGGTCACACAGCCGAAAAAGCAGTTGAGAAGGCAAGAAATACCGTGCTTGATGCACTCGGTGATAAAGACGGCGGAAAATTTGTGTTTACGGGAAGCGGAAGTGAAGCAAACAATCTTGCATTTTTCGGTACGGCATATGCCAAAAAATCAAATTTCGGAAAAAAGATCATCATAACGGACAGCGAACACCCATCGGTAACAAACTGTGCCGAGGAGCTTGCGGAAAGAGGGTTCAAGCTCGTCAAAATACCGACCGTCGGCGGTATTGTTGATGCCGCATCGCTTCTTGACGAGGTTGACGAAAAAACATTTTTGGTGTCGGTGATGACAGTCAACAACGAAACGGGTGCCGAATACGACATCAAACATCTTTGTTCGCTTTGTAAAAAGAAAAATCCCGATATTATCTTCCACACCGATGCGGTGCAGGCGTTTATGAAGACGGATATTTCCGTTAAAAAAACAGGGGTTGATCTTTTAAGCGTTTCCGGACATAAAATAGGCGCCCCGAAGGGTGTCGGGGGACTTTATATAAGTGCCAACGCACTGAAAAAACGTGCCGTGCGCCCGCATATTTTCGGCGGCGGGCAGGAGTACGGTCTGCGAAGCGGAACAGAAAACACGCTTTTGATAAACGCATTCGCCGCCGCTGTCAAGTACGGTAAAGAAAATTTTTCAAATAACATCGGATATATGGAAAGCCTGCGTGGCAGCATTATCGAAAAACTGTCGGATATCGAAGGTGTCAGGGTAAATATACCGAAAGGAAAGTGTTCCCCGTCTGTCATAAGCGTGACGGTATACGGCATCAAAAGCGAGGTCATGCTTCACCATCTGTCATCTTACGGCGTGTTCATTTCAAGCGGCTCTGCCTGCTCGTCAAACCACCCCGGTACAAGCCATGCAATGACAGCATTCGGCATTTCTCCCGATGAGGCTGACAGCACGGTGAGAATAAGCATATCGCAGAATAACACCTCAGATGATGCCGATATGCTGATATCAGCGCTTGAAAACGGCATAAAAACCCTTGCAAAAAAGATATCCCGAAAATAATTTTACAATTTATTCAACATTATACAGTTCAGTTTGCAGACAAGCTGTGATATACTGACGTAGATTATTATATTAAAAGGTTGGAACAGATTATGGCAAAAGAAAAAATTAAAAAAGCAACCAGTGCGGGCGCTTCAAAGTCCGATATCTGGTACAAAGTAATTGCAATTTTCATTGCGGTTGTACTCGTTTTCGGTGCGCTTCTTGCAATCATCAAGCCTACAGGTATTGCTGATTACATCACAATGCACACAACAACGGCTATTGAGTCTGAAAACTTCAAATTCAATAACGCTCATTTGACGTACATGGTTTACTACAAGTACAACCAGGAATACAGCACATATTCTCAGTACGGTTACGCGCAGAGTGCGGGATTTGACACATCAAAGCCCCTCAGCCAGCAGATGTATTGGGGATCTTCTGAACAGTCATGGCTCGATTACTTCCTCGAATCATCAATTAACGATCTTTCAAAATGTCTTGTTATCTGCGAAGAAGCAAAGGCAAACAATGTTTCTCTTACAGATGATGAACTCAAGGACATCAAAGATCAAGTTGATGAAATGAAGAAGTATGCAAAAGAACAGGGTGTTTCCGTTGGTCAGATGTACGGCTCCAAGGGTATCAAGGCATCCGACATTCAGTACATTGTTGAGCTTCAGGCACTTGCAAGCAAATATGCACAGCAGGTAGTAGATGCTTTTGAATACACCGATGAAGATTACGAAAAGCACTTCGGCGAAAACAAGAACAACTACCTCTTCGCTGACTACTACAGCTACACAGTAACAGCTACTTACGACAGCAAGGCAACAGATGACGAAAAGAAGGCAGCAAACGAAGAAGCTAAGAAGGCTGCTGAAGAGATCAAGGCTGCTATCGACGGCGGCAAGGATTTCGTAGACGCTGTTTACGAGTATGAGAAGAAGCTTGAAGAAGAAAAGAAGGAAGAAGCAAAGGACGAAAGCAAAGAAACTTCTGCTGAAACCTCTGCAAGCTCTTCATCAACTGACAAGAAAGAAGAAAAAGAAAAGACCGAAGAAGAAAAGAAGCAGGAACTTAAGGACAAGGTTCTTACTGAAAACGGCGTTTATACAAAGGATGATGATTTCAGCGAATGGCTCTATGCCGAAAAAGCTCCCGAAATCAAAGCAACAAAGCTTGTTGAAAGCACAGACAGCTACAAGGTATATCAGGTGCTTTCACTTCCCGCAAGACACGAATATAACACTGTTAACTTCTATGCAATCACTTTGAGTGCTGACAATTACACAGCAACATCCACACAGACTTCCGAGGAAGTTATGAAGGAAACAGCGGCAGCTGTTCAGGCTAAGATCGATGAATTCAATGCAAAATCAGACAAGACAAGCGAAGCATTCGTTGCTATTGCAGATGAATTTGCAGAAGATAAGTACGTATACGCAAGTGACTTTATGGAAAATATCGACAAGAACAGCGTAGACGCTCAGCTCGGTATCACAGGTTTTGACGATTGGGCATTTGCAGAAGGCACAAAGGCAGGCGATGTCAAAGTATTCGAAGATGAAGAAAAGGGTGTATATGCCGCATTCTTTATCGAAGGAAAGGGCATGGAATCCTGGAAGGTTGCTGTTGATAGTGACAAGAGAGAAGCTGATTACGATGCATATTACGAAGAACTCGCTAAGAAGCACACAGTAACAGTAAACGAAAAGGCAACATCAAAGATTGACTAAAAAACTTCAAAAACAGACCTTGTACAAAACAAGGTCTGTTTTAATAACACAAGTAAAACATCGGGCAGACTCAGTGTATAATTCGAGTCTGCCCGATATTTTACCGTTTTTTATTTTATGAAATCAACAAGATATTCTGCATCAGATTCGTTGATTTGACCGTCGCCGTTATAGTCGACAAATTCTTCATGTTTAACGGCATTACCCTCAAGCATTTGCTTTTTAAGCCTTATGAGGTCTTTTCCATTAACAACACCGTCGCCTGTTCCGTCACCTTCTACAATGACATAGCTGTTTTCCACGATCTCATCATTCTCGACTATCACTAAAGTACAGCCCGTTTTTACCGTTGCGCTGTCAGAAAGTATTGTCTTGCCATCAAAATCAAACACATACGCATCGTGTTGTGAATGTAATGTTTTAAGATCTGATATAGTCTGTCCCGCTTCAACACTCGGCGCAAATGCCGGAATTTCAGGTTCACCGGGAAATACCGGTGAAAAAGTATTCAATCGGATACGTGCATTTAAAAGCGAATCATTACCGTCTTCAATGGCGACTCTGTTCCATCTACTCTCTGTTGACGAATAGTATACATACATAAGCGATTCACATCCGTAGAATGTATAAGCACCAATATCGCAGATCCACTCATCGAACTGAATTACCTCAAGATTCGTGCAATATCCGAATGCCCATGCACCGATAATTTCAACATTTTCACCGAATATCACTGTTTTAAGTGTATCACAGCCGTAAAATGCATCCGTAGCTATATCATAAACACTGTATGGAACCGTATACGATTCTTCTGTTTTGCCAACAGGATACAGGATAAGCATTTCCATATATTTATCAAACAGAACACCGTGCTCATCACTTGAAAAGTTCTTATTGCTTTCGGAAACATTTATTTCTTTAAGGCTTGTGCAGTTATTGAATGCGTATGCATTTATTGCCTCAACTCCGTCGGGAATATATATCGATTCAAGCCCGGAACACATCGCAAATGACATGACATCTATCACCTTGATGTTACTTCCGAATGTTACATTTTTCAACGCAGAACAATTGTAAAACATTTCATAGCTTATTGTATCTATTCCTGTTCCAAGTGTTACTGATTCAAGGCTTGTACAAGTATAAAACACACCTGTACCAATATTTGTTACGCTGTCGGGAATTTCTATTGATTTAAGACCTATACAATATTTAAATACTTCGTCGCCTATACTTTTAACGCTTTCGGGAATGGTAACGGTTTCAAGGGATTCACAGTATTCAAACGCGCCCTCTTCTATAGTTTCGACATTTTCGCCTATTGTAAGTGATGTAAGATTGGTGCAATCGGCAAAAGCGCGCTTGGGAATTGTTTTAATTCCCTTACCTATTACCGCCGACTCAAGACTTCCGCAGTTCCCGAATGCCCACTGTTCTATCTTTGCAACCATGTCGGGAATAATTATATTGCGAAGTGCTTTACAGTTTTCAAATGCATGTATACCGATACTTGTTACCGTATCCGGTATTGTTATTTCGGTAAGCGCTGAACAACCGTAAAATACATATTGGTCAAGCATCTCAATACCGTCACCGAGCGTTACAGATTCAAGCGCCGTACAGCAGGAAAATGCATATTCGCCTATAGTCCGGACACCGTCGTGGATATCGATCGATTTAAGCGTGGTTGAATCCCAGAATGCATATCTTTCAATCGATGTGACACTTTCCGGAACAACAAACTCCGTTTTTTGTCCCATTGCGGGGTAACGGATAAGCGTTGTTTTATCTTTATTATAAAGAACACCGTTTTCATCACTCGAATATACAGGGTTATTTTCCCCGACCGTTATCGATGTAAGTGACATACATCCGCAGAAATACGGCCCGTCAACATTGACAAGCGTATCAGGAAAAGCAAATGATTTAAGCATGGGGCAGTTATCGAAAGCAGAACCACTCATACTGACGAGCTTATCATTCACCGTAACGCTTTCAAGCTTTTCGCAAAGCGCAAAACCTGCCGTGCCGATTTTTTTCACATTCGCACCGAGCTTTACCGATGTTACTTTTATACATTCATTGAAAGCATAGTCGCCGATGCTTGTTACTTCATCACCGATTATTATCTGCTTTATAACGTCACGTTTCTGGTGCCACGGATAATTTTTAGCCGCAGTATACGAGGGATCCATATCTCCGCTTCCGCTTATTTCAAGTATATTTCCCTTGTAAAGCGTCCATGTAAGACTTGCACCGCACGTACCTGTGCTTACAACCTCAG